>CAZTTL010000125.1:8922-10021 GCA_964616635.1 uncultured Rhodoplanes sp. | reverse complement strand
GATTTTGAAGACCCAGAAATCGAGCTCGGGACACATTTGGGACGCCCCCCACAGGTGTGGGTCGCGGAGCTGACCTTCCGATGACTCTCCGCAAGAGCGCTTGCTGGCGCCGGCTGTTGCAATCTGCGCTTTGAACTGCTCTGCTTATCAACGGCCTGCGAGTAGATGGAAGGTGAGACGTGTGCTCGAAGTCGCCCGCTTGGGCATGGGCATTGACTGCATTTATAATGCTTGCCTTTGCGCCGCGCGCTCGCGCCCCACGACGAGTAAAGGTCATGGCAGCGCTCATTTCTTCGCCCACCGGCGCTGCGGTCGCATTGAATACGCTCGGCGCCTCCTTCAAAATGGCAGAAACGTGATTCTCGAATGCAACAGATTGCCGTCAAGTGCTTCGATTACGATGACCTGACGTGTTGTTGGCCGGGGACTACCGATGCAAACATGGAAAATCGATTTTCACGGAATGGAGGGGACGCGCCGGCTTCGCAGCGCGATTGAGGAGCGAATTGCCGAATTGGCGCGGTCCCACGAGGCGATCGAAACGTGCCGGGTGGTGGCCACAGGGCCGAAGGCGAGCAAGCGCCCGGGGCTGTATGAGGTCGACATCGGTTTCACGCTTGTCGACGGACGTGACCTCAATACCGGCCACAGCCGGGGCACTGATAAGCGCTACGAAGACATCGGTTTTGCCATCGACGACACCTTCCGACGGGCTCGCCGCCGGCTCAGGGATCACCTGCGCGGCGGGATCGGCAAGGGCCGACAGAGCAAAGACAGCATTCCCGCACCGGCGCCGGAACCGGAGCGGGAACCAGTTGTCCCGATCGCGGCCAGTCAGCCAGCTCCTTCGGGTTCCGCTGAGCCCGCAGAGTCAGCGTCCAGCGCTGGCAAGGACAAAAAGGGTAAAAAGCGCCGCAAGTCGGCTCTCGCTAAAGTTGTTGATGCAGCGACAATACCGCCATTGACGGCCGCCAGGCTTGCCGAATTTGCGGCAGCAGCCGAACCAGCCGCCGCAGAGGCAGCGGCGGAGCCTTCGCCCGTCCAGGCAGCGGTGGAACCGGAGACTGCAGAACCAGCGGCGGAACCAGAGCCCGCAGAA
>CAZTTL010000125.1:0-8822 GCA_964616635.1 uncultured Rhodoplanes sp. | reverse complement strand
CGAAACCGCGGCGGAACCGGAGCCCGCAGAACCCGCTGCGGAACCCGCAGCCGGGGCACCGCCAGCGGCCGCGGTCGAGCAGGCCACAAGCCTCAGTCCGCTCCTCGTCGCAATTGCCTTTGGGACCGCGCTCACCGCGGCGGCAACGCTGAATGCGGCGGCAACCTGGGCACGGCTGTTGAAAGACGTGGTTGAGGGCGAGAGCGACGCCGACGACAATACCGGCGAAAACAGCGAGACGCAGCGCGACGCCGGCGGCGATCGTCCAGCCGGGGGCGATTAAGCGCCTTGTCTTGGCGCATCGCCCATTCGGGGCTCAACCCGGCGGCCGGCCAATCGCTGGACATGAGACCGGGAAAAATGAGAAACGTGGGCCGACGCCTGCAACCGGAGCCATCGGCTCACCCCGCGGCGGCCAGATGATAACGGATCGCACCAAGCTGTTCAAAGAAGTCCCCTGCCCCGCCAGCCATCTTCAGAGAAGAAATCCGAAGCATGCGAAAAATTGCTGTCGCTCTCGCCTTGATCATTCTCGTGCTTTCGGTCCTCGCGACCGTGACGCACTCCGTCCTGACATCATATGCCATATATGCCATCGTCGTGATTGCCGTTGTGCTGGTTGGCGCGCTCTTGACCGATCGCCCGGCCGCCTCGCCTGTCGCACAGGCAGAGGTTCCCAAGCCTGCCGCGCCTGCCGCGCCCGTCTCACCCCCTGCGCCTCCCGTCTCCGCGGCCAATCAGTTCGATGCCGAGGTCGTGAACTTTCTTTCGATCCTTCAAGAAAGGGGGCGTTTCATCGACTTTCTGATGGACGACATCGCCGGCTATAGCGACGCGCAGGTGGGGGCTGCCGGGCGCGTTCTGCATGAGGGATGCAAGGCGGTTCTTCGCGAGCATTTCGGCATCAGCCCGATGCGCACCGAAAAGGAAGGCTCGACCGTCTCCGTCCCGACCGGATATGCATCGGACGATTACCGTCTCGTCGGCAAGATCAGCGGCGAGGCGCCGTTCACCGGAACGCTCATCCATCACGGCTGGAAGGCGGAATGGGTCAAGCTGCCACGGGTGGCACGGATCGGCGCCGACAAGCTGCCAGCCGTCGCTCCGGCCGAGGTCGAGCTTCGCTAGCCGCCGGTTTGGCCGGACAGTCCCCGCCGCTCTGACGGCGGTGCCGTAACACACGCGGCGTAACTGTCCCCCATTGGTGATCGTTTTCCGCAACAACAACTCCGCAACAACAACGTGGCACGTTTCCATGGACTATCGTTTCAGCCTCGGCATCGACCTCGGCACCAGCAACAGCGCAATCGCGGTTTCGGAAGTCGATAGCAATCAGACCGACATCATCGAAATCACCCAGGTGCTGGGGCCGAACCGGATCGGTGAGAAGCCGACGCTCGCGTCCGCGCTTTACATTCCGCATCATGACGAGTTTCCCGCCGACTCATTCCCGCTGCCGTGGCCGACCCCGGAGCGCGGCCCGGTCATCGGCCATTTCGCCCGCGAGCATGGCGCGCTCGTGCCCGACCGCCTGATCACCTCGGCGAAGTCATGGCTGTCGAACCCCCATATCGATCCGCGCCAGCGCACGCTGCCCTGGAAGTCGGAGATCGATGAAGAGAAGCTGTCGGCCTTCGAGTGCTCGCGCCGCTATCTCGAGCATATGAGAGAAAGCTTCGCCCACGCGATGCGGACCCAGGACAAGAACTTGAGCCTGGCGGAAGCGCAGGTGGTGGTGACAATCCCGGCTTCCTTCGACGAAATCGCGCGAAACCTGACGGCAGAGGCGGCGGAGGCCGCCGGTCTCGGCAAGGTCATCCTGCTGGAGGAGCCGCTGGCGGCGTTCTATGCGTGGACGGCCCAGGCCGGAAAGGACTGGCGCACGCAGGTGCGGCCCGGTGACATCGTCCTGGTCTGCGACGTCGGCGGCGGAACAGCCGATTTCAGCCTCGTCGCCGTCTCCGAGAAGGACGGCGATCTCGATCTCAACCGCGTTAGCGTCGGCGAGCACATCCTGCTCGGCGGTGACAATATGGACCTGGCGCTCGCCTATGCGCTGCGCGCCAAGCTGGATGGCGAAGGCACGTCCATCAGCGACATGCAGTTCCTGTCGCTCACGCATTCCGCCGGCATGGCCAAGGTGGCGATGCTGGAAGATGACTCGATGACCGAGTTTCCGATCGCCGTGCCGACCCGCGGGTCGAGCCTGTTTGGCAATACGGTCTCGACCAAGCTCGACCGCCCGACGCTGGAGCAGATCGTCATCGACGGGTTCTTCGCCATCACCGGCATCGGAGACCTTCCGCAGCAGGGCCGGCGCGTCGGCTTGCAGGAGTTCGGCCTGCCCTATGCGTCGGACCCGGTGATCAGCAAGCACCTGGCCCGCTTTCTCACGCGCAGCCTCGCGAACGTGCAGGCAAGCGAGATGCTGCGCTCCCTCGTCCCGGCTGACACGTTGTCGAGGTCGTTTCTGGCGCCGACTGCGGTGCTGTTCAACGGCGGCGTCTTCAAAGCGGCGCCGCTGCGGCGGCGCGTGCTCGATCTGCTGACGGACTGGAACGACGGCCGGGCGGTGCGCGAGCTCGCCGGACACGAGCCGGATCTGGCGGTCGCCAAGGGCGCATCCTTCTACGGCCGTAACCGCATCACCGGCAAAGGCATCCGCATCAAGGCCGGCGCGTCGCGGTCCTATTATATCGGGCTGGAGACCTCGATGCCGGCGGTGCCCGGCTTCAATCCGCCGCTGAAGGCGCTCTGCGTCGTTCCACAGGGGATGGAGGAAGGCTCCGAAGTGATGATCGAAGGCCGCGACCTCGCCCTCGTCACCGGGCAACCGGCGGAGTTCCGGTTCTTCTCCTCGGAAGTCAGAAGCGGCGACAAGCCCGGGCAGATCCTGCCCGATGCCGAGAAAGAGCTGCTGGAAATCAGTCTGCTCGAGGTCGATCTCGCGCCGGTCGAAGAGCTGCCGGCTGGCCAGCCGGTACCGGTGCAGATCAACGCGGTCATCACCGAGGTCGGCACCCTCGAGCTCTGGATGAAGCACACCACATCCGGCCATCGCTGGAAGGTCGAGTTTTTGGTGAGAACGGAATAGCGGCAAAGCACCGCCGAAGTCGGTCCGTTTGATGTCTGGCATCGCGCGGCAACGGATTGCGGATGGCGCAGCCCAAAAAATTCAGCATCGGCATTGATCTCGGCACCAGCAATTCCGTCCTGGCCTTTGCCCCGCTGTCCGGTGAGGGCGCCTCGCAGGCTTTCGCCGTGCCGCAATGGGACACGCCGTCGACGGTGATCGATCACCCGACGGTCCCCTCCTTCCTCTACCGGCCCGAGGAGGCGATTGCCGCGCAAATCAACGCGCGCGGACTTGGTTCGAGCGAATGGGTGGTCGGTCGGCTGGCGCAGCGCAAGGCGAGCGAAACGCCGGGGCGCGTCGTCCAGTCGGCCAAGTCCTGGCTCTGCCATCACGCGGCGGATCGCTCGGCGCGCTTCCTGCCGTGGGGATCGGACGAACTGGCGCAGCAGGACAAGATCTCGCCCGTCACCGCCTCGGCCCTCATTCTCGGCTATCTGCGCGCGGCCTGGAACCTGCGTTTTGCCGAGCAAGGCTGCGCGTTCGACGACCAGGATGTCACGGTTACTGTTCCCGCCTCCTTCGATGCCGCGGCGCAACGGCTGACGCTTGCCGCCGCGCAGGAAGCCGGCTTCCCCGCTCATGTGCGCCTCCTCGAAGAGCCGCAGGCCGCGTTCTACTGCTGGCTCGAGCAAAAACAGGCGGGCCGCGGGAGTCCGTGGAGCGCGCTGCCGCCTTCGCCAGCGGATACGCAGCATGTGCTGGTGATCGATATCGGCGGCGGCACGTCCGACTTCAGCCTGTTCGAGCTGCAGCGGCACGACGACGGCAGCGAGCCCGCCATCAGCCGGGTCGCCGTCAGCGATCATATTCTGCTCGGCGGCGACAATATCGATCTCGCCATCGCGCATCTGTGTGAGCAGCGCCTCGCGACCGGCAGCGGCGGACTTGCCGGTGGGCAATGGGACCACCTCGTGGCCGCGTGCCGATCGCTCAAGGAAAAGGTGCTGGGCAGCGACGGCGCGTCGGACGAAACCTTCACGGTCTCGCTCCCGGGCCGCGGGTCGAGCCTGCTGGCCGGCGCGCAGTCCGTCGAGGTCACCCGCGCCGAGCTGGAAGCGCTCGTCCTCGACGGCTTCTTCCCCGCCTGCAAGCTGACCGACCGGCCACGGCGTGCGCTCGGCGCGATCAAGGAGTTTGGGCTCCCTTACGCATTCGATGGCGCGATCACCCGCCATCTTGCCGCGTTCCTCGACGGCCGTCCTCCCGTCGATGCGGTGCTCTTCAATGGCGGCTCGCTGCGTCCCGCTCGTTTGCGCGAGAAGCTGCGCGAGCAGATCGGGGCATGGCAAAGCGGACGGCTGCCGCATGTGCTGGAGAACGCGCAGTTCGATCACGCCGTGGCGCTCGGTGCGGCACGATTTGGCCGGCAGTTGCGAAGAGGCGGCGAACGGATCGAGGCGGGTGCCGCCCGCGCGGTTTTTCTCGAAGCGCAAGCAAAGGCCGCGGACGGCGGCCAGCAAGCAACGCGGCGCGCGCTCGTCTGCATTCTGCCGCACGGCGCCGCGCCCGATCAGTCCTATGAGGTTGCGGAACTCGGCCTGCGGCTTCGCGTCAACCGGCTGGTGCGCTTCCAGGTTTATACCTCGACCCGCCACGAGGCGGCAAAAGCCGGCGACATTATCGACGAGCAACGGGAAGAGTTTCACGCGCTGCCGCCGCTGGAGACGATCGCGACCGTCCCGCTATCGGCAGGCGGCGACGCCGCCGCCACAATCCCCGTCGCGGTCGACGCCAAGGTCAACGCGCTAGGGCTGCTTCAAGTGTCGTGCCGGAGCCTGGACCCAAGCCTCGCGCACACCTGGCCGCTCGAATTCAATCTGCGTCCGCATGAGCGCGATGCGGCCGGGACCGCCCCAACAGCGGAATCGGCGCCCTCGCCAACAGAGCCTGGCGTCGCGCCCGAGCGCCTGACCGCGGCCCGCCAGCGGATCGCTGCTGCGTTTACGCTGCCGCTCGGCAAGCGCGAGAAGATGACGGCGCAGCGGCTGCTTCAGAGTTTGGAGCAAATCCTCGAGCGGCCAAAAGGCGAGTGGAACGGCATCCTGCTGCGCGACCTGTGGAGCAGCCTGGAAGCCAACGAAGCCGCGCGCGCTCGCTCAGCCGACCACGAGGAGACCTGGCTGGTGCTCGCCGGTTTCCTCCTGCGCCCGGGATTCGGCGTGCCGATGGATGAGCTTCGCATCGACGCGCTGTGGCACATCCTGAGCGGTGGATTGCGCTTCCCCGGCAAGCGCAGCAAGCCGCAGGAATACATCCTGTGGCGGCGCGTCGCCGGCGGCCTCTCGCGCGAACGGCAAGAGGCGCTGCTCGCCGCCGAGAAGGACCGGCTCTATCAGCAAAAGACTATTGCACCCGAACTGATCCGCATGGCCGGCTCGTTCGAGCGCCTCGGCCCTGAGCGCAAGGCCGCGCTGATCGGGCATTTCATCGAAATAGCCGTGCAACTCGCTTCCCAGCAAAAGCATTGCGCGCCCTATCTTGCCGCGCTCGGATTGCTGCTCAACCGGACGCCGTTTTACGCCGGGCCAGAAAGCGTTCCCCCGCCGGCGCTGGTCGAAAAGGCCTATGACGCGTTCCGCCGGTTCGACTGGACCCATCCGGAATTCGCCGAGGTGCAGGTGCTGTTCCTGCGCGCCGCGCGCGCCGTCGATGACCGCAGCCTGGACCTGCCCAGATCCCTGCGGGAAAAAATCGCCGGCAAGCTGGAGAAGGCCGGCGTTGCACCGGCCAAGACCAACCGCCTCAGACAGGCCGTTCCCGTCGAGCGCGCCGAGCGATTGAGTTTGTACGGCGAGGCGCTGCCGCCCGGCCTGATCCTGTCCTGACCGCAGGCGCGCGAGCCTTTAACCACCTGTTGACCACACGCGGCGGCTTGCCTTGCTGATGCGGGCCAAATCGCGCATTTTTGCACGATCATGTTCACCAGGAGTACACCATGAGCGCACCGGGCGAGGTTGCAGGCGATCAACTGCGCGCAATTGTCGAGCGCATCGAGCGCATCGAGGAAGAGATCAAGGAGCTCAACGAAGGCAAGAAAGAAATCTATCTCGAAGCAAAGGGGAACGGCTTCGACGTAAAAATCCTGCGGCAGGTGATCCGGGTTCGCAAGCAGGACCAGCAGGAACGCGACGAACAGGAGACGCTGCTCGACCTCTATCTCCAGGCGATCGGCGGCGCTGCCGTCAAGCCGGCTTCGGGCGAGCGCAAGGCAAATTCGCGCCGCGCCAAAGCGGGCCATCAGGACGGCGTTGCATTATCCTAATCGGGCCGCTCCAGCCGCACCCTTGGCAAAGCCTCCCGCCAAGCATGCCGTGCGGCCCAAACTCTGCAGCAGTCATTTCAAGCTCACCCAACCCGTTCTGACTTTCGTCCCCTCTCCCCTCGCGGGAGAGGGGGCGAAGTCGGGCACAGAGGCAAGGTGACGTGCGCACTCCCACTCCCGCTCCTTCGCAGTGACCAGCGCTTCCCTGCTCGATTTTTGCTTTGCTTTCGGCGAAATTGCGCTTCTTCTGCCCTTTCCCCCCGGCCGATCCGACGGCCCTCATTTTAAGAGACACAGTGGAATTTCATGATGTTCTACGAACCGCAATCGGGTCACGGGCTGCCGCATGACCCGTTCAAGGCGATTATCGCGCCACGGCCGATCGGCTGGATTTCGACGATCGACCCGCAGGGCCGCTATAATCTCGCGCCCTACAGCTTCTTCAATGCTGTCTCGACGCAGCCGCCGATGCTGGCCTTCTCCAGCGAGGGGTTCAAAGACACCGTGCGCAACGCCGAGGCGACCCGCGAGTTCGTCTTCAACCTCGCGACGGCAGCGCTTGCCGAGCCGATGAACCAGTCGTCGGCGCGCGTTTCGCCGGAGGTGGACGAGTTCGAACTGACCGGACTGGCCACCGCGCCCTGCCGGCTGGTCCGACCGCCGCGCGTCGCCGCTTCACCGGCCGCGCTCGAATGCAAGGTGGTCGACCTCCTGCACCTGCGCGACCTCGACGGCCATGCGGTCGAGCGCTATCTCACGATCGGCCAGGTCGTCGGTGTGCATATCGACGAGGCCTATCTGGTCGACGGGTTGTTCGATACCGCGCGGGCGGTGCCGCTGGCGCGCTGCGGCTATCGTGATTTTGCCTCGGTCACCAGCGTCTTCGCCATGCTACGCCCGGGCGAGAGCTGAGTTTGTCCGTGCGCCCCGACATGAGCGTGAGCCGTCGCGCCGCTGGGCTTCGACGATGCAATACACTGCGTGACGCCGCATTTCCTATTCGGCCGCAAGCTGCGGCTCCACCAACCGCGCCAACACATCCGCGCGCTTGAGCGTCGTGCGCAAGGCCTCGTCGGAAACGTGGGTGTAAATCTCGGTTGTCGCGATGCTGGAATGGCCGAGCAAGCGTTGGACAAAGCGAATATCGACGCCGGTTTCGATCAGCAGCGTTGCCGCCGTGTGCCTCAGCATGTGAGGCGTAATGCGGCGCGACAGCCCTGCCAGCTCGGCCGATCGGCGCAACTGCGTTCGGATCGACTGCGGCTTTAGGGCCGTACCGCGGCAATTGACGAAAAGCGCCCCGCCCGCCTCCGTGCGCCGCCGCGCACTCACGAATTGCTGCAGCTCGCCCTGCAACGCGCCGTCGGTGACATAGGCGATCCGATCGCGCGAACCCTTTCCGTGCACGCGGAGCGTCGAGCCGTCGGGCGACACATCATCGATCCGGAGCTTGCACAGCTCGCCGACCCGCAGCCCGGTTGCCACCATCAGCCGCACCGCGAGACCCAACAGCTTCTCGGCTGGCGTCAAGAAGCGCGACGACGCCAGCAATGCCGACACTTCACGGCCGGATAGCGCCCGTGGCAATCGCTTGCGGCGCGGCAACTGGATGCGCCACCCCATGAACGGATCATCGGCCTGAAGCTGGTCGGCACGCCAGCGAAAAAATGCTCGCAGACAAGCGAGCCGCCGCCGCACGGTCGCGATCGTCAGCTTTCGCTCACTCACCATCCATTCGAGATAGTTTCGGAGCGTTGCCGTCGACACTTCGCCGGCCTCCGCGCCGGCTCGCAACCATCCGAAAAAATCTGCAAGGTCAGAACGATAGGCCGCGAGCGTGTTCTCTGAGAGGCGGCGCTCAACCGAGCAAAACCGAAGGAACGCGGCAGCCTGGTCCCGGACGGGCATGACTTCCCCCCAAACCGAAGACCCGCATTCTGCCGCACCCCGCTACCGACGCCATAGGTTTGCGCGCCCAATCTGCGGACAGGGTTAGCCGTTGAAGCGTCGGCAATGTCCAACCTCAACGGGTGCGGGTCGCAATAGTGTGTTCATCAATAACTTAGAATTATGAGCGGTTCCACGGAGGCTGCTTTCCCGTTCGCGGGCGTGGTGATTGTAGCCGACCCGCTCAACAACTTGGTTCCGGCGGCTGATACGCATCTACGCCGCGATTTGGAAAGAACCGCGGATTTCGTCCTTACCGACATTTTGGATGCGCTCGGCGGTCTTGGACTGCCGGCTCATCACTACCGGACGCCGGCCGAACTGGCGGCCGCCGCAGCGCACCATACGAATGATGTGGTGCTGTCCATCTTCGGCGGGCGCGAGTCGAGAAATCGAATGGCCTTAGTACCAGCCGTTTGTGAGTCCTTCGGGCTGCGCTTCATCGGTCCGGATGCATATGGGCGCATTGTCTGCCAG
>CAZTTL010000124.1:2304-10129 GCA_964616635.1 uncultured Rhodoplanes sp. | reverse complement strand
GCCATTACGCTTACCTGAAGATTTCCGAGGGCTGCAACCACCGCTGCAGCTTCTGCATCATCCCAAAACTACGCGGCGGCCTCGTCTCGCGCCGGGCCGCTGACGTGCTGCGCGAGGCGGAAAAGCTCGTTGCCGCCGGGGTGAAGGAGCTGCTGGTCATCTCGCAGGACACCTCGGCCTATGGCGTCGACCTGAAATATGCCGAAAGCGCCTGGGGCGAGCGTGACGTGCGCGCGCGCTTCGTCGATCTCGCCCGCGCGCTCGGCGAGTTCGGCGTGTGGGTGCGCCTGCACTACGTCTACCCTTATCCGCATGTCGACGAGGTGATCCCGCTGATGGCGGACGGATTGGTGCTGCCCTATCTCGATGTGCCGTTCCAGCATGCCGCGCCGAGCGTGCTCGCGCGCATGCGGCGCCCGGCCGCGCAGGAAAAAACGCTGGAGCGTATCCGCCGCTGGCGCGAAATCTGCCCCGATCTCACGCTGCGCTCGGCCTTCATCGTCGGCTTTCCCGGCGAGACCGAGGAAGAATTCTCGTTCCTGCTCGACTGGCTCGGCGAAGCGGCGCTCGACCGCGTCGGCTGCTTCCGCTACGAGCCGGTCGCGGGCGCTGCGGCGAACGACGTTGCGCCGCCGGTTCCCGATGAGGTTAAGGAGGAGCGCTGGCACCGCTTCATGCAGCGCCAGCAGGCAATCTCGGCGCTACGGCTGAAGCGCAAGGTGGGCACCCGCCAGCAGGTCATCATCGACGAAGTGACGGCAACCGGCGCCAGGGGGCGCAGCAAGGCCGACGCCCCGGAGATCGACGGGACGGTGCATGTCAGCGCCTGGCGCCCGATGCGGATCGGCGAGATCGCCACGGTGAAGATCGAGCGCGCCGACGCCTACGACTTATTCGGGACAGCGGTAGGGTATTAGGCTGCACGTCCAAGCATGCACGAATTCTGTGCTTGATTGCGGCCCCCTGTACTCGTTGTGGGTGTAACAATTTATTTATCAGTTTTATTCTACTTTTAGCTGCGGCGCGGCTATCGACCCCGAAGCGCGCACGACGGGTCGCAATAGAACGAACGGCGATACGCTGCCGGCAAGGACGGCAATCTTGCCAGACCACAAGCCACAGATCGTCGCTGTTGGCGCCCGGAAGGCTACACATTCTAAATCCGAAGACAGAAGAAGGGCAGGAAACGCAATAAGCGGCGGAGATGGCAGATGCAAAATAAGCGACGATTTATTCGTGTCCGTCCGAGCGGTTTGATGTCTCGAACCGGCAAGATTTTCGTCGACCTGACGGCACCTGCGATCAACTGCGACATCGTCGATATTTCGGCTGGAGGCGCCTGCATAATCGTTCACGGCGCAAGCGAGATTCCCAAGAAATTCATCCTGCTCTACGGCGGCGCAAAAAAGAGCTGCCGAATGGTATGGATTAAAGGTCGGCGCGTCGGGCTGTCCTTCTAGAACGCGATCGCGTGATGTTGAATCAATCGCGCTCTTTACCTCCTTGTTTTGTCGCAGGATTTTTTCCGAAAAGTCTGCAACTTTTCTTAGATCATGCTCTCGGATCGAGCGCGCCGACGCCTGCGTTGTGTGGGATGGCGGTGCGGGTTCAGGTCTTTCGCGCAAGCCAAACCGTATGCCCGCGGCAGGCCGGGTCTTCCGCGACCTGCTTCACGACGGCAAAGCCGTTTTCGTCCAGCAAAAACCGGTATTCCGCTTCGCCCAGGCTGGCGTGATAGAGTGGCTCGCCGCAATGCCTGCCGATCGCCTCGCCATGCGATGGTCCGGTGGTGAACAGGAGGCCAGCTCCGACCGCTGCATGGGCGCGAAAGATCGGAAACATCCGGCGCTGATCCTCATGCGACAGGTGGAAGAAGCTATTCCAGGCGATCAGCCCGTCGAAATTTTGCTCCAGTGCGAGCTGGCGCATATCGCCGCCGCGCCAAGTCTGGTCGGGGAACCGATCTCGGCACATGGCGATCATCGCCGGCGAGGAATCGATGCCGATCAGCTTGAAGCCATGCTCGATCAGGTAGCGCGCGATCGGCTCGCCCGATCCGCAGCCGATATCGAGGACCGAGCCGCCTGCCGGCAGAAGCGCGGCGAAGCGGTCAAGCCAAGCCTTTTCAAACAGGCTGCGCCCGCGCTCGGCATCGAAGGCGCGGGCGTGCCGTTCGTATAGCCCGATAATCGCATCAGCCAGCGAATTCATTTCGGATTTCAGGTCCGCTTGGTCTGTCCGTCTGGGATGTGACCACAGCTCCGCCACACCCGCCGTGTTAGCTCGCCCCATCCGTCAATAGCGAATCGGCTTGGTGCGAGGTGACCGTCCTCGATCGGCTCATGCCGCGGTTCATGCGAAAACTCATCCTCCCCCGCTGCGCGGGCGAGGGGGACCGCCCATCGCAGGCAAGCTTGCGCAGCCTGCGCAGGCTTGGCTGCGTAGGCGGTGGAGGGGGCGACCTGTCCTTGCCTGCTGCACACCCCCTCCACCATGCTGCGCATGGTCCCCCTCCCCCGTTTGCACGGGGGAGGATGAATTGGCTCGCTCGTGTGACCACCACCCTGTCCGTTTTCTCGCTCTTGTTGTGGGGGCCAGCAGTCGCGCCTTCCTTCCCTGCATCTTCAGGCGCCTCCGCCTCCCCCGCCCCGGTGGCGCCCGTTGTTGCGGCAAAACCAAGCCACGCCATCGCCATGCATGGCAAACCGGCGCTGCCGGAGAATTTTTCGCATTTCCCCTATGCCGATCCGAATGCGCCGCAGGGCGGGCAGCTCACCCTCGGCGTGCTCGGCACCTTCGACAGCCTCAACCCGCTCATTGTGCGCGGCGTGCCGGCGCAATCGCTGCGCAGCTACGTGATCGAAAGTTTGCTCGCGCGCAGCTATGACGAGCCGTTCACCCTCTACGGCCTGATCGCGCGCACGGTGGAGACCGACGCCGCGCGCACTTACGTCACCTTCAACCTCGATGAACGCGCCAAATTCTCCGACGGCCACCCGATCACCCCCGAGGACGTGATCTTCACCTGGCAGCTCCTGCGCGACAAGGGGCGACCAAATTACCGCACCTATTACAAGAAGGTCACCAAGGCCGAGAAGGTCGGCGAGCACGGCGTGCGGTTCGATCTCAGCGGCGCCAATGATCGCGAAATGCCGCTCATCCTCGGCCTGATGCCGGTGCTGCCGCGCCATGCGATCGATCCCGAAACCTTCGAGGACACCAACCTGACGCCATTCATCGCGAGCGGCCCCTATGTCATCTCCGAGGTCGACGCCGGCAAGAGCGTGACGCTCACCCGCAATCCCAATTATTGGGGGCGCGACCTGCCGGTGAATCGCGGCCTGTGGAATTTCGACACCGTGCGCATCGATTATTACCGCGATGCCAATTCCTACTTCGAAGCCTTCCGCAAGGGCTTGTTCGATTTGTTCGCCGAGAGCGACCCCGGCCGCTGGGAGACGGCCTATGACTTTCCGGCGGCGCGCGACGGCCGCGTCGTCAAGGAGGAATTCACGACCGGCGTGCCCCAGGGCATGCGCGCCTTCGTCTTCAATACGCGCCGGCCGATTTTCTCCGACATCCGCGTGCGCAAGGCGATCAACCATCTGTTCGATTTCGAGTGGATCAACCGCAGCCTGTTCTACGGCCTCTATCGGCGCACCGGCAGCTATTTCGAGGGCAGCGAGCTGTCCTTCCAGGGCCATCCGGCCGACGCCCGCGAGCGTGCCCTGCTTGCGCCTTTCCCTGATGCGGTGACGCCCGAAGTGCTTGCCGGCACCTGGGCGCCGCCGGTGAGCAACGGCTCGGGCCGCGACCGCGCGCAGCTCAAGGCCGCATTCGATCTGTTCGCCCAAGCGGGTTACGCGATCGATGGCACCGTCCTCAAGCAACGCGCGACCGGCAAACCCTTCACTTTCGAGATCATGGTGACGACCCGAGACCAGGAGCGCATCGCGCTCGCCTTTGCCCGCAGCCTGAAGCGCGCCGGCATCACGCCATCGATCCGCATGGTCGACGCCGTGCAATACGAGCAGCGCCGCATCGCCTTCGACTTCGACATGATCCAGTACTATTGGGACGAATCGCTGTCGCCCGGCAACGAGCAGGCCTTCTACTGGGGCTCGGCTGCGGCCGGTGAGCAGGGCAGCCGCAACTATATGGGCGTGCGCTCGCCCGCGGTCGACGCCATGATCGCCGCGCTCCTGAAGGCCGTGCAGCGCAACGACTTCGTCAGCGCCGTGCGCGCCCTCGATCGCGTGTTGATTTCCGGGCAATTTGTTGTGCCGCTTTATCATTTGCCGGCGCAATGGGTTGCGCGCTGGCGCACCATCGGCCATCCAGCGAAAACATCGCTTTACGGTTATCTGCCGGAGACCTGGTACCGGGAGCCTTCTCCGTGAGAAGATGAAGCATGATTCTCGGCAACCCGGATGCGCAACAGGCCATGATCACCGCTAACCTGGGCGGGCCGACGCTCATCGACCTTTTCGCGCGCGCACTCGCCAAGGATCCCGACGCGATAGCGCTCGCCGATGCGCCGAATATCGGTCGGAGCTTTGGCGCTGAACGTCCGGTCCGGCGGCTGACCTTCGCCCAGGCCGATCGCATCATCTGCGCCATTGCCGCGAAGTTGCAGCAGCTCGGGCTCAAGACCGACCACGTCGTCGCGCTGCATATGCCGAACACCGTCGAGGCGGTGCTGACGCTCCTTGCCGTTCTGCGTGCCGGCATGATCGCTGCGCCCATGCCGCTGTTGTGGCGGCGCGCCGAGGCGAGCGCGGCCCTGTCACGGATCGGAGCAAAGGCCATCGTCGCTTTTGGCGAGGTGGGTGATGCCCATCTTCCCGCGCTCGCCACACACATTGCTGCCGAGGTCTTTCCCATCCGCGCCGTGTGCGCCTTCGGGCGCGATCTGCCGGACGGCGTGGTCCCATTCGATCCGTTCCTTGAGGACGATCTCCTGGCAGCTCCCGAGATTGCCGAGCCGAACCGGCGCACGCATGACCGCGCCGCCCATGTCGCGGTGATCACCTGGGACATGGACGCAGCAGGACCGTTGCCGGTGGCGCGCAGCCATTCCGAGCTGCTTGCCGCGGGTCTCGCGGTGGCACTGGAGGGCGCGATCGCGCCGCCCGCGGCGATCGTCTCGACCCTCCTGCCGTCCTCGCTCGCCGGGCTTGCCACCGGACTGGTGCCGTGGCTCGCGACCGGCGGAACGCTGTGCCTGCATCCCATGTTTGATGCCGAGGTATTGGCTGCCCAGCTCACGGACGAGCACGCCCGCGTGCTGATCGTCCCCGGCCCGCTCGCGGCGCGCCTTGCCGAGGCCAGCGTCTTCGCCGGACCCACCGATCTGCATTCCGTGATCGCGGTATGGCGGACGCCTGAGCGCCTTCCCGCCAGTCCGGCTTGGCGAGAGGAAAAACCTGCCCTGGTCGATCTGCAGATCTTCGGCGAGATCGGGCTCATCGCCGCTCGCCGCGGCAGCGGCGGCCAGCCTGCGCCTGTCGCCCTCGGTCCGGTGATGGCCCCGCGCCAAGCCGCCGGGAGCATGCTGGTGGCGGAGCTGTCGCGGACCGCCTCGGGCACGCTTGCCTTTCGGGGGCCGATGACGCCGCGCTTCTGCTACCCACCCGGCGCCGAACGCGGCGATCCGCCCTTTCTCAAGCTCGACGAGGCTTTTTTCATCGATACCGGGTTTTCCTGCCGGGTCGAGCGCAATGGCGGCGGCCTGATCGTTACCGCGCCGCCGGCAGGATTCGTCGGTATCGGCGGTTACCGGGTTCCACTCGCGGTATTCCAGCGGATCGTTACCGAGGTCGATCCCGGTGCGACACTCACCGCGCTGCCCGACAGCCTCACTGGCCAGCGCCTTGCCGGCAGCAGTGCTGATGATGAGGCTTTGCGGCAGGCGCTCGCCCGTCGCGGGGTCAATCCGCTGATCCTCGACGCTTTTCGCGAGCGCCGCGCAATCCCATTGGCGGCTGCGCGCGCGGCCGCCATGCGCCAAGCCGGCTGATCGAAAAAACGAAAGCCGGCGCTACAATTAGAGCAAATTCCGTTCTAATAGAATCGGAATTCGCTCTATTTCTCTTTGCGTGATCGCATTTTCTGGCGGCGAACCGGCATCCACTTCGCCGGAAAATGCTCCAGGCGCCGGCTTTCAGGAAGCGCTTGCGCTAGCCTATTGCTGTCCGATGGTGCGAATCACAGTAGACATCGGCCGGCCGCCACCGGTCTGGAAATGGCCGGTCTTTTCCGTCGCCTTCATCACCATATCGTCATACTGCGCGAGTGACTGCAACTGACCCTTCGGCATCAGGTGCACGACCTTGTAGCCGCCGGCCTTGAGCTCGGCCAGCAGCTCAGGCACCGCCTTGGCCGTTCCATGCTGGAAATCGTGCATCAGAATAATGCCTTTGCCATGCTTCTTCAGCCTCGCCATCAGGGTCTTCACAAGCCTATCAGGCTTGTGGATCTTGAAGTCGAAGGAGTCGATGTCGGTCGAGAAGACGCCGACATTACGCTCGCCGAGATAAGTGAGCATTTCCTGCGGATGACGCAGCGCCGGGAAGCGGAAGAACGGCGCAATCGGATGACCCAGCGCCGTCTTCACCGCGCTGACACCCATCTCGATCTCCTGCTTGCCCTCTTCCGGTGTTTTCTTCGACAAGTCCTGGTGCGACCAAGTGTGCGAGCCGATCGTGTGCCCGGCCGCATAAACCTCGCGGAGGATTTCCGGATAATAGGTCGCGTGCTTGCCGATGGGGAAGAACGTTGCCCTCACGCACTGGTCGGCCAAAGCCTTGAGCACGGCCTCAGTGTTATGGAGCCACGGCCCGTCGTCGAAGGTCAGCACCACTTCGCCCGGCCGCAAGAAGTCGTACTGCTTGAAATGCTCGAAGCCGAAACCGGGACCGCCAGTGGTGTCAATTTCCACGACCCGCTCGACGCCGAGCGCACCGGGATTGGTGCAGGGCGGACCTTTTACGACCTCTGCGGGTGTCAACTGCGGGTGCGAGGGAGGCGCGGGCGATGCGTTGGATTGCGCCGACACCTTCACTGGCGCCGGCATCTGACCAGGAGCACCGGCCTGGGCCACCACCGTCTTTGGCGCAGCTTGCGCGGCGGCCTCGCGTGCCTCACGCGAGGCCGGAGGCGGTGCACTGTTGCCGTGGACGAGCCCCGTGGTTTCGGCGCCAGTCTTCTCCCACGAAATGGTCGGCAATTCCCCTTTCTGGGCATAAATGATGCCCAGCGATCCCGCGAGGGCCACGACGACCACACCGGCTGCAATCGCACCTGCTCGCATCGGTCACCTCTCCTTAAGAGCCACATCCCACAAGAATCAAATCCGACGGACTTTCCTGCTTCCTGGGCCTTAGTCGGCCTCGGCCCGCGTCTTCGTTCATCGGTGATCTGGAAAAGCGTAGAGCGCTCTGGCCCGTCTCACCGGTATTTTACTTTTCGTCCGAGCGGCGACGCCGGCACGCGAAGCCCCTGCTTGTTTTTAGCATTCTTTGCACGCCACCGCGACTCGAGCGCCACTCTGCTTGAGCCAACAATCTGCTTGAACCAAAACAACGCGGAAATTACGGCGCCGCCAAGGTCTTGGTAAGCTCCACGCGGCGGATGATAGCATAATTCAACATATTGTTGCCCGGCCGTCCAAGCATAAGTTGCGTCTTCAAGCAAAAAACATGCGGTCTGAGGCACCCTGAACACAATCATACTTAACCCTTTGTTAAAGGACGGTAAGTGTGCGGACTAAATTTTTGCTGCGGTGCACGCTCGTGACGCTGTTGCGCTGTGTGAGGCAAGTGGC
>CAZTTL010000124.1:0-2204 GCA_964616635.1 uncultured Rhodoplanes sp. | reverse complement strand
GCGTCCACTCTCGGATCAAGTCCGAGGGCCTGCTTCGCCGGACAATGCTCTAAGCCCGCGCAGCACGAGCGCCCACACCCGCTCGAAGGCCGCGTCAATACCGGGGTCCGACCAGGCCGCGGCATGGGCGGGATTATGGAAGCGCCCGGTCGCATCGATCACGGCGCGCGCCGCTTCCGCCGGGTCGGGGACGAAAAACTCGCCGCGCGCCACCCCGTCGGCGATGATCTGCGTGACCTGCTGGACCAGACATTCGACATGGGCCGCGACCACTTCGCGGGCCTCGCCGGCCAGCGAGATGTAGGTCGCAAACAGTTCTGGATCGCCGCGCACCTTCTCCCGCTTGGTTGCAATCAACATGTCGAGCCAGCGGCGCAGCCGCTCTGTCGCCGATCCCTCCCCCTCCACCACTGCATCCAGCGGCGCCGAGACCCGGGCAAGCCAGCGCTCCAGCACGGCGTCGCGCAACGCCGCTTTGCTGGGGAAATGCCGGTAGACCGCGCCGTGGCTGACGCCGAGCGCGCGCGCGACATCGACCACCGTCGCCTTGGCGGGGCCGAAGCGGCGGAGCACCTCCTCCGCCGCATCGAGAATTCGCTCGCGCGTCAGCGCCGCATCGTTCACGACGCTGCCCGCCTTTCGCTGTCGAGATGGGCCATCTGCATTGTCGGATAGCGATCGCCGGCGGCGGACCCCGCCGGAATCGCCTGTTCGATCCGGGCGATATCCTCCGGCGTGAGGGTCAGGTCAAGCGCACCCAGCGCTTCGGCGAGTTGATCGCGGCGGCGGGCGCCGGCGAGCGGCACGATATCGGGCCCGCGCGACAGCACCCAGGCGACGGCGAGCTGCGCGACGCTCGCGCCCTTGTCTTTCGCCACCGCGCGCAAGGCCTCGACCAGTGCGAGATTGCGCTCGACATTCTCAGCCTGGAAGCGCGGGCTCATGGCGCGGAAACCGCTCGCGGCTTCGCTGCGCTCGCGCGACCAGTGGCCGCTCAGCAGGCCGCGCGACAGCACGCCATAGGCGGTGATGCCGATGCCGAGTTCGCGGCAGGTGGGCAAAATTTCCGTTTCGATGCCGCGCGATAGCAGCGAATATTCAATTTGCAGATCACAAATTGGATGGACGGCGGCCGCACGGCGGATGGTGTCGGCACCCGCCTCCGACAGCCCGATATGGCGGACGTAGCCCGCCTTTACGAGATCGGCCAGCGCGCCCATCGTTTCCTCGATCGGCACGTTGGGGTCGATGCGCGAGGGCCGGTAGATATCGATGTAATCGGTGCCGAGCCGCACCAGCGAATAGGCGATGAAATTCTTGATCGCCACCGGCCGCAGGTCGTAGCCGAAAAAGCCTTTGTTTGGATCGCGCAAGGCGCCGAACTTCACGCTGAGTATGACCTTGTCGCGGGGCACGTTTTTGAGCGCCTCGGCGATCAGCATCTCGTTGTGGCCCATGCCGTAGAAGTCGCCGGTGTCGAGCAGCGTGATCCCGGCATCGAGCGCGGCATGGAGGGTGGCGATGCTCTCGGTCCGGTCGGCCGGGCCGTAGAAGTCGGACATGCCCATGCAGCCGAGACCGAGGGCAGAAACTTGCGGGCCGGTACGGCCGAGTTGGCGGGGGGTGCGGGTGATCATGGATCGGCTCCACTGTTCGAGGGTGTCACCATCAAGTATATCAGATAACAGATGTCAATATCTGTTACTCAGTAGTGGATACCCTCTCCCCGCCGAAGTCGGATGTTTCCAACTTCGGCCCGCATGATGACGCCCGAACTCGGGTACAACCGAGTTCGGAGGGCAGAGCGTGGCGAGACATGAGCGAAGCGAATGTCGAGCCGGTTGAGGGCAGGTGAGAACCCGCCCCTCATCCTGAGAAGCGGGCGTAAGTTCGCGTCTATTGCCTCATCCTGAGCAGCGGCCGAAGGCCGCGTCTCGAAGGATGCATGGTTCGAGACGCCGCGCTGCGCGCGGCTCCTCACCATGAGGAAATGAGTATCCTCGACAGGAGAGCAGAAGCCTCTAGCCAGCCTGGTCGCATGCCACCATAATTACAACCCTGGAATGGGGCATCCGATGGCAGCGGACAAGAAGATCAATCCCCACGATGTCGAGGCGCTGGAGCGCTCGCTCAACGACTCGGCGACGCGCGTCTCGGCACTGTGGATCAGCTTCCTAATCTTCGGGCTCTATCTCGTCATCGCC
>CAZTTL010000123.1:0-10134 GCA_964616635.1 uncultured Rhodoplanes sp. | reverse complement strand
TGCAAACGCTGTGAGGGGGTACCAGCAGGCGACAGATTTGCAAGGTGGGAGGGGTTGTTTGGGCGGTGGGGGTTTGCGGGAGGAGCACCGGCCGTCATGCTCGCGGCGGGCGGCTGGTCGCCAGAAATTAGGACGATAGGCCGCCCATTGTTGGCATTCTTGCGCTGTCTGTCACCGCCTTCGTGGCGGCTTCGCTCAGGTCCTTGGCCTGCTCGGTCATCGCCTGCATTTGCGCTTGGATAAATTCCATCTGCAGTTTGGTGAGGCTCTGAACATCCCTCACCTGTACCAGCATTTGTGCGAACTCGAAGGCGCTCGCGACATTGCGCTCGGCATAACCAAAAATCTTGTTGCTGAATTCCGTGCCGCCCACGACATTGCCGGGAACGGTGCGCTGGAAGAACTGGAGGTAGCCGTTAATAGCGGTTCTTACCTGCTCCATGCTCTGCTCGGTCACTTTGCGCAAATTGGAGAGTATGTCGAACTGTTGAGTTGTGCTCATAGCGCTCTCCACTCAGGAAGATTTCCAAAAGATGATACGCTCATCCGCAAACATTAAGGATGGGCGCGTGCTGCTCCGCAAGAAGGCCGGGCGCAAAGCACCCGGCCTCTCGCAACCCAAATCACGATCCTAGCCGATTGGAGCCTGATTTTTTGTTTTCTAACGGGCCGGGCTGGGCCTGGTGTTTGGGAGATTGTCCGCGTGTTTTACAGCTGCTGCAAAAACAATAAAGCCTGCAGCCATAAAAAGCGCGGGAATAACGAGCCATGACTGGGTCATGCATATCCTCCTTTTTGCGGGCGTCGAAGACGCTCGTACTGACAGCACCCCGACATCAACCAATGTCGCCGACGATTGAAATTGTGCTTGCCGATAGCCGCAGAGCTGCTGATTGGAGGAAGCGGAGATTTCGGGACGTAACCGCTTTTTGAGGAGCTCACGGACAAGCTACTGCTTGTCGCTACAATCATAGATGGGGGCTCGGACGGGGAAATGCTATAGATATCGAGAAACAATTGTGCGGGGGGTCGAGGCGTCAGGGTGGGCGTGCGAGAAAATACGAGCTCCCCGCTAAGCGGGGAGCCGGTTTTGATTGTCGCGTTTGACGATCTCCTTGAGGAGCTCGCGCGCGATCATGAGCGCAACGCTGCGCTCGCTCGAATAGGGGCCTTTCATGCCGTGCAGCTCGCCAAAGCGCGAGGTGCGGGCGTAGTACCAGCCGCGATGCGTGCGCTCGACCGTGTAGTCCGCGAGCGCGTAGATGCGGCGACCGTTGGTGTTGCGCGCCATGGTCAATACTCCGCGGCGAGCATGACGGTCATGACGCGAGTGGTATTCTCCGGATCGCTCGGGTCTTCGCTGCCGTATTCCATTGAGCGGTCGAAGTAGATCCTATGAAGCGGACGGGCCACGAATCGTGGCCTGCTGAGTGGTCGCCGAGGTGACCAGCAAGGGATTCCGCTCGTGACAACCGAATTCGCCGTCAATGACGTGTGTTGCGTAGCGCTCGAACTCAGCAAATCGACGTGGGTCTGTGCGTTCGCTCCACCGGAGGGCGGACGGGCAAGTGTTCATCGGATGAGAGCTGGTGGCGTAGATCGCCTATTCAACATTTTGGAAACTGGCCGCGCACGGGCTATGCGGGATGCGTCGCATGCGCTTGAGATCGTGCTTTGTTACGAGGTCGGATACGACGGATTTTGGCTCGCACGATTGCTGATTGCCCGCGGCATTCGTACGCTAGTATTCGACCCGGCGAGCTTTCTCAAACCGCGTCGAGGTCGGGTCGCCAAGACGGATCGGCTTGACGCCGAGGAGATGACTCGAATCCTTCGAACTTGGCTTTCCGGCGATCGTGCCGGTGCCACGGTTGTGCGCATTCCGACGGTTGAGGAGGAAGATGCCAAGCGCATCGAGCGCGAGCGCAAAAACCTGGTTGAGGAACGGACTCGTATCGTCGGACGGATCAAGGGGCTGCTCGCCTTGCACGGCATTTGGCTCAGCAGCAAGCGAATTGGGGAAGGGTTGCTCGGTCGGCTCGCTACAATGGTGACCGGGGACGGTCGGCCGCTGCCACCATTCCTGCGTAACGACATTGGACGGATGATTCGGCATTATCGATGAACTTAGTCGAGATCGACGGTGCCACGCGGGCGCATCTGTCGTCACTCAGCGAAGCCGCTCAAGCCGCGATCTTTGCTCACACGGGCGATTTCTCAGACGCTGATCCTGCCGAAGCTCCGGCAGACGTTCGCATGGCGATCTTGCTGCTTGCCGCGCACTGGTATGCAAACCGCGAGACTGCGGCGGTCGATCATCTGACGGCCATTCCCTGGGGCGTGACGGAACTGATCAGTCCATATCGGGAGCGTGCATTCTGATGGCGCAGTCGATTGAACGACTCAAAGCAAGGCTCGCGGCAATTCCGAAGGCCGTGAAAGAGGACGTGCAGAAAACTCTACTTAAGCAAGCGACCGACCTCGCCGACAGTATGCGCCACCTCGCGCCTGTAGATACTGGCGCGTTGCGAGACAGCATTGCCGTGACGCCTGGCGGCCAGAGCACGCCGCCTTACAGTCAACCGGGCGGCGAGCATGCCGTTCCCGAGAACGCGGTTTGCGTCACAGCCGGCAACGAGGCCGTGCGCTATCCGCATTTGGTCGAGTATGGAACCACCGGCACCGACCCCCAGCCGTTTTTCTGGCCCGCGTATCGCATCCACAAGCGCAGAATCAAAAACGCGATCGGCCGATCGATCGGCAAGGCCGTCAAAAAGCATTGGATAGGATCATGAGCGGCACCGAACCAAGCCTTGCGGTGCAGAAAACGCTTCGATCGCGCCTGATCGCATCATCGGCTGTGACTGCGCTTGTGCCTGTTGGCAACGTCGCGCTTGACGCTCGCCGCCCCGAGGCCATGCCGTGCATCGTGATCGGCCCTGCCACCGTCAATTTCATGGATTGTTTCGACGTGTTTTTTGATGAGGTTTTCTGCGACCTTCATTTGTGGACAAACGAATCGGGATTAAGCAGCGTCAAAGAGATCGCAGGCGCCATTCGTGCCGTGATCGACGCCAGCGTCTTGACTATCGAAGGATTCCGCGTGGTCAATTCGAAGCTCGCCAGCGCCCGCTATGTCCGCGACCCCGATGGCGAGCACGTTCACGGAATTCTTTCCGTCGAAGCAATTGTGCAGGCAACATCATGACCACCACAATTACAGCCGGCAAGCTTCGATACTCGGTCGATATTCAAAGCGCGACCACGACCATCGACGACGTTGGCACGCCAGTCAAAACCTGGACGAAATTCGCCACGGTCAAGGCCGAACTGATCGAACACGCGACCAAGGACGAACGACTGCCCGGTTTTGGCCAGTTGACGCGCGAAGCATACACATCCTTGCGCTTCCGCGCCTCGGCCGACATCGGCGCGTGAAATCTGCTCAACGTTTTTGGCTTACATGAACACGGGTTTACGTTGGGCGGTTGAGCTTTCACGCTGTCGTCCATCAGCTATGCTGCACATTCGGTCTACGAGAATGTTGGCGGTAAAACTAGGCGTTGTTGCATGCTGCGGCGCAAAGTTACGCCAAAATGCGTAAATTGCGCGCAACGGCGTGCTTTGCTGCGGCCTTCCGGCGCAAGCCTCTGGACACCACTGCGCAAGGTTTGTAATGGCAACGAATGGCCTTGGATTTCAGCACTTTGTTGCCGTGGTCCGCGCCGTGCGCCTTGCTAGAGCCGCTGACGGCCATCGCGTCGGTGGACGCCGGATTAAATCGACATAATGAGCGTTTGTTAGGAGATTGACATGAGGACATTTGGAATTCTGGTCGCCGTCGGCGCGACCATGCTCAGCCTCACGGCCAGTCACGCCCCGGCCGAGGCCAAGGACAAGGTAAAAGTGGGCTTCATCGGTCCGCTGACCGGCGGCACGTCGGCGAACGGGCTCGGCGGGCGCAATTCAGCCGACCTTGCCGTCCGACTGAGGAACGCCGATCCCAAAGCGAAATATGAGTATGAAATGATTGCGCTCGACGACGAGTGCAAACCGAATATCGGCGTGCAAGTGGCGACCAAGCTCGCCGCCGATAAGGACGTCATCGCTGCGGCGACGCATTACTGCTCGGCGGTCGCCATCGCGACCGTGGAAGTCTACCACAAGTTCGGGCTGCCGGTGATCGTATGGGGCGCCGTGCTTCCCGACATCACCTACGGCAACAACTATTCGGAGGTGCACCGCGTCAACGGCACCATGATCAACCAGAATGAACAGAACGCAAAGCTGTTGACCAAACTCGGCTACAAGACCTATGCGGTGATTCACGACACCACCGACTACGGCAAGGGCCACAACAAATACTTCAGCGAAGCGCTTGAGAAGGAGGGTGGCAAGATCCTCGGCACGTTCGGTGTCACCTCGGACCAGCAGGACTTCACTGCCGAGCTCACCCAGATCAAGTCGCTCAATCCACAGGTGATCTATTTCGGCGGCCTGACGCCGATCGGCGTCCGCATCCGCGCACAGATGGATCGGCTCGGGCTCAACGATGTGGTGTTCGACGGCACCTCCGGCATCAAGTCGGACGCCTATATCGAGGGCCTTGGCCCGCTCGCCGAAGGCACGCTGTCCTTCCTCGAAGGCGCGCCGACCGCGCGGCTTCCGGGCGGCAAGTTCTTCATGGAAAAGTACGAGGCGCAGAATTATCCGAACCCACCGGAGGCCTATGGCGCCTTCGCCTTCGCCGCGATGAACCTGATCCTCGACACCATCGAGGAGCAGGGGCCGGATCGCAAGAAAGTGGACGCCGCGCTCAACAAGGTGCAGAAGCGCGACTCCATTGTCGGCGAAATCACCTTCGACGACCATGGTCAGAACACCGTCCCCATCATTACCAGCTACGTCGTGCAGGACGGAAAGTGGGTCGTCTGGGACGACAGCGAATATGCTTCCGGCAAACGCAAGCTGCCGGGTCAGAAGTAGGAAATAAGAAGAGCACGCCTGGCCCAGCATGTGCGGAGCATGGCATGCTCTTCACCAAACCTGATGGCTATGCCTTACCCGCGCGTCTGCGCATGGGGCTGGGTCATAAGACGATGGGCGGGACGGCCGGGTTATAGCCTGGCCACGACGAACACGCCCGGACCGTTTGGCAAACGATTGGCCCGGGTTGGGTTCGTTATATCGGGGCTGAAGGATCGGCATGGGTTTCGGGCTCTTGGCCCAGTACGCCATGAACGGGCTGATGCTCGGCATGATGTACGCGCTCGTCGCGGTGGGCTTCACGCTGTTTTTCGGAGTGCTTGACGTCATCAAGTTCAGCCATGGCGACGTGCTGACCGTTGGTGCGTTCGCGGCGCTAGCAGCCTTTGTCGGCCTGCGCTCCGTCGGCGTCGATTCAAGCGCGGTGCAGCTGCTCGCCATGCTTATCGCCGCGATCGGCGCCATGGCGATTCTTGGCGCGCTCATTGCGCGCGCCTTCGTCATGCCGCTGCGTTCCGCCCCGCCGCTGAACACGCTGCTGATCACGTTGATGCTCGGCACGGCGCTGCGCGAGATGATCCGCCTGTTCTACCCGGACGGGGCGAACCCAAAACCGTTTCCGCGCCTGCTGCCGAACGGCTTCGTCCGTATCGGTGAGTTCAACCTGCGGCTCGACAATGTCATCATGCTGACCGCGGGCGCCCTCGTGATCATCGGCCTCGAACTTCTGTTGCGCCGGACCAAGCTTGGCCTCGCCATCCGCGCGGTGGCGCAGGACGAGGAGACGGCGAAGACGATGGGCGTCAATTTTACTCTGATCGTACTGGTCACCTTTGCGCTCGGCTCAGGACTCGCGGCTTTCGCCGGCGTCATGAACGGCCTCTACTATAACGAGATCAATTTCGGCATGGGCCTCTATCTCGGCGTCGTTGGCTTCAGCGCGGCGATCATCGGCGGGCTCGGCAATATCTATGGGGCGATCCTCGGCGGATTCCTATTTGCAGCCCTGCAAACCATCGGCGCAATCATGCTGCCGTTCGCCAGCGCCTACAAGGATGTCTTCGCCTTTGGTGTGGTCATCGCCATCATGGCATGGCGACCGACCGGCCTCATTCCTGAAAAGCAGAGCGAGCGGGTCTGACGATGCCCTCGCAGCTCAACAAGGCCGCTGTTTCGATCATCCCGGGCGCGGGCGCGCTGGCGTTGGCGACGCTCTACCTGATTGCGATGTTGCGGGTTGAAAGCCAGACGACAATTCTCGTGCTGCTCGGCATCGGCGCCGCCGTCGTTGTGGTCGCCCATTGGCTGGGCTGGCTCGCGCCGGTCGCGCTGAGTTTCCAGGAGCGGGACGACGCGCTCGCACGGCTCGCCGTCGTGGCGGTGGTCGCCATCGCGGGCTATTTCCGCGAGGACCATTTCGTGCTGCTGCTCTTATGCACGGTGCTGCTTTATACCGTCGCCACGCTCGGCCTGACCATTCAGTTCGGCTATGCTGGCGTGCTCAATTTCGCCGGCGCGTCGTTTTTCGGAATCGGGGCCTATACGTCGGCCCTGTTCACCCAGCACACTACCGTCCCGCATTTGGTCGTGCTGCTGGTCGGCGGGATCATGGCAGCGCTGGTCGGTTGCCTGTTGCTGCTTCCGGTGCTGCGCACGCGCGGTCACTACGCCGCCGTCGTCACCATCGCGTTCGCACTCCTGCTCAAGACGTTTCTTGAAGTCAACGACGTGCTTGGCGGACCTCAGGGCTTGAAGGTCAAAGGCCTGTCCATGCTTGGGTGGTCGTTCAACGACAATATCGAGATCGGCCATCTGGAGATGTCGTTCTATGTGAGCTATCTCGCCGCGAGTCTGCTGATGCTGATTGGCGCTTTCGTTATTGTGCGGCGGCTCGAGCGCTCCTGGGTTGGTCTCAACCTCGACGCGCTGAGGCTTGATGAGACCGCCGCTCGCTGTTTCGGCCTCAATATCGTGCGCTGGAAGGTGACCGCGTTCCTGCTCGGCAATTTCCTGATCGGTGCTGCCGGCGCGCTGTACGGCATGCTGGTCGGATTCGTGCAGCCCAACAGCTATACCTTTGCCGACTCGCTGATCTTCGTTTCGATCCTGCTGCTTGGCGGCATCGGCAATCCCTGGGGCGTCGTGGTCGCGACCGTCATCGTCGTCATCCTCCCCGAGAAGCTGCAGGCGATCCAGGAATACCGCTTCCTGCTTTACGCGGCGCTCGTCATGATGGTGCTGCTGTTCCGCCCTGAAGGCTTGCTGCCGCGACCAGTGCGCAGCTATCTGCCGGGTTGGCGGCCATGATGCTCGGTGCCGTAGACGCCAACGCAAGCACGGGCGCCGCACGCGCGACGGATGAACCGTTATTGGCCGCACGTGGGCTGACCAAGCGCTTCGGAGGCGTCGCGGCGCTCGATGACCTCAACCTCGATGTGCGGAACGGCGAAATCCTTGGCCTGATCGGCCCGAACGGCTCGGGCAAGACGACGTTCTTCAACGTCGTCACCGCGATCTACAGCGCGGATGCCGGGACTATCGCGTTCGACGGCACTGACATCACCCGCGCCGCTTCGCCTGCAGTCTATCATGCCGGCATCTCACGCACCTTCCAGCGCTCGCGCCTGTCGCTGCCGCTGTCGATCTTCGACAATGTCATGATCGGCAACCACAAGCGGCTCAACCAGGGACTTTGGTTCAATCTGGTACGCCGCCGCGCGTTCACCGCCGAGTTCAAGGCGAATTTCGCCGAGGCGCAGGCGCTGGTCGCGTCATTCGACCCGCCGCTTGCCACCCGGATGTTCGAGCCGATTGCCGGCCTGCCGATGATCGACCGCCGCCGCATCGAGATCTGTCGCGCCTTGATCAGCCGGCCGAAACTTCTTTTGCTCGACGAACCGTCCGCCGGGATGACCCATGACGAGACGCAGCAGCTCATGGAAAACATTCTCGGCGTTCGCGACCGCATGGCCGGATTGACCATCGTCATTGTCGAGCATGAGATGGCCGTCATCGAGCGCATCACCGATCGCTGTGTCGTACTCAATTTCGGTCGCAAGATCGCCGAAGGTGCCTTCGCAAGCGTCGCCGCGAACCGGCAGGTGCAGGAGGCCTATCTGGGGCTGCAATGAACATGGCTTCGAGCGACGGGCTCGTGGTCGCCGGCGTCTTTACCGCCTATGACCGCGCCAATGTGCTGGAGAACGTGTCGCTGGCTGCGGCGCCCGGCAAGATTACGTGTCTGCTCGGATCCAACGGCTCCGGCAAAACGACGCTGATCCGCTCGATCCTCGGACTGACCCCGCCCAACAAAGGCAGCATCCGCTTCAACGACATCGAACTGACCGGCCTGCCGACCCATCGCGTCGTCGCGGCTGGGATCGCCTGTATCCCGGAGGGACGCCGCGTGTTCGCCAAGTTCACCGTCGAGGAGAACTTGCGCATGGGGGCTTATCAGGAAAGCTCCGAGGCGGCGGTGGCCAGGCGCCTCGCAGAAGTCTACGAGACATTTCCGCGGCTCGCCGAGCGCCGCGCGCAACTCGCGGGCACGATGTCGGGCGGCGAGCAGGCGATGATCTCGATCGGCCGCAGCCTGATGCGCGCTCCGAAGCTGTTGCTGATCGACGAACCCTCGCTCGGGCTTTCGCCGCTGCTCGTACAGGAGAACTTCAAGATCATCCGCCGCATCAACGAGCAGGGCATCACCATCTTCCTGGTCGAACAGAACGTGCATCAGACGCTGGCCATTTCCGATTATGGCTATGTGCTGTCGAAAGGGACCGTGGTCGCCCAGGGTGAGCCGCAGGAACTCGGCCGGACCAAAGAAGTGCACGACGCTTATTTCGGATGATCGAGCCGGCGCACAAGCAGCCGTCTCGCGCAAAGGCTTGCAACGATATGAAAAGCGCACAATGCCCGTTTCCGCCGTCGAGCTGACCCAGGAGCTGATCCGGTTCAGGACCGTCAATCCGCCGGGCGACGAGCAGCCCTGCGCCGAACGCCTTGCGCGCCTCCTTGACGACGCAGGCTTTGACATCGCGCTCGTCCCGTTCGGCGAGCGGCGAGCGCAACTGATCGCCCGCGTCGGTGGCAATGCCGACAAACCGCCGTTGTGCTTTACCGGCCATCTCGACACCGTGCCGCTCGGCGCGCAGCCGTGGACGTTCGACCCCTTCGTCGGTGAGATCGCTGACGGCAAGTTATATGGCCGCGGCTCCTCCGATATGAAAAGCGGCGTCGCCGCCTTCGTCGCCGCAGCGGCCGAGCTTGCCGGGCGCTTGCTCGGCACGCCGGGCCTCATGCTCGTCCTCACGGCAGGCGAGGAGACCGGCTGTGCCGGAGCTTTCGATCTCGCCCGACGCAAGGACCTATTGGGCCAAGCCCGCGCGCTCGTGGTCGCGGAGCCGACCGGCAACCGGCCGCTGGTCGGCCACAAGGGCGCGCTGTGGCTGCAAGCGGAAACGCGGGGCGTCACCGCGCATGGGTCGATGCCGGAGAAGGGTGTCAACGCGATCCATCGCGCGGCGCGCGCGGTCGCCGCTTTGGAGCGGTTCGAATTCGATTTGCCGGCCCACGCCGTGCTCGGCACGCCGACGCTCAACGTCGGGACGATCGCGGGCGGCCTGAACATCAACTCCGTGCCGGACCGTTGCGTCATCGGCATCGATATCCGCACGATTCCGGGCCAGGACAACGTGCAAATCGCCAGAGCGGTGGCGAGCGTGCTCGGCGACGACGTGGCGCTTCGCACCGTGCTCGACGTGGAGAGCGTGTGGACCGATCCCGACGAGCCGTGGATGGCCGCAGCCGCCTCGACGGTGCGGGAGATCACTGGCGAAGCAGCCCCCGTCGCCACCGCGCCGTTTTTCACCGACGCCTCTGCGCTCAAGCCCGCGTTCGGATATCCCCCAACCATCATTCTTGGACCGGGCGAGCTCGCGTTGGCGCATCAGACCGACGAGTATTGTCGCACCGGCCGTATCGAGGAAGCGGCCGCGATCTATACGGCTTTGATTCGGGATTGGTGCGGGGTCTAATCCCGCCGCTTGGTCGTTGGATTGCGTGCGCCGACCTACGGACGGTCGGTCGGTGGCCTCGCAGCCAAACGAGGCATGCATCGACGCTCGATCGGGCGGCGTAATTTCCCAC
>CAZTTL010000122.1:0-10219 GCA_964616635.1 uncultured Rhodoplanes sp. | reverse complement strand
TAGCTTGAGCTTATCGCAAATTCGTTGCCGCCAATCATGACGAGGGCGTGACACTTGCGCCACCGCCCGGGCTCGCCTCCGCCCCCAAGACGTCGGCGGCGAGCGCGCGGGTGAGCGGGCGCCGGCGTCGCAGGCTTTCGCGGTCGAGCACGTCGACCACCGCGCGCGCGGCAGCGATCGACCGTTCGATCCGCCGTTCGAGGTAGACCAACAGAGCCTCGTCGACGCCCAGCTGGCGGTCGGCGAACAGCTTGACCAGCACCGCCCGCAGCAAGGCGTCGTCGGGCGCAGCCAGCGCTACGACGGGGACGGCGCGCAGCCGCGAGGCAAGGTCGGCAACGCGCAAAGCGAAGGTTCCGGGCCCGCGTTCGGCCGTCAGCAGAACATAGGCCTGCTGCTGTTCCGCGAGGTTCAGCAAATGGAACAGCGCCCGCTCGTTGATCGCGCCTTCGGCAAGGTCTTCGATGACCGCTGCGCCGCTCGCGAGCGCCGCCGGCACTCCCGCTTCGTCGAGCTTCGCGGCCGCGACGGTCCGCGCGCCAGCCCGTGCCGCCCAGATTGCGGCCAGGTGGCTTTTCCCCGAACCCGCGGGTCCGATCAGCGCCAAGGTGCGCGCGGGCCAATCCTGCGGCCAGCGCTCGATCATGGCGAGCGCTTCGGCATTGGCCGGGCTTGCCACAAAGTCCTCCCGCGCCAAGCTTTCCGAATATCCAAGCGCGAGGATGAGTTGCTCCGGCTTTCGCGCGTGCTCCGCCATCACCCGACCCCGCCTCCCTGGGCGTTCATGTGCCGCACCCATTCCAGGGTATAGAAGGCAATCGAGACTAGCGTGAGGACGGCGACCGTCATCATCAGAATCGTCTGGAGCACGCCTGCATCGAAGTTGAAGCCGAGTGCCGCAAGGACGACGGCTGCAAAGAGAATCTGCGCCACCGTATTGACCTTGGAAACGACCAGCGGCCGCACCTTGATCGGCTTGCCGAGCAGCAGCGCCAGCATGACCGCGCCGATGATCAGCACGTCGCGGGACACGACGAGCACGACCAGCCATATCGGAATCGCGCCCGCAATGCCGAGCCCGACAAACACCGAGATGATCAGCGCCTTATCGGCCAGCGGATCGAGCAGCGCCCCGAAATCGGTGGACATGCCGAAGTGCTTGGCGAGAAAGCCGTCCACGGCATCGCTGATCCCGGCTATGAGAAACAGGCCGAACGCGATCCTGGTCTCGCCAGCGGCAATTGCCCAAACGAGGGCCGGAACGAGCAGAATACGTCCTATCGTGATAAGATTTGGAAGGTTCAAGGTGGTCGCTGGCTCACTCATACTGCCGTGGTCGATGTTGCCCCCGCATTTCGGTACCCCGCCGCTTGATATTGCCATTGCGGCCGGCGCGCCAGCGCGAATTCTGCAGCACCGAAGCGTTAGCCCCAGGTCCTCAACTGCTGTTTTCGCGGGTTGTTGGTAATGCGCGAGCGCTCATCCTCAGGCCTGAGCTATGCCGATGCCGGCGTCGATATCGCCGCCGGCAACCGCTTAGTCGACCTGATCAAGCCGCTGGTGCGGGCAACGGCGCGGCCGGGGACCGATGCCGAACTCGGGGGGTTCGGCGGCCTGTTCGATCTCGCCCGCGCAGGGTTTGAGGACCCGGTGCTGGTCGCGGCTACCGATGGTGTCGGCACCAAGGTCAAGATCGCCATTGAAACCGGACGGCACGACACGATCGGCATCGACCTCGTTGCAATGTCCGTCAATGACCTTGTCGTGCAGGGAGCCGAGCCTCTGTTTTTCCTTGATTATTTCGCCTGCGGGCGGCTTGAGCCGGAAACCGGGGCGCGCATCATTGCAGGCGTCGCCGAAGGCTGCCGGCAGGCGCACTGCGCCCTGATCGGCGGCGAGACAGCGGAGATGCCGGGTGTTTATGCGGCTGGTGACTACGACCTCGCCGGCTTCGCGGTCGGCGCGGCGGAGCGCGGCGCGTTACTTCCCCGCCGTGACATCGTGGCAGGCGATATCGTGCTCGGCCTTGCATCGTCCGGCGTCCACGCGAACGGTTTTTCCCTGGTGCGCCGGATTGTCGAAGAGAAGGGCTTGCGCTGGGCCGATCCTGCGCCGTTCGATGCGGCGCTCTCGCTCGGCGAGGCGCTGCTGAAACCGACCATGATCTATGTCGACGCCTGCCTCGGCGCGATTCGCGCGACCGGCGCCGTGAAGGCGCTCGCCCATATCACCGGCGGCGGCTTCACCGAGAACATCCCTCGTGTGCTGCCGCCCGGGCTCGGCGTGCGGATCGACCTTACGACTGTACCAGTGCTGCCGGTCTTCCGCTGGCTCGCGGCGGCCGGTGGGGTTGCCGAGGCTGAGATGCTGCGCACCTTTAATTGCGGCATCGGCATGATCGTCGTCGTCGCGCAGGAACACGCCGACGCAGTGACCGCGGCCCTTGCCAATGGCGGCGAGCACGTGGCGCGCCTCGGCACCGTGGTCGAGGCGGCGGGCGAGCGCGTCGCCTATGCCGGCCATCTCGCCTTGTGACCATTACTCAGCGAACAGGACGCCATGCTGCGCAAACGCGTTGCCATCCTGATTTCCGGGCGCGGGTCCAACATGGCGGCGCTGATTGCCGCCGCGTCCGACCCATCCTATCCCGCCGCCATCACCCTCGTCGTCTCCAACCGGGCGGACGCCGCCGGCCTAAAACGGGCGGAGGCCGCCGGGATTGCGACGCGCGTCATCGATCACAAGCCGTTCGGCAAGGACCGCGCCGCCTTCGAGCGCGCGCTCGACGACAAGCTGTCGGCGGTTCGCATCGACTTCATCTGCCTCGCCGGATTCATGCGGCTGTTGACGCCATGGTTCGTGGCGAAGTGGGAAGGCCGCATGATCAATATCCATCCGGCGCTGCTGCCCGCCTTCAAGGGGCTTGATACGCACACGCGCGCGCTTGCGGCCGGCGTGAAGCTGCATGGCGCGAGCGTCCACTTCGTCACCGCGGAAACCGATTCCGGCCCGCTCATCGTGCAGGCGGCCGTGCCGGTGCATGGCGCCGATACGCCGGATACGCTCGCCGCCCGCGTGCTCGCGGCGGAACATCGCATTTATCCACTGGCCTTGCGCTGGCTTGCCGAGGGGCGGCTGACCGTGGTCGGCGGCCGCTGCAAGCTTGCGGAGGCAGACAACCGCGATGCAATGCTGATCTCGCCGCACGGATGAATTCGTACACAAACAATATGGATAAAAAAAACCCCCGGCCGAAACCGGGGGCCACGGGATCGCACCCGCAAAGCCGGCTTTCGCCGGCTCGTCGCTTACGCGACTTTAAGGTTCTCCGCGGAGGTCTTGCCGCGGTTGGTGACGAGTTCGTACTCGACCACCTGACCTTCATTCAGGGTGCTGAGACCGGCGCGCTCGACCGCCGAGATATGGACGAAAACGTCCTTCTCGCCAGTCGAAGGCCGGATGAACCCATAGCCCTTCGTGGGGTTGAACCATTTGACGGTGCCTTTTTGCATCGTCAGCCTCCTAAGTCAGTCTGACAGTCAACGGGACCGCCGGCTACAGTGTCCTGCAGCAAGCGCAACAACCTGGGTTTTGGGGGAGATCCGAAGCGATCGCGTTTCTCAAGACGCTCAACGGGCCGGAACGGCCAAAATCCGATTGCTGGTTGTCCTTACCGCCAGACGCGGAACGGCGCAAGACATAACGGGCGACTGCACAACAAACACACAAATCCAAAAGCTCATATTGCTCACACCTTTCGGATCGTTGTCACATCTACGTCAAACCAACCGCGCGCTTGAACAGCCGGACACTCCCATGAAAATTCCCCACCAAATCCCCGTCGCCGATGTCGTGACAGAGCTCGGCTCCGACACGGCACACGGGCTGAGCCATCGCGACGCCGAGCGCCGGCTCGCGGAATACGGGCCCAATCAGTTGAAAGGCGCGCCGCCGACACCGTGGTGGCGGCGTTTATTGGAACAGTTCGAAAACCTGCTCGTCATCATCCTGCTCGTGGCAACCGTCATCTCCGGCATCGAATGGCTGATGCAGGATCCGCGCGAGACCGCCCTGCCCTATGAAGCCATCGTCATCATGGCGATCGTGGTGCTCAACGCCGCGCTCGGCTTCATCCAGGAGGCACGCGCCGAGCAATCGGTGCGGGCGTTGATGGCGCTGGCCGCCCCGGAATCGAGCGTCATGCGCGGCGGCGAGCGCCAGCGCATTGCCGCGCCCGCGATCGTCCCCGGCGACATTCTGCTGGTGGAAGCCGGAGACCGCATCTCTGCCGACGCCCGGCTGATCGACGACGCCAATCTGCATGTGGACGAGGCGGCGCTGACCGGCGAGAGCGTGCCGGTGGCGAAGGATGCCGCGCCGATCGCGGGAGACGTCGGCCTCGCCGATCGTCACAATATGCTGTTTTCCGGAACCGTCGCAACCTATGGCCGCGGCCGCGCCGTGGTCGTCGCGACCGGCATGGCGACAGAGGTCGGCCGCATCGCCGGCCTGCTGGAAGCGACGCGCAAAGAACCGACACCGTTGCAGCAGGAACTGGACCGCACCGGCAAGCGGCTCACTTTCGTCATGCTGGGCATCTGCGCGGCGGTGCTGGCAACCGGCCTGCTGACCAGCCCGGTCATCAATCTGCACGTCGTGCTGAACCTGTTTCTTTTCGCGGTCGCACTCGCCGTCGCCGCCATTCCCGAAGCTTTGCCGGCGATCGTGACCGTGGGCCTCAGTCTCGGCGTCAAGCGCATGGCGGCGGCGCATGCGATCGTGCGCAAGCTGCCGGCGGTCGAGACGCTGGGCGCGGCGACGGTCATCTGCACCGACAAGACCGGCACACTGACCCGCAACGAGATGACGGTGCGCGCGATCTATGCCTCTGGTGCGCTGATTGCAGTCGGCGGCTCGGGCTATATCCCTGAGGGTGATTTCACCGTCGACGGAAACGATCTCGGCAAGCAGCCAGCAATCGACACAGCGGTGAAGATGACGCTGCGCGCAGCGGCGCTCGCCAACGATGCCAGCCTCGTGCACAGCGAGGGACAGTGGCGCGTGCAGGGCGATCCGACCGAGGGCGCACTGATCGTCGCCAGCACCAAATATGGCTTGAGCGCGGCGGCGCTGTCGCGCTTTTCCCGCATCGCCGAAATTCCCTTCACCTCCGAGCGCAAGCGGCACACCACCGTTCATCGCGATCCGGAGAACCCGGGCACGCTTTGTGTCTTCGTCAAAGGCGCCCCCGATGTCCTGCTCGGCCAATGCCGCCACGTCTTCGAGCGAGGCGAAGCCGTGCCACTCGGCGAGGAGCGCCGTGCCGACATCGCCCGGCGCAATGACGCGCTTGCCGCCGACGCGCTGCGCACGCTCGCCGTCGCCATGCGCACCCTGCCGGTAGAAGCGCTCGGCCTCGACCCGCAAGAATCTGCCAGCGGTCACAAGATCGATATCGAGCTGCCGGCCGATGTCGAGGACGACCTCATGCTGCTCGGCATCATCGGCATGATCGATCCCCCGCGGCCGGAGGCAAAGGCAGCGGTCGCCGTCGCCCGCAAGGCGCATATCCGCACGGTAATGATTACCGGCGATCATCCCGCCACCGCCGATGCGATCGCGCGCGAACTGATGATTTCCGAGCCCGGCTCACGGCTCGTGACCGGGAGCGAACTGCGTAGCATGGACGACGCGGCGCTCGATGCCATCGTCGAAGATGTGCGGGTGTTCGCGCGGGTCGATCCCGATCACAAGCTGCGCATCGTCGAGGCGCTGCAGCGCAAGGGCCACATCGTCGCGATGACCGGTGACGGCGTCAATGACGCGCCCGCGCTCAAGGCCGCCAATATCGGCGTCGCCATGGGCATCACCGGTACCGACGTCGCCAAAGAAGCCGCCGACATGGTGCTGACCGACGACAATTTCGCCAGCATCGTGAAGGCGGTCGAGGAAGGCCGCGGCATCTTCGACAATATCCGCAAATATCTCGTCTACCTGCTGTCATCGAATGCCGGCGAGTTGCTGACGATGTTCGCCGGCGTGATGCTGGCCGGACTCTTAGGCCTCGTCTCGGTCGAGCCAGGCCTGTTTCTGCCGCTGCTCGCCGCGCAACTTCTCTGGATCAACCTGATCACTGACGGTCCACCGGCGTTGGCGCTTGGCATTGAGCCGAAAGAGCCCGACGTGATGAACCGGCAGCCGCGCCAGCAGGGAACCGGGGTGATCGCCACCGACGACTGGCTTCGGATCAGCGCGGTCGGCATCATCATGACGGTGGGAACGCTCGCCGTGCTCGATGCCTATTATCCCGGTGGATTGTTCACCCTTTACGCCCGCGACAGCGCCCCGAATGCGAGCGATGAAGCGCATGCCCGCACCATGGCCTTCACCACGCTGATGATGTTTCAGCTTTTCAACGTGTTCAACTGCCGTTCGACCTGGCGCAGCGCCTTTGCCGCCCCGTTTTCGAATCCCTGGCTCATCGGCGCCGTCGTGCTGTCACTCGCCGCGCAGGTGCTGGTGATCCATGTCCCGGTGATGCAGGCCGCCTTTCAGACGGTGGCGCTGAGCGGCCGCGACTGGCTGGTCACGGCAGGGGTCGGGGCGATCCTGCTGGTTTTGGCGGAAATCGCCAAGCTCGCTTTGCGTATCCGGGCCGCGGGCTGAAGGCGCGTCCCGGCGGCGTAGGCCGGGACGCTGAATTCTGGCTGATTGATCAGCCGACGATTTCGTTCCCGGAAAAGAACTGGGTGATCTCCTGGACCGCCGTCTCCGGCGCGTCCGAGCCGTGAACGGAATTTTCGCCGATCGACTGCGCGTATTTCTTGCGGATGGTGCCCTCGGCCGCTTTCGCCGGGTCGGTCGCGCCCATCACATCGCGGTAGCGCGCGATCGCGTTCTCGCCCTCGAGAACTTGCACCACGACCGGTCCCGAGGTCATGAAGTCGACGAGCTCGCCGAAAAACGGCCGCTCGCGATGGACGCCGTAGAAGGTCTCGGCCTGCTCGCGGGTGATGCGGACGCGCTTCTGCCCGACGATGCGCAGCCCCGCCGCCTCGATCACCGCATTGATGGCACCAGTGAGATTGCGCGCGGTGGCATCCGGCTTGATGATGGAAAAAGTCCGTTCAATCGCCATGAGTTCTTGCTTTCCCGTTCAGGGGCGGATGAGCCGGTTTCGACCGGCCTCTCAATAACAAGCAACCCGGCAGATGCACCGTCAAAATAGCCTCTCCCGCCCCGGCTTTGCAGCCAATTCAGCGCTTCATGATGCAGCCACCGCCGGGGAAGAGCAAGGTCAACCGCACGCGCCAAGAACGAGCCGTGAACCCATACGATCCAGCCGGCACCATCCGGAAGTCGCTTCCGCCATAATTTCGGAGAGTCTCCAGCAGTACCATTGCCTGCCGCTCGCGGCATCGGAACTCTTGCGAAAGGCTCAACCATGCGTTCGTTTTTTGCGTTCCTGTTGGGGATCGTCGCGACCATCGGCCTCGCTTATGTCCACGACACCATCGCCGCCCCGTCGGAGCGGCCTTATGTCAACTGGGACGTCGTGAAGGAGAGCACGCAAGCGGGCTACGATTACGTGCGGGGACAATGGGAGCGGCTGACGAATCGATCGTAGCGTGGCAACGGGCAGCCTGCGTTCCGTCGCCGACGGGAGACATCCTCTCCCGTATAAATCGAGTTGCCCGTATGAAAAAAGAGCGCGGAGCAAGTGGCCCCGCGCCTTGCATTTGATCGGCGGTTTACGTCGCCCTAAGCGGCGTGGCTGCTGACCAACTCAGCCTACTTGATCAGCTCCCAGTTGCCGTTCTTGACCGTGAGCAGCACGACGGCGCGCTGGTCGACGCCGTAGCGATCCTTATCGGTCCAGTTATAGACCGCCTGACTCGCCGGAATTTCTTTTTCCGCGATCAGCGTTTCGCGAATCGCCTCACGGAACTCCTGGGTGCCGGGCTTCGCCTTTTTCAGCGCCACCGGGATCACCCGCTGCAGCACCTGCAGGACGTCCCACATATGGGCACCGAACTGGGTGCGGCTGTCCTTGCCGAACTTCGCTTCATAGGCCTGCACATAGGCCATGCCCGGCTTCTTGGTGAGGGCGTTTCCGGGCTGCAGCTCGGCGACGATCACCGGGCCCGAGGCGAGAATGCTGCCTTCCGCCGCTTTTCCAGCGATGCGGATGAAGTCCTTCGTCACCGCGCCGTGCGTCTGATAGATCGGACCCTTGTAGCCGCGATCACGCAGCGCGATGACCGGCAGCGCCGCCGCCGTCCCCGACCCCGCCACCAGAACCGCGTCAGGCTTCGCCGCGATGAGTTTCAACGCCTGGCCGGCAACCGAGGTGTCGGCGCGGGCATAGCGCTCATCGGCGACCAACTTCAAACCCATCGGCTCGGCAATGTTCTTGAAGGCCTTGACCCACAGGTCACCCCAGGAATCGGAAAAACCGATGATGCCGACCGTCTTCACATTGTGCTTCTTCATATATTCGAACAGCGCCTTCGCCATCAGCGTCACCGGCTGCGGCATCACCACCGACCATTTCGCGGTCTTGGGCGTGATCGGCATCGGCGCCAGCGCGAAGTGCGGGACGCCGACCTCGGCAGCGACATTGCCCATGGCGATGCTGGGCGGGGTGATCGACGAGCCGATCAGCACGTCGACCTTGTCGTCGGTCGCAAGGCGTCGCGCATTGGTGGTGGCGGCCGTCGGATCACCGGCATCGTCGAGCTGGATGATCTTGATCTTGGCGCCGCCGATTTCCTCCGGATAAAGCGACAGCGTATTGCGCTCCGGAATACCGAGCGCGGCGCCCTGCCCGGTCGTCGAAATGCTGATGCCGAGCTTGATCTCCTGGTCCTCGGCCCGCGCCACGGCGGCCGTGACCAGGATGGCTAAACTGAGGCTTGCCAGAAACGTGACGAGGGTTTTCATCTTCCTCATTGCTTCCTCCCTGCTGGATGGCTCGACGCTACTGCAATTTTTCGGGTCCGTCTCCCCCGTGACGCGCCTGCCGGGGCGAAAGCGAACGCGATAGCGCTTGCCTTTATGGTGAATAATTATTATACGATATTATCAAATAAACGCGTGTTGGGGAAGCGAAACGCCTCGGCTTCGGCCTGCCGCCACATCACATCAGCGCGACCGCCGCTGCGCCCCGCCGCCCTTTCGGGCCGGTTGCCGCAGCGGGACCGAGGCTGTAGCAATCCCCTGTTGCATCAACAGCCGGCGCGGCATTGCCGTCCGGCCCAGAAAGGTTGGAGACCCATGGGTGAGATCGTTTCCTGTTCGCTCGAAGACGGCGTCGCGGTGGTCAGGATCGATAATCCTCCCGTCAACGCGATGGACCGGGGCGTGCGGGCCGGTCTCGACAAGGTCTTCACGGAGTTGAAGGCCCGCAAGGACATCAACGCGATCGTGCTCGGCTGTGCCGGGCGAACCTTCGTCGCCGGCGCCGACATCAAGGAGTTCGACACCGGCATTGCCGAGCCCGGCTTTCACAAGGTGCTGCGGCTGATCGAGGACAGCCCGGTGCCGGTGGTCGCCGCGGTGCACGGCACCGCGCTCGGCGCCGGCACTGAGCTCGCGATGTCCTGCCACTACCGGGTCGTCGACAAGAATGGCCGGTTCGGCTTGCCGGAACTGTCGCTCGGCATCATTCCAGGCGCCGGCGGCACCCAGCGCCTCCCGCGCCTGGTGCCGGTCGAGCGCGCGCTCGACATCATCCTCGCGGGCAAGCCGGTCGGCGCGGAAGCCGCACGCGAGATCGGCCTCGCCGACGCCGTGGTCGAAGGTGACGTAGTCAAGGGTGCTGTCGACTTCGCCCGCGATCTCATCGCCAAGGGCGCCGGCCCGCGGCGCACCCGCGAGCAGCCGGTGAAAGGCACCGAGAACACCGAGGCACTGTTCGCGCAGAAGCGCGCCGAGGTCGCCAAGAAGATGCGCAACCGGCAGTCGCCGCTGGTGCTCATCGAGACTTTTGAGCGAACCTGCAAGCTCCCCTTCGACGAAGGCCTGAAGATCGAGTCCGAGCAATCGAGCAAGCTCGAAAAGGCGACCGAGTCACGTGCACTGCGGCATCTGTTCTTCGCCGAGCGCGAGGTGCGGAAGATTCCAGGCATTGGCGCCGAGGTGAAGCCCCGCCCGATCGCTAAAGTCGGCATTGTCGGCGCCGGCACCATGGGCGGCGGTATCGCCATGAGCTTTGCCA
>CAZTTL010000121.1:0-10275 GCA_964616635.1 uncultured Rhodoplanes sp. | reverse complement strand
GGCCGGCAAGCGGCGGGCGGTCGCGGATTTAGGTCGGCATTTATGACGTTTTCTTTATGTACACTAGTATCGAACACTCCATTTCGTTCAGCTATGCACCTGCTCTCTATTGCTCAACTCTTACTTGGGGGGCTCTCACTGAGCGTGTCCGTAGCTCGCCAACTGATGAAGGTGTTTACTGGCGCAATTCTTCGCAGAAAAAAAGCGGGTGATCTTTGCGTTCAACTGCATTATTTGTCGAAACGGCGGATCTGTTATTGCATTCCCTAGAAAACGATAATAGAGGTGACCCGTTCATTCGAATCGCCCACATGTGCCGTCGACGGCGTGACAAGATTTCACCGGGCGAACACGGGGCGGAAAGTCGCTGGGCTGGAAATAATCGAGGGCGTTTAATGCGAAATCCACGTGCAATAGGCGAAACCGCCTCGCAGAATTACATTGAGCTGACGGCCGATATCGTCTCGGCTTACGTCAGCAATAACAGTGTTTCGGCGGGCGATATTCCAGGTCTGATCAATCAGGTGCATTCGGCCCTGATGCGGGTTTCGGCGGGCCAGGTCGAGGCCCCGGCCGAGCCGCTCAAGCCGGCGATTTCCGTGAAGAAGTCGATTACGCCTGAATATATTGTCTGTCTGGAGGACGGGAAGAAATTCAAGTCGCTCAAACGGCATCTGCGCACCCAGTATAGCATGACGCCGGAGCAGTATCGGGAGAAGTGGGGCCTTCCCCCCGACTATCCGATGGTGGCGCCGAATTATGCGGCGGCCCGCTCACAGCTCGCCAAGCAGATGGGGCTCGGACAGCAGCGCCGGCGTCGGAAATAGGCGGCACGCGTTCGCGGGGCGTCGGTTTTGCGGCCATCCCGCCGGGCGCCGTGCAGCTCTTGCGGCGGACTGAATGCGAGGCACCGTCATGCGTGGCCGGTGCCTTTGCTGCTTCAGGGTGCTTATCCCTCTGATACATGAATATTTTCCTACATCCTCACGGCCGAACGAGGCTACGCAAAAATTTACCAATTATTACAATATAGTTATAATACGCAAAAAACTTATCCTCGCGGGGCATGATCGCGCTAATCTAGGGACATAATCCTAACAAAGGGTTTGTCCATGGAGCGTCATCCGTCTTCCGATCCGCCTCTTTCGGTCCGGCCAGCCCGCTGCGACGGCCGTGCCGTGTCGCGCAACTGGGACATGCTGGTTCGGGTGGTGGCGACGAGCTTTGCGTTGCCACCTGCCGACCTGATGTCGCCGTCGCGCAACTCGGCGCGCGCTGCGTTCGCGCGCCAAGTTGCGATGTATCTCGCCCATGTCAGTTTCGGCGCGACGTTTTCCGCGGTCGGTCGCGCCTTCGGCCGCGATCGCACGACGGCGGCTCATGCGGTGCGCGTTATCGAGGAGCGGCGCGACGATCCGAGCATCGATGCGCTGCTGAACCGGCTCGAATGCACTTGTGCGGGCATGGCGAGCGCCGCGCCCGGTGCCGAGACGGGTGCACGATGAGCCGGGCAGGCCGCAAGCGATCGGGGTTAGCGATCGATCGCGCTCTCGCTCGCCTCGATGCCGCGGAAAAGGCCGGGCAGGGGGCGCGTGACGCAGCGGTCGAGCCTGCTTTGCTCAGTGCGCTGGCTACCGAAGATCTCGTCGCACGCGACGGCGCTGGGGGGATCGTCGTGACCGCGGCCGGCCGCGCGCGGCTCGCCCGCCTTGCCGCCGCCTCATCCGGCGATGACCTCGGCTCGTTCCGCAGCCAGCACTTTGCCATCGCCCATCGCGCCGGCAACCCGGAAGCGGACGCGGGCGGCCGCGATGGTGTCGTCAACGAAGCCGAAAGTCCGCTCGCTTGGCTGGCGCGCCGCAAGGGGCGGGACGGCCAGCCCATGGTGACGTCGGCGCAGTTTCAGGCCGGCGAACGTTTGCGTGCCGACTTCACCTTCGCGCAATTGGCACCGCGCATGACGGTCGACTGGGCGTCGCCGAGCGCCGGCGGCGCCGGCTCCGCGGCAGGCGGGCCAGCGGCGCTTGCCGACACGGTCATTGCTGCACGGCAGCGGCTGCGCCGCGCGCTCGATGCCGCCGGGCCGGAATTTGCCGGGCTGCTCCTCGATGTCTGCTGCTTCCTCAAGGGGCTCGAGGATGTCGAGCGCGAGCGCCGCTGGCCGTCGCGGTCAGGCAAGATCGTGCTGCAGCTCGGCCTTGACCGTTTGGCGCGGCACTATGGCCTTGCCGGCGAAGCACGCGGGCGAGCGCGCGCGCCGATGCGCGCGTGGCTCGCGCCAGATGCGCAAATCGCCGTCACCGCAAGCGAGGCAGCATCCGATTGAGGCGCGGGTGCCGACGCAAAGCGAACGTCACTGCGCTGGGTCATGCTGCGTTCAAAAAATCACGCTGCCGTCGCCAGCGCTGCTGCCGCCTCGCCCCGGATGCGGGCGACCATCGACTTCAGGCCGTTCGACCGTTGCGGCGTCAGGTGCTCGCGCAAGCCCAGTCGCTCGAACAGCTCGGACGGATCGATGGCGAGAATCTCGCTTGCGCTTTTTCCCGAGTACAAAGCGAACAGGATCGCGATCAGGCCGCGCACGATATGTGCATCGCTGTCACCGCAAAAGGTGAGGACCGGACCGCCGGCACCGTCCGGATGAACGGAGGTTGTGAGCCACACCTGGCTGGCGCAGCCTTGCACCTTGTTCGCCTCGGTGTGATCCGCTTCGGGCAGCGGCTCCAGCGTGCGCCCGAGCTCGATGACGTAACGATAGCGGTCGTCCCATTCATCGAGGAGGGAGAAGTTCTCGCTGATTGCGTCGATCGTCATCATAAGCTCGCCGCCGGCCGCGCCGTCCATCGGCGCACTCCGTCGGTCAGCATAATACGGATCGCGGCGAAGCGGGACCCGCGGGCTTGCAAGAAATCGCGCCACCGCGCCGCGCTATCGTGCCGCACGACCGAGCAGTGGTACGCTCACGCATTGCTCGGCGTGCGTTTGCCTTGGACGGTGTTCGGCTTCACCGGGCCGCGCCATTCCGGAATCCGATCGCTCGCCGTCAGCGTGTCCTGAGAAACCTTGCCGGTGACGGTCTTGTCCGCATCACCCGACGCGAGTGCCTCACTCAGCAGCGTGTACAGCATCTTGGCGCCCGCCTGCGCCGTTTGCCCGAGCGCAACCCCGACCCGTGCGCCGACCGCGCAAGCATCGGGCTGGCGCGCGCAGAATTGCCGCATGTCTGCCACGGTCGCGAACGCAGCGGAGGCGGCATCGGTCGCGCCGACGGTTTTGGTCTTGCCGCTGTCGTCGCCCGAGAACGCGCCGATGGTCGGCAGGACCAGCGACACGACGCCGAGCCAGAACACGGCTCGCAATATGAACCTCATGGCCTTCGTCCTGTTGTGCTGTTTGATTGGTTTCCCCCACGTCCCCGAATGGATTTTTCCCCGGGCGAGACGCTAGCAGCGGCACTTGAAGGCGTTGTTCGCTGTGGCGCTGCGATTTGATGAAAACTTGCATCAAATGCGCAGCAGATTTTCAGACAATTTGAATTATTCCAGCGCCGCCACGGAAAAAGCCTCAGAATTCCGAGCGGAAAAGCGCGCAAGCAACCGACTGTTCACCAATCAACCGCTCATTCACCAAGCAACTCCGCATAAACCATGGGCCGAGATCGCGGTGCGGATTTTCCGCGTGTTTCCGCTGAAATGGCGTTTCGGGCCGGCGCCGACCCGTCGTCCTTAGTGTTCGCTTAATGGCGGTCTGACACGATCGCGTCGACATAGGGGGCGCGTCCGGTCAAGAGACGTGCAATGGGCGACGTGGGCGTTCTCAGGCAAATCTGCGACTATGTCGATGCGCTGGTGCATCCCTCGGCGCAGCCCGATGCGATGGTGATGGCGCGTCATCGCGCTTTCATCGCGCCGCGCCTGCTTGGGAGCCTGGTGGCGCTGGTGGCGTTTCCGGCCTATCTCGCCGCGCGCGGCATGCCGAGCACGCTCGAGATCCTGGTGTTCTGCTGGCTGATCGCGCCGATTCTCACCGCGTATTATCTGTCGCGGACCGGCCGCTATGAAAGCGCGCATGTGCTTTCGGCGGTGGCGCTGACCGGACTGGTCACCACCGTCGCGATCAAGAGCGGCGGCATCAACTCCTTCGCTGCCATCTGGCTGGTGGTCGTACCGCTCGAGGCCGCGCTGTCCGCCTCGCGTCGCGTCGTTGCGGTGGCGTCCACGCTGGCACTCAGCGCTGCCGGCCTGCTGCTGGTTTGTGGCTGGGCCAACCTGCTTCCCGCACCGGAAGAGAGCTTCGGCGCTCTCGCCGCGCTCGGCATCATTTCAGCATCGCTTTATGCGACCGGATTAGCGCTCGGCGCAGAGTCGCTGGCGCGCACCAGCTTCTGGCTGCTCTATTCCGAGGAGGACCGCTATCGACTCCTCGCGCGCAACATGACCGACGTGATCAGCCGCCACGCGGGCAACGGCGCGGTGCTGTTCATGTCGCCGGCGGCGGAGCCGCTGTTCGGCGTGAACGTGACCGAGCTGGTCGGCCATGGCCTGTTCGATCGCGTGCACATTGCCGACCGCCCGGCCTATCTCCGCGCGCTCTCCAATGCGGCGGCAAACGGCCAAATGAATTCCGTCGAGTTCCGCGTACGTCGCGACACCCTCGATCCGGCCGTTCCGGTCGAATTCTTCTGGATCGAGATGCGTTGCCGGCCGCTCGACCAAGCGACAGCCGAGCCGCTTATCGGCAAGCGCGAGGTCGTCGCCGTCATGCGTGACGTGACGGCACGCAAGGCGCAGCAGCGCGAATTGGAGGAAGCGCGCGCGGAAGCCGAGCGGGCGAATTCCGCCAAAGGCAAGTTCATCGCGACGATGAGTCACGAACTGCGCACGCCGCTCAACGCCATTATCGGCTTCTCCGACATGCTCATCAATGAGCGCGAGATGGCGCTTGCCTTCGAGCGGCGGCACGAATATGCGCGGCTGATCAACGAATCGGGCCACCATCTCTTGTTAGTGGTCAACGACATCCTGGCTATGTCGAAGCTCGAGACCGGCGACTTCGAAATCCGGCCGGAACCGTTTGCACTCGGCGCGGTGATCGCCTCGTGCTGCGATCTCCTCGCGCTCAAGGCGCGGGATTGCGCCATCGCGCTCGCCATCGATGTCGATCCCGATCTGCCGGAAATCAACGCCGACAAGCGTGCGCTCAAACAGATTCTGATCAATCTGATCTCGAATGCCGTCAAGTTCACCGATCGCGGCGGCCATGTGACGGTCGGCGCACGGCGCGAGGGCAGCAATGCGCTGATTGCCGTCGAGGACAACGGCATCGGCATTCGCGAGGTCGACCTGCCGCGGGTCGGCGATCCGTTCTTCCAGTCCGGCAGTTCTTATGATCGCCGTCACGATGGAACGGGGCTCGGCCTGTCGATTGTCAAAGGGCTGGTGGGTTTGCATGGCGGCGAAATCTCGATCGCGAGCCGCCTTGGCGCGGGTACCCGTGTGACCGTGCGCCTGCCGCTCGACTGCGAAGCGGCGAGGGTGCTGCGGCCGGTGCTTCCCCTGGTCAAATCACCGGCCACGGCGGCTCCGCCGTCGGCGTCCGGCGAGGTGCTCGACGCTCCGATCTCGGTAAAGAGAAGTGCGTGACGTGGTTGAACTGGTCGAAGGCGAGCCTATCGAGGAGGGTGATGTCGGCGGACGATCGCGCTGGCTCATCGCTCTGCTCGGATTCATGCTGCGGCGTCCGCAGGACACGCTGGCCGCAGCGATGGCATCGGCTGCGCTGATCACCGTCCTGGTGAACGCGCTATTCCTGCAGCCCAACCCGCACCCGGCGCCGCTGTTTTCGGTGCGGCCGAAGGCGCGGCCGGCAGCGATCTATGACTCGACCGGTGCGGTCAGGGTCGTGCCGCGGCCGCGGCCGGCTAATCTTGCTTCACCGTCTGCGGAGCCGGCAGCGAAACCCGCCCCCGCGGGGCGCGCGCGCAGCAACATCATCACCGATATCCAGCGCGAGCTGGCGCGGCGCGGTTTTTATGACGGCGCCGTCGACGGTATTCATGGCAGCCGGACCGAGGCGGCCATTCGCCAGCTCGAACAAGCGACCGGAATAAAATTCGGCGCCGAGCCGAGCGAGCCGATGCTGCAGGCGATTCTGCGGGCGCCGGCGGTGGCAAGGACAGGCGCGCCGCGCCGCGGGGATCCCATCGCCGATCTGGTCGCGCGCACGGCGCCGCAGGTCAGCGTTTCGAGGTCCGAGCTGGTTGGCGCCGCGCCGGCCGCCGCAACGGTTTCCTTTTCTGCACGGCCTGACCCCAGCGAGGCGCGGGCGCACCCGGAGCCGAGCGCGCCGCCGTCGCGTCCTCAGCCCGTTGTCGCGGCATTGCGTCCGGAGCCGGCTCCGGCGCCGGCGCGATCGGAGGTCACCGCGATCCCGACGCGCCAGGACTCCGACAAGCCTGCCGCGCCAGCCAGTACGAATACGGCGCCGCCGGCCGACCATCCGACGCCACGTGCCGAGCTTCCTTCTCCGCCGGTGAAGGCGGTGCAGCGGGCGCTCAGTGACTATGGTTTTGGCCAGCTCCAGCCGACGGGGATTGTCGACGCGCCGACCGCTGCCGCGATCAGGGAATTCGAAGAAATGCGCGGCCTGCCGATCACCGGGCTGATGAGTGACCGCATGGTGAAAGAGCTCGCCAATGTGACCGGCGGTACGGTCGAGTGAACGCTGAGGCAGCACCAATCACGATGTGGACGGCGCGAAATGCGCTAAAAGCTCGGCATGCGCTTGAAGTCCGCCATCTGGGTTGCCGCCTATATCCGCCGCTGCGCCGTTGAAGGCGTCGTCGCGACCCTGCGCCGTCGCGGCGCCGAGGAAGCGGGCGCGATCTACATCATCGTCAATCGCCTCGACGGCACCGCGGATTTTTATGTGCCGGCGCCGCAAGCGGCCTTCGACGAAACCAAGCCGATCGACCGCGCCTTCACCCCGGCGCTGAAGGAGATGCCGGCACCGGAAAGCAAGATCGAAGCTTTCCTCGCGCGCGAAAGCCGGTTTGATCCCGACATCTGGGTGGTCGAGATCGAGGACCGCTCAGGACGTCATTTTCTTGATCGGGTCGTTCGCTGATGGCGCTCGCGGTGCTCGCGGGGGCGCACCGAATTCCCGATTGCGCGTCACCAGGTTTGCGGTGCTGCGCGATGGGCTACCTGTGGCGCTACGCGGTGCCACGCTCGTGCTGTCGCGTGCCGGTCGGGCTTCACGCGACGGCAGTGGGGCGCGCGTTTCTGCCGGCGCCGCCTGGCGCCAGGCCGCAACCAGGCGCAGCGCGCCGGCAAGGCTGATCGCATCGAACATGGCGGTGAGGGCATAGACGCGGCGCACCGAGTGCCCGATCGAGGGATTGACGAACAAGAGGATGCGCTGCAGCGCGTCGATCGGGATTGCCAAGACCTTGGCGACGACGAGAAGCGGTTCGCCCGAGAGGTCATTGACGATGGTCTCGGCGAGCGTGCGCGTCACGCCGAGGACGCGTTCGAGCTCGCGGATGAACTCGCTCGGCCGGCCGGCAAGCGCGCTTGCTTCGAGCCGGCGCGGCACGTCAGCCGGGGGCACCGGCGCAGAGGCAAAGGCGAGTGGCCCCTGCGCATCGAGTGCGGCCAGAAGGCGCAGGCGCCCCTCGGCATCGGCGGCGAAGAACCGGTCGGTGATGGCAGCGGCCTCGGCTTTGGTAAGTTTTTCGCCGGATGACGTGGCCGGTGCTCTGTCAAGCTTTGCTGTGGTGCGTCTTGCCGTCTTGTCATGCTCGGCAGGCAGAAGCGCTTCACCGCCGAGCCGGTTCAGGATTTCCCGCGGCGCGTTGGCGTAGGTCGCAAGGCGGCGCGCGACGGTAGCGCGGGTCTCTGCATCCACGGCATCGATGAGGCGCAGCGCCAGCTCGACGTATTGGCATTCCTCGTCATGGCTATGTGTGGGCTTCTGCACATAAAGGTCGGTCAAGACGCGCAATAAAGTCGGCTTGACGTCGACACCATGGCGAGCGAGCCCGACCAGACTGTCGAGACCCGGAAACAGCACTGAACGCACGCCACGCACTCCCGTCACTCGACGAACGTTACCAAAGGAAAACACATGCAAATTAGCAAGCCAGCGTTAGCGCAACGTTAACCAAGGACCCGCTTAATTGATAAGGGCAAACCGCGGATCGCCGCATCCGCTGGGAGAGGGCTATGGCCACCATCATCACGTTTCCCGAGTCCCGTCGCTACAGCGAGTGCGCGATGGTGCGCGCCGAGCCCGCGACGATCATCGTCCTGCCGGTGATCCGCATCGAGCGGTTCAGCGACGACCCAACCGATGGCTTCGATGGGCCGTCGAAGCCCGGCCGCAAGCGGCCGCGTGCGACGCGGTCGTGACCCGGGACGAACGATCAAGCGCAGGCCATGAATGCACGGACTTTGCGGGCAGCACGGGGCGCCGGATGTTTTGGCGCGGACTCGCGCTCGCTCTGTCGCTCTCGGTTGCCGCCTGCGCCAATGGGGACTTCGGCCGCCTGCGGCCGGGGCTGGTCGCCGACGGCATTCATGACTGGGTCGGCGTTTCTGCGGCGGCCAGTGCCGGGCTGCCGATCTCAGTATTCCCGCTGACCGAAGACGAGCGGCTGCTGCGCGACCTCGCCTTCCAGTTCATCGAGCCGTCCTACGACCGCAATCGCTGGTACAGCATTCTCAATGAATACGGGGTGTCGCGGGTTTTTCTGCGTGACTGGTGCTTTTTCAACGTCACCGAATACGACAGCTATCTGAGCTCGATCCCGTTCCGTTCCGCGACCGCACGCTATCAGCGCCTCAATGATGCGATCCGCAACGACATTGCCCGCCTGCCGCAGTGGGTCTCGGTGGCGCGCCGCGTCGTCGACATGGATGCGAAGCGGGCCAAGAGCCTCGAATATGTCGCGCCGATCCCGGGCGAGGCGCTCAACGCCCAGGCCCGCATCGCCGAAAATGGGCTGGTGATCGCCTGGGTGCAGCAGTCGCTGGTCAACCGCGCGGCGACCTACGCCTTCGCGCTGCAGCGGCTGGCGGTCGCGACCCCGTCGCCGATGGCTGCCGAAGTCGACCGCTCGCTGACGCTGCTGCGGACCAGCACGGCGGAAAGCCGCATCGTCCCCGGTCCGGAACTGGTGCCGGGGCGCATGGTGTTTATACCGCCCTATCCGGTGCCGAACGGCCCGCCGCCCGGCCGGCGGGTCGCCGCGCTGCCGTTCTTGAAGTGGTAACCGACTTGCTCCGCTCGTTCCCGCGCCAGCGGGAATCCGGCAGACCGGCTGCACCGGTTTCCGAGTTCGTGCTTGCGCCGCTGCGCGGCGGGTGAGAGAAGACAGCGACACCACTTCTCCATACCTGCACGCATGACCGCGGACGACGACAGCCCCTTTTGGCAACGTAAGACGCTCGCCCAGATGACCCGGGCCGAGTGGGAGAGCCTGTGCGACGGCTGCGGGCGCTGCTGCCTCAACAAGCTCGAATACGAGGATACCGGCGAGCTCGCCTATACCGATGTCGGCTGCGAGCTGCTCGATGGCTATAGCTGCCGCTGCCGCGATTATAAGAACCGCAATGCCCGGGTCGAGAACTGCGACCGGCTGACCGCAGCGAATATCGGCCGGCTGAACTGGCTGCCCTCTTCCTGCGCCTACCGCCTGATCGCTGCCGGGCGCGACCTCTACTGGTGGCATCCGCTCGTTTCCGGCGATCCCGAGACCGTGCACTTTGCCGGCATTTCCGTGCGCGGGCGCGTCGGCATGTTCGAGCACCAGATGGGCGAGGAAGAGCTCGAGGACCGCATCGTCGACTGGCCGACCAAGATTCCGCGCCAGGCGCGGCGTCCACCCACGCCGAAGCCGGCCGCCCCGGTTGGTGCGAAGCGCGGGACAGAATCGACAGAGGCGCGCCCGCGGCCTGCGCGGCAGCCAGGGAATGATCGGTCGCCGAGCGCGGACTTGCCGACGGCGTGGCGCGGCCGCGTGAAGCCGTGAGATGCGGAATATATTCCTTGACAGCGTGACGCTGCTCGGGTAGGTTTCGCCCACGCTCCGAAATTGCGCGAGACGAAAGCGGCGCCAGCCGCACCGACGCGGTCGGGGCGCCGCCAACAATCCTCCAGATGGTCTTCGGCTGATCGGCTTCATCGCGCGACGCGCGGTCGGCCGCGCGGGTTTTGCTCGGCTGAGATTTTCTCTGCATCGATCCAAGTAACTCTACGCGCGGTCAGGCGCGG
>CAZTTL010000120.1:0-10344 GCA_964616635.1 uncultured Rhodoplanes sp. | reverse complement strand
CCCGCCACCACCTCGTGCAGGAATACCACGTCGCCATGCCACTCCTTCACCCGCATGGTGGCATTGAACAAGCGCTTGAGCTTGTGGGCGAGCGCGGTCAGCTCGTGGAAGTGCGTGGCAAACAGCGCGCGGCAGCGGTTGCGGTCATGCAGATGCTCGATCGCTGCCCAAGCGATCGAGAGCCCGTCAAAGGTCGCGGTGCCGCGGCCGATCTCGTCGAGGATCACCAGCGAGCGCGTGCCGGCCTGGTTGAGAATCGCCGCGGTCTCCACCATCTCCACCATAAAGGTCGAACGCCCGCGGGCGAGGTCGTCGGCGGCGCCGACGCGCGAGAACAGGCGGTCGACGACACCGATATCCGCGCGCTCGGCCGGCACGAAGCTGCCCATCTGCGCCAGCACCACGATCAGCGCGTTCTGCCGCAGATAGGTCGACTTGCCCGCCATGTTCGGCCCGGTGACGACATAGATGCGGCCGGCGTTTTCGCCGCTCGGCGGGGTGAGATCGCAGTTATTGGCAACGAATGGCGCGCCATCCTCCGCAAGCGCCGCCTCGACCACGGGATGCCGGCCGCCGGCGATATGGAAGGCAAGGCTCGCGTCGACCTGCGGGCGCACATAATGGCGCTCAACCGCGAGCCCCGCGAGCGCCGCGGCGACATCGATGATGGCGAGCGCGCGCGCTGCGGCCTTGATGGGTTCGGCCTGCTCGACCACCGCGCCGCACAGCCGGTCGAAGATGTCGAGCTCCAGCCCGAGCGCGCGGTCGGCGGCGCTCGCGACCTTGGCTTCGAGCTCGCCAAGCTCAGTCGTGGAAAAGCGCACCTGGCCGGACAAGGTCTGGCGATGAAAGAAGGTCGCGTTCAGCGGCGCGCTGAACAGCTTGTCGCCATGTTGGGCTGTGACCTCGACGAAATAGCCGAGCACATTGTTGTGCCGCACCTTGAGGCTGCGGATGCCGGTTGTCTCGGCATAGCGCGCCTGCAGCGCGGCAATCACGCGGCGGGCCTCGTCGCGGAGCGTCCGGGTCTCGTCGAGCGCGGGGTCGAAGCCCACGCGGACGAACCCGCCGTCGCGCTTGAGGAACGGCAAGTCCTCGGCAAGCGCGGCATCGAGCATTGCGACCAGTGCCGGGTCGGGACTTCGCAGCGCCGTGATCGCTCGCGCCACTTCATCGGGTGCGCCCTCGGCGGCGGCAAGCCGCTCGCTCAAGCTGACCGCGGCATGCAGCCCGTCGCGGATCGCGGCAAGGTCGCGCGGGCCGCCGCGGCCGAGCACGAGCCGCGCCAGCGCCCGCGCGAGATCAGGCGCTGCGGCGAGCGTTTTCTGCGCGTCGTTACGCAAGCTGGCGTCAGCGACGAGCCATGAGACCGCATCATGTCGGGCGCCAATCGCGCTCGCATCAGTGAGCGGTGCAGCGAGCCGCTGCGCGAGGAGACGCGAGCCCGCGGCCGTCACCGTGCGGTCGATCGCTGCCAGCAGCGAGCCGCGGCGCTCGCCGGAGAGCGTGCGCATCAGTTCGAGATTGGCGCGCGTTGCCGCGTCGATGATCAGCGTCGCGCCGGCCGCTTCCCGCACCGGCGGCGATAGCGGCGGGCGTCTGCCGATCTGCGTGCGCTCGACATAGGTGACGCAAGCCGCCGCTGCGGTCAGTTCAAGGCGGGACAAGGCACCGAAGGCTTCCGTGGTCGCGACCGCAAAGTAGGACGCGAGGCGGCGCTCGGCGCTCGTGCCGTCAAACACGTCGCGCGGCAGCGGCGTCACCGCGGCGAGCGTACGCAGATAAGGCGCGAGGTCAGGATCGCCATAGAGTGCATCCGACACGATCACCTCGCCCGGGTCGATGCGGGCGATTTCGGCGGCAAGTCCGAGCCGGTCGCATTCGGTGAGGCGGAATTCGCCAGTCGAGATATCGAGGCAGGCCAGTGCAAAGCGGCTGTCCTCCCCCGGCGCGGACGATTTTGCCCGCGCGACGGCGGCGAGGTAATTGTTGCGCTTGGCGTCGAGCAGCGAATCCTCGGTGAGCGTGCCGGGTGTGACCAGGCGCACGACATCGCGCCGCACCACCGCCTTGGCGCCACGCTTTTTCGCTTCGGCGGGGTCTTCGAGCTGCTCGCACACAGCGACGCGATGGCCGAGGGCGATGAGGCGATGGAGATATTCGTCGGCGCGCTCGATCGGCACGCCGCACATCGGAATGTCGTTGCCGAGATGCTTGCCACGTTTGGTCAGCACGATGCCGAGCGCGCGACTCGCCACCTCGGCATCGTCGAAGAACATCTCATAGAAGTCGCCCATCCGGTAGAACAGCAGGCAGTCCGGATTGGCGGTCTTGATCTCGATATATTGCTCCATCATCGGGGTTGGGCGGCCGATCTCCGCGCCGGCGGAACGCGCGCTCGTCTCCGGCGGCGCAGGAGCAGCACCGGGCATGTCGGTCTTATCGGTGGCTTTGGAAGGTCGCGCCGCATCCATCGCCGGCGAGGCTAGCAGAAGGCGACGCCGCTTTCACGCCTACGCTTTGCTGGGCGGCGGTCGACGAGATACCAAAGCGCCAACGAAAACCGGCGGTCTCCCTCCCCCCTTGTGGAGAGGGGCATCGCACATTGCGATCTTTGAACGACCTGCCCCTGAGAGGGGAAGGTCGGTGCGCCGCAGGCAAGCTTGCGCAGCCTGCGCAGGCTTGGTTGCGGGCACCGGGAGGGGGTCGGATGCGACTTGCGATCCCGCCCCGAACCACCTGCGATGGTCCGACCCTCCCCTTTTAGGGGAGGGCAAAGTCAAATGCGATGGCCGTGCCCTTGTGGGGGAGGGGTGCGCCGTTCATGATTGCTGCGACGAACGCTCCACCCCCAACCCCTGCCCTTGTGGGGGAGGGGTTGTGTTCTCGGAGCGCGCGATCGAGCCATGGCCTGCGATCAAGCGGAAAACGCGCCTTACTCCGCGGCGAGCGCCAGCACTTTATTCCGCTCGATCTCGGCGAGGCAGGTGGCGAGGCTTTCGCCCTCGGGGTCAGTCAGTGCCGCGGTGCGCGCGCTCGCAACCGCGTCGATCCCCGTTTCGACCGGGATGTGTCCCGCCAGCACCGGGCGGATGATCCGGCTCTCAACCTCCTGATAATTTTGCCGCCCGCGCCGCAAGGTATCGCCATAGCCCTTCAGCAGCTGGGCGCAGGCAGAAATTTCGAGCGCAAGCGCGGGGGAAAGGGCGGCAGCGTCGTTGACGAGCACCAGCCAGTCCTCGATCGCTTGCTGCTCCTCCTGGAAGCGGTGTGTCCACGGCCGGAACGGACGCAGTTTTGCCAGCCACCACAGCCGCAGAAACCCGAAGACGGACGTCGTCTCGATCTCCATGGCGAAATGCCGTTCGCGCAGCCGCGGGCGGCGCTCGGCGGCGGTGAGCACCCGCCGGGCCAGCCAGGCCGGCATAATCTGGCACATCTCGTCGAGCCCGGGCTTGAGGAACTCGAAGATGCGCAAACGCTCGCCCGGCTTCGCTCCCATGTCTTCCCGAATGCGCGCAATGCGGTCCGGCGCGATTTTTGCCGCGGCGACCCGGATCACGTCCTCATACGACATGCGCACCGCGAGGTGGCGTGCCGTCTCCCGCAGCAGCCGGCCGTCGACTCCGAAGGCCTCGTCGGCTGCGGCGATCGGCTTCAGCCGCTCGACATAGGTCTTGGCATAGCGCCGGTTTTGATAGCGGTAGAGACGCCGGATGCCCTCGACCGCCACCGCCGCGGCCTCGGCGGGGTAGCTCTCGTTCACCTCAGCTTCGAGTTTGCGCAGCCAGCGCGCGCTTTGTCCCAAACGCTTGTCGGGCGGCGCGAATACCGGCTCTTCGGAGGCAAGCTCCGCCGCTTTCAGTCCGGCCTCAAAACCGCGGATATTGGCGTCGGCCGCCTTGCCGTCGGCACGGATGGCCTCGACCAGCGCGTCCTGCGGGATCGGCAGGCGCTTCGAGGCGACGAGGGCGCCCAGCATCACCGCATTGATCATGGCGCCGCTGTCGCGCGCGACCGCCTCCATGTCGAAGATCAGCGCCGCTTGGGCATGGTGCGCGATGGCACCGAGCAGGCGCAACGGATCGTAGCGGCCGTCCGCCATCGCCATTGTTTCGCTGATCGCGTATTGGCGGTGGCCGGAGGCGATGACAAAGGTGCGATCGGCGGTGACGAAGCCGTTGGTGATGGCGCGCCCGGCCTCCAGAAGCTCGCTCGCGAGCACGATGTCGACATCACCGACGCCCGGCGTGAGCCCGAACACCGGCGTCTGGCCGTCGAGCTCAGACCAGGCGACCGGCAAAATCTCGATGTAATAGGTCGTGGCGCCGGTGCGCTGGGCAACCCCCGGCACCGAGGTGCTCTGCACCGGAAAGCCGAGCTTGGTCGCGGCGGTGACGATCCAGTCGGTCAGCACGCCGCCGCCCTCGCCGCCGAGCGCGGCGATCAGCAGCGTGAGCGGGCGCGACGGAACGCTCATGACGCCCTCGCCGGCGCGCGGTCGGCGCGGCCGCCGAACACGCGGATGACGGCGCGGCCGAGGCCGTGCCGCAGTCGGTCCCACAGGTTCGGGTTATGCACCAGTTCGGCGCGATAGAAGGATGGGCACAGCACCGCGGCATGCGCGACCTCGCCGCACAGGCCGCAGCCGACGCAGCTCGGAATCACGGTCGCGACCGGATCGGCGCGTAGCGGATCGGGGCTCGGCTTCACCGTGAGCGACGGGCAGCCGGACAGCCGGATGCAGGAATGGTCGCCGGTGCAGATCTCGTCGTCGACGCCGAAGCGCGTGTGGACGACCCGCTTGCGACGCTCCAGCCGGCGCGCATCCTCGACGCGCACGCGGCGCTGGCGCACGAGCTGGCACTCGCCGTCGGCAATGATCACCTTGAGGCCGCTGTCAGGTGAGCGCATTGCCTCCTTCAGCGTCGCGGCCATGGTGGCGACGCTGTAGCTGCGCACCGTGCGCAGCCAGTTGACGCCGAGCACGCGCAGCGTCTTCTCGATGCTCATGCCCGAGGCCGGACCATCCCGGCTCACCGGGCTCGACGGCATGAATTGCTGGCCAGTCGCCGAGGTGTAGCCATTCTGCATGATCAGCAGCACGCCGTCGCCCTTGTTGAACAGGTTGCTGGCAACGCCGCTGATCAGACCATTATGCCAGAAGCCGCCGTCGCCCATGATGGCGATCGGGCGCTTGACGAAGGCCGGCGCCACGGCCGCTGCGCTCGCGAGACTCATGCCGTAGCCAAGGATGGAATTGCCGAGATTGAACGGCGGCATGGTCGCAAAGGAGTGGCAGCCGATGTCGGCGCTGATGTGGGTCCTGCCGATGTCGCGTTCGGCGATCTTGATCGCGGCGAAGACCGGCCGCTCCGGGCAACCGGTGCAGAAGGCCGGCGGGCGCGTCGGCAGATCGGCAACCGCCGCCGCGGCGTCCGGCCGATGCGCGACCAGTTCCTGGGCGCGGGAGACGACGCTATCGACATCGATGCCCTTCGGCCGCGTCTCGCGCAGGAAGCTCGCCAGCCCGGTCAGCATCAGGTCGGATGTATACTCGCCGGTGCGCGGCAGCAAACCCTTGCCGAGCACCTGGGTGTTGAGATCGGCGCGGTGCAACTCCACCGTGACGGCCTGCTCGATATAGTCGGGCCAGCCTTCCTCGACGATCAACACCGCGCGCTTGCCGGCGCAAAAGCGGCGCAACTCGTCCGGCAGCAGCGGGTAGGCGACGTTGAGCACATAGAGCGGAATGCGCGGGTGGCCGAACAGGTCGGCAAGCCGCAGCCGCGCCAGCGCCCGCAGCACATTATTGGCGAGGCCGCCGAGCACGATGATGCCGACCTCATCGCAGTCGCCCGACAGAATCTCGTTCAGGCCATTAGCGGCGATGAAAGCCTGCGCTGCCGGCAGCCGTTCCTCCACCTTCAATCGTTCGTGCGCGAACATGAGCGGCGGATGTGAAATCCGCGCATAGTCAAAGCGGGCCGGCTCGGGGATGCGTTCGAGCGAGGAGTAAAAACCACGCCGGTTGTTCTTGGCCTCGAAACGGCCGGTCACATGGCAGGCGCGAATGCGCAGCTCGAGCATCACCGGCGCGTGGCTTGCCTCCGACAGCTCAAAGCCTTTTTCGGCGAGATGCACGATCGTCGGCAGATTCGGCCGGGGGTCGAGCAGCCACATCGAGGATTTCATCGCAAAGGCGTGCGAGCGCTCCTGCACGACGCTAGCGCCTTCGCCATAATCCTCGCCGAGAACGATCAAGGTACCGCCGATCACGCCAGGGGAGGCGAGGTTCGACAGCGCGTCGGCGGCGACATTGGTGCCGACGATCGACTTCCAGGTCACCGCGCCGCGCAGTGGATAGTTGATCGAGGCGCCGAGCATGGCGGCGGCCGCAGCCTCATTGGTGCAGGTCTCCACATGCACGCCGAGCTCGGCAAGCAGGTCCTTGGCCTCGACCATCACGTCGACCAGGTGCGAGACCGGCGCCCCCTGGTAGCCGCCGACATAGCTGACGCCCGACTGCAGCAGCGCCTTGGTGACCGCAAGAATACCTTCGCCGTGAAAAATCTCACCGGCCCCCAGCCGCAGCGCCTCGACTTCCTTCTTAAACGATCGCTCCATGGCCGATCCGATGGTTGGGGTCAAACCGCTTTACAGTCGCGACGGTAGCCATAACGCAATAACGCGAAATGCGACAAGGATTGCAAGCCGCAGGATATCGGTGACGATAAACGGCAACACGCCGTAGAACATCGCGGAAATTTTTACATCGTCGATGACGCTCTTGATAACGAAAATGTTCATGCCGACCGGCGGATGGATCAAGCCGAGTTCGACCGTCATCACAATAATGACGCCGAACCATGAGCATGATGCCAATCCCCAGCCCGGTGAGGAAGGCCATGTCGTAATGGTCGAACGCCTTGCCGAGCTGCTGGGCGGGGAAAACCGTTGACTTTATGGTGCCGTTCGAGGCTTTTTCGACCGAGGCACCCCAGTCTTCCAGCGCCTTCTGCGGCGGATGCGACGGCGGCACCCAATGCGCCAGCTTCAGGTGGAAGGTCTTGTCCTGCGCCGCAACGGTTCCCGTCAGCAAGGCGAGCGCGCTGGCCGCGGCAAATAAAATTGCACACACGCGACCGGATCGCGATTGCATTGGCACCTCCCTAGGGTATCGTTGCGTCCGCCCGCCAACGGGGTCGTCAGCTTTTTCGGCAATTGAGCCTCAACCAGTTGGACTTGTAAAGCGAAAGGTTGGTAATAAAACTAATTTAGCAGCACCTGCCGGGGGCCTTTGGCGGGAATGCGGTTTGTCGTAGATCAAGGCGAAGAGAGGAGAAGGGGATTGCCGCGTAGTGCAAATCGGGCGAAGCGACCGGTGCGGGCGCCGAGCAATAGTGGCGAAACGATTGACTTCGGGCCGCTCGAAAACTGGGTCGGCTTTCGCCTGCGGATGGCGCAAAGCGGCTCCTTCCAGGCATTTGCCCGGCTTACTCATGATGTGAAGATCAGGCCCGGCCGGTTCGCGACGCTGATGCTGATCGGGCGCAATCCGGGGATCAGCCAGACCGCGCTGAGCCAAGCCAATGGTCGCGACAAGTCGACCCTGACCCCGGTGCTCAACGATCTGGTCAAGCGCGGCCTGGTCCGCCGCCAGCGCACCCCGGACGACCGCCGCGCCTACCAGTTGACGCTGACGGCGGCGGGAAAACGCATGCTCGATCAGCTCTCTGCCTGCGCGGCGCGGCACGACCGCAATCTCGACCGCATCATCGGGCGCAAGGACCGTCCGCGCTTTCTCGCCATCCTGCGGCGGATCGAGGATGTGCTCGCGCGCGAAAACGGCGAGGAGCGGCTGGCAACGCGAGCGAAATAGAATGAGCGGCGACCGCGGCGGCGGCGAATCTCACCCGCCGCGCAACCGGGCAATCACATCGGCCGGGATCGGCTTCGACTTCATCTTGTTGGGGTCATCGGGGTCGCGGCCGACCCATACCCGGGTTTCGAAGCCCTCGACGGCGAGTTCCCCATGCCGCATCAGCCGGTGCACGATATTGAAGCTCGAGCGCTTGATTTCCGCCACGCTGGTTTCGATCACCGCCTCGTCGCCGAACTTGCTCGCTTCGAGGAAGCGTGCCCGGGTATCGACCATGGGATAGCCGATGATGTCATAGGCCTTGAGGAACTCGAACTTGGTCATGCCCAGCGCCCGCTCGAACAGCGCCGTGGTGCTGGTGTCGAAAAACTGGAAATAGCGCGGGAAGAACACGATGCCGGCAGGGTCGCAATCGCCCCACTCGATCCGGATCATGCGGCGGTTGACGAGCATGCCCCTGCGGCGGGCGGGCCAGCGCGAGCTATCGCCAGCGGGGTCAGTATCGATCGAAGGAGCAGCGTCGTACATCGGACTTCGTTTCCGCGCGCGGTCCATTGGACACGCAAAAAACATCAGCGGGCAAGGATATGCCCGTCAGCGAACGGCACTGCAATCATCATCGCCTGATGTGCCGGGCGCTGGCAAGAGAACCGGGTCGGGCAGGAGGCGCACGCCTGAGTAGTCCGCCGCGGCGGGAAGTCGTCTGCCGCGATGTTCCGGCCGAAGAATAATCTCATTCCGGACGGCTACTTTGCGCGACAACGGAAACCGTCTAAATAGCGCCCCGCGATTTTTTGCGCTGAGGAAACGCTCCCAATGTCAAAACTCATGTCGCTCGCCGACGCTGTCGCCGCTACCGTCGGGGACGGCGATACCGTGGCGATGGAGGGGTTTACGCATCTCATCCCGCACGCCGCCGGGCATGAGGTTATCCGTCAGGGCCGCCGGCGGTTGACGCTCGTGCGCATGACCCCCGACATTATCTATGACCAGCTCATCGGCATGGGCTGCGCCGAGAAGCTCATCTTCTCCTGGGGCGGCAATCCCGGCGTCGGCTCGCTGCACCGGCTGCGCGATGCGGTCGAGCATGGCTGGCCGGCGCCGCTCGCGATCGAGGAGCATTCCCACGCGGCGATGGCGAATGCCTATGCCGCCGGTGCGGCCGGCCTGCCGTTTGCGACCTTCCGCGGCTATGTCGGCACCGACCTGCCGAAGGTCAATCCGAATATCCGCAGCATTACCTGCCCCTTTAGTGGGGAAACACTGGCCGCGGTGCCGGCGCTGCGGCCGGACGTCACCGTCATCCATGCACTCAAGGCCGATCGCGCCGGCAACGTGCTGATCGAGGGCATTGTCGGCGTGCAGAAGGAGGCGGTGCTGGCGGCCAAGCGCGCGCTGGTGACGGTCGAGGAACTGGTCGAGGATTTCGGGCCGCGCAGCCCCAATGCGGTGATCCTGCCGGCGTGGACCATCGCCGCCGTCGCCCACGTGCCGGGCGGCGCGCATCCCTCCTATGCCTACGGCTATTACCACCGCGACAATGCGTTCTACCTCGGCTGGGACGAGATCGCGCGCGACCGCGACGGTTTCGAGGCCTGGATGAAGGCCAATGTGCTGGACAAAGGGCCCGAAGTTTTCGCCGCCCACCGGCAGCGGCTCGCCGTGGCGTGATCGGGAGACGGACCATGACCCTCGCCTATACCGCGACCGAGATGATGACGGTTGCCGCCGCGCGCGCCCTCAAGTCGAGCGATGTGTGCTTCGTCGGCATCAACCTGCCGTCCGATGCGAGCAACCTCGCCCGCCTGACCCATGCGCCGGGGATCACGCTGATCTATGAATCCGGGACGATCGAGACCAAGCCCAATGTGCTGCCGCTCTCGATCGGCGACGGCGAACTGTGCCAAACCGCGCTGACCACGGTGCCGGTGCCGGAAATGTTCACCTATTGGCTGCAGGGCGGGCGGATTTCGGTCGGCTTTCTCGGCGGCGCCCAGATCGACCGCTTTGCCAATCTGAACACCATCGTCATCGGCCCCTATGACAAGCCGAAAGTTCGGCTGCCCGGCTCCGGCGGCGCGCCCGAGATCGCCAGCTGCTGCGGCGAGATTTTCATCATCATGCGGCAGTCGAAGCGCACTTTCGTGGACAAGATCGATTTCATCACCTCGCTGGGACATGGCGAGGGGGGCGACCACCGCGCCCGGCTCGGCCTCAAGACCAGGGGGCCGACCAAACTGATCACCGATCTGTGCGTGTTCGAGCCCGACCCCGTGACCAAGGAAATGACCGTCGTCTCCATCCATCCGGGGGTCGAGAAGGCGCAGATCGAGGCGAATACCGGCTGGCCGGTACGCTTCGCGGCGAAGGTCGTGGAAACCGCGATCCCGTCGGCACACGAGCTCGAAGTGTTGCGCGAGCTTCACGCCCGCACCAAGCGCGCGCATGGGGAGCAGGGCTGA
>CAZTTL010000119.1:1584-10485 GCA_964616635.1 uncultured Rhodoplanes sp. | reverse complement strand
CACCGCCGACTCGGTCTTGTTGACGTGCTGGCCGCCGGCGCCGCCGGCGCGCATCGTGTCGATGCGAAGGTCATCCTCATCGATCGCGATATCGACGTCCTCCACTTCGGGCAGCACGGCAACGGTGGCGGCGGAGGTGTGGATGCGCCCCGACCCCTCGGTCGCCGGCACCCGTTGCACCCGGTGCACGCCCGACTCGAATTTCAGCCGCGCGAAGGCGCCGCGCCCGCGAATTTCGGCGACGATTTCCTTGTAGCCGCCCATCGTGCCTTCGCTCGCGGAGATGATCTCCGTCTTCCAGCCCTGCTTGGCGGCATAGCGCTCATACATGCGGAAAAGATCGCCGGCGAACAGCGCCGCCTCGTCGCCGCCGGTGCCGGCGCGGATTTCGAGGATCACATTGCGCTCGTCCATCGCGTCCTTGGGAATCAGCGCAACACGAATATCGTTTTCCAACGCCAGCCGCTGGTCGTCGAGCGCCTCCTTTTCGCTGTTTGCGACGGCGCGCATATCCGCGTCGGCCCTTGTATCCGTAATGATCGATTCGACGTCGGCGATCTCGGCAACGATATCGCGATAGCGCTTGATCCGGCCGATGATCGGATCGAGTTCGGCGAATTCGCGCGACAGCCGCACCAGCGCCTCGGGCGCCAGTTTTCCCGCGAGCTCCGCCTGCACGGCGGCGTGACGCGCGAGCAGCGCGTCGAGTTTGGCTTCAGGCAACATGGTCGTTACAGCGCGAGACCTTCGGTTTCGGCAAAAGCCGTGAGCTTGCTGCGGACAGAGGCGGCGCCATGCGGACGCTTGATCAGCGGCACGAGCATGCGCTCGACCTTGGCGGCATCAAGGTCGAGCAGCATCGCCTTGACCGGGCCTACTGCCGACGGCAGGACCGACAAAGCGCGATAGCCGATGCCGATCAATGCCAGCGCGCCGAGCGGTTTCGATGCCAGCTCGCCGCAAACGGTCACCGGCTTGCCATGGGCATCCGCCTTGTCGGCGATCAGCTTCAGCGCCCGCAGAACCGGGATCGACAGCGGATCGAAGCGGTTGGCAACGCGCGGATTGCTGCGATCGGCGGCGTAGAGAAACTGGATGAGGTCGTTCGACCCGACCGAGACAAAATCGGTGCGCTCCAGCAATTCGTCAAGCTGATAGAGCAGCGACGGCACCTCGATCATGGTGCCGATCTCGACCCGCTCGGGCAGTTTGTGCCCATGCCGGCGCAGATGAGTGAGCTCGCGTTCGACCAGCGATTTGGCCTCGTCGAACTCCTGCACCGTGGCGACCAAGGGAAACATGATGCGCAATTCGCGACCCGAGGCGGCGCGCAGCAGCGCGCGCACTTGGCTGCGCAACAGGCCGGGACGGTCGAGCCCCAGCCGGATCGCACGCCAGCCCAGCGCCGGATTCTCCTCCTCGAAATTACGCATGTAGGGGAGCACCTTGTCTCCGCCAATATCGAGCGTGCGGAAGATCACCGGCTTGCCGCGGGCGGCGTCAAGCACGCTGCGGTAAAGCGAAAGCTGCTCGCTGGTGCGCGGGAACTGGGAGGCCACCATGAATTGCAGCTCGGTGCGAAACAAGCCGACGCCGGCCGCCCCGGTTTCCGCGAGATGCGGCAGGTCGACCATCAGCCCGGCATTGATCATCAGCGTGATCGCCTGGCCGTCCTTGGTGACGCTCGGCTTGTCGCGCAGATTGAGGTATTGCAGCTGCCGCCGCGCGCGCAGCCGCACCCGCTCGACATAGGCGCCCTCCATATCCGCGGTCGGGCGGATATGGATGTCGCCAGTCGCGCCGTCGACGATGATGCCGTCGCCGGTATCGACAAGGCCGGTGGCATTCGGCACCTCGCCGACGGCGGCAATGCCGAGCGCCCGCGCGATGATGCTGACATGCGAGTTCGGGCCGCCTTCCTCCAGCACCAGGCCGCGCAGGCGGTTGCGGTCATAATCGAGCAGCGCCGCCGGCCCCATGGCCCGGGCGACGATGATCGCATGCTCGGGAAGCTTGTCGCGCGCCGGCGCGTGGTCATAGCCGAGCAATTGCCGCTGCAGGCGGTGGGCGAGATCGTCGAAATCGTGCAACCGTTCGCGCAGATAAGGATCGGTCTGGCGCAGCATGCGGGCGCGGGTGTCGGACTGCACGCGCTCGACCGCCGCTTCCGCAGTGAGGCCGGTCAGCACTGCCTCTTCGAGCTTGTGCACCCAGCCGCGATCATGGGCGAACATGCGGTAGGCTTCCAGCACCTCGCGATGCTCGCCGCTTTCCGCGACCTCGCCGCTCTCCAACATGAGATCGAGCTCGGAGCGCAGCGTCTGCACCGCCGAACGCAGACGCCGAAGCTCCTTCTGCACGTCGTCGGCGATGAAATTGGTGATGACGACGCGCGGCTCGTGCAGCACGACATGGCCGAGCGCGATGCCGTCGGTCAGGGCCGCGCCAGTGACATGGACCGGGCGGCGGATGGCGGGCTCGGCACCCGGCTGGCCGAACGAGAGCATTTCGCCCGAGGCGACCATCTCGCCGAGCACCATTGCCGTCGTCTGCAGCGCCTCGACTTCCTCCTCCGAATAGGTGCGGCGGGCGCGGTTCTGCACCACCAGCACGCCGAGCGTGTTGCCGGCCCGCAGGATCGGCACGCCGAGGAAGGAATGGTAGATTTCTTCGCCCGTCTCCGGCCGATAGGAGAAGGCGGGATGCGCCTGGGCGTCGGAGAGGTTGATCGGGCTCGCCTCGCTCGCGACCAGGCCGACCAGACCTTCATCGGCGCGCAGCACGGTATGATGCACCGCCTGCCGGTTCAAACCCTCGGTCGCGTAAAGCTCGAGGCTGCCGTCGACCCGCAGCACATAGGCGGAGCAGACCTCCGCGACCATGTTCGCGGCAATCAGCACCACGATCTTGTCGAGGCGCTCCTGCGCGCTGCAGGGCTCCGCCACCACCTCGCGAAGCCGGCGCAACAACACGCGCGGACCGCCCAGCGCACCGCGCATAGCGTGAGGTCCTTCGGGCCGCACCATCAGGGCCGGCAATGCCGGCTTGGTTCAAGGGGAATCGCGCTCGGGGCGGAACCGGCAACGATTTTCAAAGCCTATAGCCAATCGACAAGCAGCGCGGCAAGTAAAAGGGGATGCTGCACTGCACGCTTTTCCCCTTCCCGCTCGCTTCCGTCCTCTTCGGATCCGATGGCATCATACCTTGTCGAGCCCGTAAAGCGAATGCAGCGTGCGCACCGCAAGTTCCGTGAAAGCAGCGTCGATCAGCAGCGAAAACTTGATCTCCGAGGTGGTGATGGCGCGAATATTGATGCCGCGGTCAGCCAGCGCGCGGAAAGCCCGGGCGGCGACGCCGGCGTGGCTGCGCATGCCAACCCCGATGACGGAGATTTTCGACACCTCGTTCGCGGTGTCGAGCCGCGCATAGCCGATTTCCGCCTGCGCCTTGGCAATCGTATCGGTGGCGCGGGCGAAATCCGCCGCGGTGACGGTGAAGGTGAGATCAGTGGTGCGCCCGTCCGCCGACACGTTCTGCACGATCATGTCGACATTGATATTGGCTTCGGCAAGCGGGCCGAAGATGGCCGCCGCAACCCCCGGCTTGTCCTCGACGCTGCGGACCGAGATCTGCGCCTCGTCCTTGGAGAAGGCGATGCCGGTGACGACCTCTTGTTCCATGATTTCACTCTCGTCGCAGATCAGGGTGCCCGGCGGGGCGAGATGCGGGTCGATGTCTTCAGGCCTGTCGAAGCTCGAGCGCACGAAAATGTGCACATTGTGCACCATGCCGAGCTCGATCGAACGCACCTGCATGACCTTCGCCCCCAGCGAGGCCATTTCCAGCATTTCCTCGAAGGCAATTTTGTCAAGCCGGCGTGCTTTCGGCACGACCCGCGGGTCGGTCGTATAGACCCCGTCGACATCGGTATAGATGTCGCAGCGATCTGCGCGAATCGCCGCAGCGATGGCGACCGCCGAGGTGTCCGATCCGCCGCGCCCCAGCGTCGCGATTCGCCGGGTTTCGCGGTGAATCCCCTGAAAGCCGGCGATAACCGCCACTTCCCGGTCGGCCAAGCAGCGGATCAGCTCCTCCGCATTGATGGCGAGGATACGCGCGGCGCCATGCGCGTCCGACGTTTCGACCGGCAGCTGCCAGCCCTGCCAGGACCGCGCCGCGATCCCCATGGCCTGCAGCGTGATCGCCAGCAGGCCGGAGGTCACCTGCTCGCCCGAAGCGACGACGGCGTCGTATTCGCGCGGATCGTACAGCGGCGCGGCCGCCCGGCAGAAGTCGACCAGCGTGTTGGTGACCCCCGCCATGGCGGAGACGACCACGGCGACCTCGTTTCCGGCATCCACCTCGCGTTTGACGTGCCGTGCGACATTGCGGATAGGGTCGATATCGGCGACCGACGAGCCGCCAAACTTCATCACGAGGCGAGCCATGGCCGGCGGATGATGCTCCGAAGGGTTAGGGGGATTAGTACGCGAAAGACTTGCATCGCGACCGATGGCGCGCGAGAAGGCGATACATAGCCGGCGCGGTGCAGGTATGGCAACAGCACCAGGAAGGGCGCGTCATGAACGACGATTTTAGCCGCTCCCCAACCGTGGATTCGGCAGAAGTCGCACGTTTCTCGGCTCTTGCGGCCGAGTGGTGGAACGAACGCGGCAAGATGGCGCCGCTGCACAAGTTCAATCCGGTGCGCCTCGCCTATGTCCGTGACACGGCCTGCCAGAAGTTCAACCGCGATCCGAAGACGGTGGGCTGCCTCGAAGGCCTGCGGATTCTCGACATCGGCTGCGGCGGGGGCGTGCTCTCGGAACCGCTGGCGCGGCTTGGGGCGACCATGGTCGGCGCAGACCCGTCATCGAGCAATGTCGAGGTCGCGAGACTCCATGCCGCGGAGGGGGGGCTCACAATCGACTATCGCGCCACCACGGCGGAAGAGCTAAGCGAAGCAGGGGAGCGGTTCGACATCGTGCTCGCCATGGAAGTGGTCGAGCATGTGGCGGACATCCACCTGTTCATCAACAAGTGCGCCGCCATGGTGAAGCCCGGCGGGCTGATGGTCGCTGCCACCATCAACCGCACCATGAAGAGCTTCGCCCTGGCGATCGTCGGCGCCGAATATATCCTGCGCTGGCTGCCGGTCGGCACCCATCAGTGGGATAAGTTCGTGACACCCTCGGAGCTCGAAACTGCGCTCGAGGAGTCAGGACTGCTGGTCACCGCCGAGTCGGGCGTGGTCTACAACCCGTTCGGCGATCGCTGGCACCTCTCCGACGATACCGATGTGAACTACATGATGGTCGCCGAGAAACCGGCGTGAGCCCGCGGGCCGGCGGGCTCTGAGCAGGGTGGACTCCGGCTGCCTGTGCTGTGCGTGCCGCTCAGCGCCGCCGCGCGCGCCGTGGCCGGGCCCGCACCCCCGGCACCGCCCTCACCGAGGGATCGTAGAAGGTCGCGGTCGTCGGCGTCGTCGTCACCCGGGCGCCGGAAAGGCTGCGGACGCTGATGCGGCCGCGTGTCGACTGGCCGACGCAGGCCGGATTGGGTGAGCACCGGCCGTCCGGGCCGCAAATCGGGTAACAGATCAGGCCCGGCCGCAGATAACGATAATCGTATGGCCCATAATAATGGGTGAAATCGCAATAGGGATAGCAGCTCTGCGGCCCCTGCGCCGCGGCGGGACTTGCGGCGCCAACGAGGAGAAAGGTGAGGCCGGCCAGCGTTATCGCGGGTGCCTTCGTCATGCAGCGGTGCTCCTGATCGATGCTGACGCGGGTCGTGCGCCGGATTTTTTTGCCCCGACCGATCGTACTGCAAATGTGTCGCGGCGAAACGAATTTCCGCCCGCTCGGATGCGCCTTTTCCACCCGAGCAGAGCATTTTCCGGCGAATAGACTCCGATTCGGCTTCGCCACAGAAACGGATTCGGGGCGAGGCCTCCACCTGATGATGCCGACGCCGACCCCGCACCCGAGTCGCCGGCGGCGGCAGCCCTTGCGCGCCCGCCGCTTGCCCGGCCAATCGAGCGCCAGAGTCAGACCCGCGATCAGCTCTCGGTATCCTCGAAATCCTTGTCGAGCTGCCATTTCATCCGGTCGATGAGGGCTTTGACCTTCTCCAAGGCGACGTCGCGCTCGTAGGCGCCGGGTGGCGCCTCAAGATCGCCCCTGATCGACGAATTTTGTTCCAGAAACTCCTCGAGCATGGCCCCAGCCGCGGCACGGCGCTCTTCATTCGGCCAGGTGACGGAGAAGGGCTCGATCGCGGGCAGGAGCTCCTTGCCCTCTGCCGCGCGGCGTTCGTTCTCCTTTTTGCGCTGTTCGACCATCTGCTCGTCGAAATGCATCAAGTCGCGCGCAAAACGCCGAAGACCCTTCACTTTCTTTCTGAATCTGCAGTGATATTCGAGCCAGTGCTCGGTATCCGGGATGGTCTTCATCCGCAGAAAAATCCCGCCCGCCTCCGCCACAACTGCTTCGAGATCGGGAATATGCTTTTCGTCGAATGCGCCGATCCGACAGAGAACCTTCAGTTTTGCCATGATTCACCTTAGCTCTTTCGAGTCGTTGAAATGCCTTGCGCCCCCGCCGCTACGGGCCTAGCGGAGAGAGACTCGCCTGTCGGCTCACGTCAAGCGACAGTGTCATTGCGCGCAAATTCTCGGCACAATCCGGCCTCTCCAGAGGAGGCATGGCCTCGTCGCGAGCGCGGAAGCCTATCCGTGACCCAAGAAACTGTCTTTGCTCGGCCGGGTGGGGGGGAGATCGAGGGTCGACCGCGGCGGCTGCGCCCTGGACGCCCACCGCCACAAGCGCTGGCAATTAAGCACGCGGCGGTCGGCGCCGCTCATGGAACCAATCACGGTACTTCATCATCTTGGCGCGCTGCGCCGACGGCGCATGCCGCTTGCACGTGGATGACTCTTCACTATTGGCCGGTGCGCCCCACCGCAGCTCGACGCAATCGTTCGGGTTGTACGCCATCTCGAGATCGATCATGCGGTCGAACACGTCTCTAAGCGTCAGCGTCCAGGGGGAGCCGTCGCTGCGCACATAGGAGAATTTGCGTGCTGCGAGTTCCTGGTCGAGCATGCGCTGCAATTCCGCTTTCACCTCGGCGATACTTTTTCCCCTCGGCATCGCGTAGCGCTCCGGCCGCCGCGCGACCCGATCCGGAAAGCCGCGCACCACGTCGAGCGCGATCAGCAGGCGCAAATCACGCGCCGGTGTTGAAAAAGCTTCCCACGCACCGCTGGTCTCAAAGATCGCTGCGCCGTTGGGCATGCTCGCCTCGCCGCGTCCGCGGTTCTGGAACTTTCGCCCATTTTCGACGGACGTGACGCGCACCTTCACCTGCTCCTCGAGCGACGTGATCACATCTTCCAAAGCCCGCACCGGATCGAGCGGTGACGGCGACATCACCTCATCCATGCGATCATAAAACTCCTCGATCCCGAGTTTGGCCTGCTCGAGCGAAAAGTCGCCATATTGTGGATCGTTCGCGATCTCGGCGTCGGTCAGCCGCCGCAACGCCCCCTTCTTGTCGCGCACAATGGGCCGGAACCGCTTGAAGCCGGGCCCCCCCAGCGCGGGATCCTCGGCGAACAGGAAATTACCGCGCCAGAACCGCTTTCGCGCCACCGTCCCATCGGGTTGCCCATCGACGGCGAGGAAAACACCCGCCCCGCCGCCCGATTCCGGAACGCGGCGCACCAGCACGAGGGTGTGCCCGTACGGGTCGGCATAGACGACCCCGGGCCGCAGGGTCTCCTCGTTCAAGGCCACGGGATAGAAGTCGGTATTGTTGTCATTCAACGCCGTGCGTGCGGATCCAGAATGAACACCATCTGCAACGGTCCGCGTATAGTCGGCGAATGATGCGGCGAGCCCCAGATGCTTTGGCGCCCGCGGACGGGCCACGCGGGCCGCAGGCGCCCTCGGTTCGCGCATCACAGGCCTGCCCCACAGGTTTGCAAAGAATCCACCAAACCCGTTCTGCGAATATCTGTTCGGCACCGCGGGCCGGGCCACGGTGGGCGTCTGTTCCGGCGGCGGCTCAGGAGGAGGTTCGAGATGCTGAATGTTCCACCAGGCGGGACAGCGCGGTGCCTTGCCATGGCCGCCACGCGAGCACTTCGAATAGCCGAACGGCAATCCCATCTTGAACGCGAAATATGCCCGCAAGAAGTACGGCAGGTCGGCGCAGTCGGGACGCAGCGTGATCTTCATCGCGTCCTCGCCGAGACCCAGATGGTTGAACAGAACGTTACGCGATTCATCGCGCAAGACGAAATGCAGGGCGGTCCAGGACAGCTCGGTGTCGAGTGGCCCATCGAAGAGCTTCTCGATCCATGCGGCATACAGATTTTCGGTTCCGCGATTCCAGGTATTGCGGAGGGGCCAAACGCTTCCCGGTGTCCCGTGTGGACGCGGCGGCCGTCTGCCGCGTACGGCGATCACGCGCGTCAAGGTATTGCACCCGGCCGGCGCGCGGCTCAGCGCGAGTTGCGCATGCCACGTGCCGGAAGCCGGCGACTCGACTTCAGCAACCCAGAAATAGGGTGGCCCGCCGTACCGCTTGGGCGCTCTGGCCGCCACGCTGCCGTCGGGCGCAATCAGCGAAAGCTCGCCTTGGAGCGCTTTCTCTAGGGTGAAGACAACGCGCAAGGGCGCGCCCTTCCAAGGCGCGATTGGCGAGGACAGGACCGCGAGGCCGACCGCATCGTCACAGCGGCTGGCCGTATCTTTGGCCTGTAAATCTGCTGCTGAGAAAACAAGGCCAAAATATCCAACGGCGATCAGCGACAATATCATCGCCACGCCAGCGGCAAACCGGCAGGCCGAATGCAATTGAGTCCTCCCGGCTGGCTGAGTCCTCCCGGCTGGC
>CAZTTL010000119.1:0-1484 GCA_964616635.1 uncultured Rhodoplanes sp. | reverse complement strand
TGAGTCCTCCCGGCTGGCTGAGTCCTCCCGGCTGGCGCAAGCCCAACCAAGCCATCAGGGGGAACGTTTTGCTGCGCCATGGCTCACCTCAACTGCAGCAGCACGAACCACTTCTTGTCATTAAGCGAGCATTTCGCATTGCGTGGCGCGTCGGCTATAGGCTGCGGCAAGGTCCAATGGCCTGCGCCGCCGCAATGACCCTTTTGCGCGGTCGAGAATTTCAGGTTGCCGCGCAAGTTCAACTTCCTGACCGTAACGGCCTGATCAACATTGCCGCCGATGGTGTAGACCTTGCGCGCTTGCCGATCGACATACGCGACCACCTCGCAGTGCGTACGCTTGATCGAGGGGGCGCTGCCGTCGCCGTCGAGGTCCATGCGAATACGCTCGCGCACCGCCTTGGCGCTCGCCGCGGTCAGCGCCGGCTCGCGCTGTTCACAGATCAAATCGCCCGGGCGGGGTCTGGTCGTGGTGAGCGGACAAGCTCGATAAAGCGAATTGCCTGCCGTATTGTTCAACTCCGCCACACTCGTCCGGAAAGCGTCATAAATAAAGGCGCGGTGGGCGTTGGCGAACCGGAATGAATTCGCCGGGACGCCCGCCTGTCGGATCACATAGCTGACAAACGCAGCTGACCAAGGCGTGTCGATGACGGCCGCGCGCAAGATCGCCTCGCGCAGAATTTCGCGCTCGGCTGGATCGGATACGCCATCGGCGGCGTGCAGGAGGTGCGCGGCATGGGCTCGCAGGAGCGGTACGCGCTGCGTCTCGTCCGTCGCGGCGGAGGCATCGCCATAACCGCGGACCTCGAGCTTATCGGTAGGGTCTTCGCCGAACATCGAGCGCCAGTATTTCATCACCCGCCACCAGCCAAGCTGGCCAGTCCTCGCCTGCTGGTCGCCGCCGTCATCGCCCTGGTGTTCGGCTTCGGTGAGTCCGAAGTGAAACAACCGGCCGTTGGAATCGATCTGATGGCCGCCGAAGCCCGCAAACTCGTCGATCGCAATCTGTGCGATGCGCCGGCCGAGTTTGTTTGGAGGGGTTGCCGCCGTCGCGTCGCAGCGGGCCTGCACAGCTTTCCAGAACGCCGCCGCGCTGCGGCCAGGCTGTGCGCACGCTGGATGCGCGGCCAAGGCGATCGCCACGACAGCGGCACAGGCAAGAGCACGCATGGTCCCTCTCTCCTTGGAAGGCGAATCGCGCACTACTGTAGCGCGGTGCACGGCCAGTAGCCCGACACGCGACCGCGGACGTCGCCCTGAACAGACGATCGACGCTTCAATGGCTCCTTGGAATGGCCAGCCGGCGCAACGTGTTAGACCTGATTGATGTCTTTTGCGGGTCAATCGTGTGGCTTCAAAGCCGCGATTGAAACGTCCGTCTAGCTCCGTAAAGACCACTCAACCCTGATGGAGCCCTGACCTTAGTAAGCATGTTTCCGGATCAACTCGGCTAGCTTATCCGTGTGCGTCCAGAGCAAGGTG
>CAZTTL010000118.1:0-10521 GCA_964616635.1 uncultured Rhodoplanes sp. | reverse complement strand
GTCCTCATCTCTGATGCGCTGTCGAATGCTGCCGTCCAGATCTTCAAGGACCGCGGTATTGATGCTGACTTCCAGCCGAGCCTCGGCAAGGACAAGGAGAAGCTCGCCGCCGTGATCGGCGCTTATGACGGACTCGCGATCCGCTCGGCGACCAAGGTGACGGAGAAGATCATCGAGCGCGCAACGCATTTGCGCGTCATCGGGCGCGCCGGGATTGGTGTCGACAATGTCGATCTCCCGGCGGCAACCGCCCGCGGCATTATCGTGATGAACACGCCGTTCGGGAATTCGATCACGACGGCGGAGCATGCGATTACACTGATGCTGGCGCTGGCGCGCCAAATCCCGCAGGCGGACGCCTCGACCCAGGCCGGCAAGTGGGAGAAGAACCGCTTTCTGGGGGTCGAGATCACCGGCAAGACGCTCGGCATCATCGGTTGCGGCAATGTTGGCGCCATCGTCGCCGACCGTGCTCACGGCCTGAAGATGAAGGTGATTGCCTGCGATCCGTTCCTCTCGCCGGAACGCGCGCGCGACCTCGGCGTCGAGCGCGTGGACCTCGCCGAACTGTGCCACCGTGCCGACTTCGTCACGCTGCACACGCCGCTCACCGAGCGCACCCGCAACATCATCGACGCCGAGGCGTTGGCGATGATGAAGCCCTCGGTGCGCATCATCAATTGCGCCCGCGGCGGGCTCGTCGACGAGGTCGCGCTGCGGACGGCACTTGAGGAGAACCGCGTCGCCGGCGCCGCCTTCGATGTGTTCACCGAGGAGCCGGCGCTCACCAATCCGCTGTTCGGCCATCGCAATGTGGTGTGCACGCCGCATCTTGGCGCCGCCACCAGCGAGGCGCAGGAGAATGTCGCGTTGCAGGTCGCCGAGCAGATGTCCGACTATTTGCTGCGCGGAGCGATTTCCAACGCCGTCAACTTCCCCTCGATCACCGCGGAGGAGGCGCCACGCCTCAAGCCGTTCATCGCGCTCGCGGAGAAACTCGGCTCCTTCGCTGGCCAGCTGACCGAGACCGGCTTGAAGAAGGTGCAGATCGCCTATGACGGTCACGTTGCGGCGATGAACACCCGGGCGCTCACCTCGGCGGCGCTTGCCGGGCTGCTGCGGCCGATGCTCGCCGACGTCAATTTCGTTTCCTCGCCGGCAATGGCGAAGGAACGGGGCATGGCGGTCGAGGAAATCACCCGCGACGCTGCGGGCGATTACGAAAGCCTGATCACGGTGACGGTCGTGAGCGAGCGGATGACGCGCGGCGTCGCCGGCACGGTTTTCGCCGATGGGCGTCCGCGGATCGTCAATATCAAGGGCATCCGTATCGATGCCGAATTCGGCCGCTCGATGCTCTACGTCACCAATGAAGACAAGCCCGGATTCATCGGACGGTTCGCCTCGCTGCTCGGCGACGCCGGGATCAACATCGCGACCTTTGCGCTTGGCCGCGACGAGCCGGGCGGCAACGCGATCGCTTTGGTCGAGATCGACAGCGACTTGCCGCCGGACCTGCTTGAGCAGGTGCGCGCGCTGCCCCATGTCAAACAGGCGAAGCCGCTGCACTTCTGACCTTGCGCCTTGCTTCGCACGAATTCATCCATTATTCGAAGCGGATAGCCGATGGCGTGGGGTGACGGTGCGATCCCGTCACGGGAGCCGTTCGTCGGAAAAGGATAGGCATGGCGAATGTAGTCGTCGTCGGCTCCCAATGGGGGGACGAAGGCAAAGGCAAGATCGTCGACTGGCTGTCGGCGCAGGCCGACATCGTGGTCCGCTTTCAGGGCGGGCATAATGCCGGCCATACCCTCGTGATCGACGGCACGACCTACAAGATGTCGCTTCTGCCTTCGGGCGTGGTGCGTGGCAAGCTGTCGGTGATCGGCAATGGCGTCGTGCTCGATCCCAGGGCTTTGGTCGAGGAGATCGACCGTCTGGAAGGGCAGGGCGTTGCGATCGGCCCGGAGGCGCTGCGCATCGCGGAGAATACGGTGCTGATCCTGCCACTGCACCAGGAGCTCGACGCCATCCGCGAGGATGCGGCGACCGCGATGACGCGCATCGGCACCACCAAGCGCGGCATTGGCCCCGCCTACGAAGACAAGGTCGGCCGCCGCGCCATCCGGGTGATGGACCTCGCCGACCTGCCCTCGCTGGAGCGCAAGCTCGACCGGCTTCTGGTGCATCACAATGCGCTGCGCCGCGGTCTCGGTCTTCCGGAATGGGACGCCAAGGCCCTCTACGACGAACTGGCTGCGCTCGCCCCGCGCATTCTGCCCTATATGGACTCGGTGTGGTCGCTGCTTGACCGGCATCGCCGCGATGGCAGGCGCATCCTGTTCGAGGGTGCGCAGGGCGCGCTGCTCGACATTGATCACGGCACCTATCCCTTCGTCACCTCCTCCAATACCGTTGCGGCGCAGGCGGCGACCGGCTCCGGCATGGGGCCATCGGCGATCGGTTATGTGCTCGGCATCTGCAAGGCCTATACGACCCGGGTCGGCGCCGGGCCGTTTCCGAGCGAGCAGGACAATGAAATCGGCCGGCTGATCGGCGACCGCGGCCGCGAATTCGGCACGGTGACCGGGCGGCGGCGGCGCTGCGGCTGGTTCGACGCCGTCCTGGTGCGGCAGACCGCGCGCACCAGCGGAATCGATGGGCTGGCGCTGACCAAGCTCGATATTCTCGACGGCTTCGACGAGATCAAAGTCTGCGTCGGCTATCGGCTGGATGGTCGGAGCATCGACTACCTGCCGGCGAGCGAGCATGCGCAATCGCAGGTCGAGCCGTGCTATGAAACAATTGCCGGCTGGAAGGAACCGACGGCGGGCGCGCGCTCATGGGCGGAGCTGCCGGCGCAGGCGGTCAAATATGTCCGCTGGATTGAAGAATTGGTAGATTGCCCGGTGGCGCTGTTGTCGACAAGCCCGGAGCGCGACGACACAATACTCGTGCACAATCCGTTCGAAGGGTAAGTTTTTCTTGCGCCATCGCATTTTCCGCGGCGAAGTTGTGTCCAAAGCGCCTGAAAATGCTCTAGAAGAGGCAGCAGAAGAGGGCGACGCAGTGCGGGACAATAGCTGGGTGTAATGGCTGACTATTATCCGCTGATTGCCAAGGCCGTCGCCGGCCTTGAGAAGAGCACCGGGGAAGCGCGGCGCACCCTCTATGAGCGCGCCCGCGGCGCCCTCGTGGCCCAGCTGCGCTCGGTCACTCCGGCGCTCAGCGAGTCGGAGATTACCCGCGAGCGGCTCGCTCTCGAAGAGGCGATTCGCAAGGTTGAGGCGGATGCCGCCCGGCGCGCCCGCCTTGAGAGCGCTGCCGGCAAACGAAGCACCGAGCCGCCGCCACGATCCGGCGGATCAGGTGGTCCGACCCGCGCCAGCGGGCAGGACCGGGGGGGCGGTGGCAATGGGCCGACACCCGCCGAGGGTGAGCAGGCCGCAGCCCGCCCGCCTGCCGGCCGGCGCGGCTTTGCTGATCGTGGCTCCTTGCGGGACCAAGGTCTCAAAGGCTTCCGCGATGTTGTCACCGATACGGAAAGCCTCGGTGACGCCACGGCACAGGCGTCGAAATCTGCGCGCGAAGCTTTCGCTGCCGCCTCGCCCACGCGCGATGCACCGCGCATGGAACCGCATCTGGAGCCGGAGGAACTGCGGCCACCGCCGCGGCGGCCACTCCGTCCGCCGCCGCGCGAACCGCCGGTCGCACCGGCCGACGACGGCACGGCGGCACGCAAGCGCGAACCGCCTTTGCTGCGCGAAGCCGCTCGCGGTGAGCCGCCTAAGCCCAGCGGCGACGACCAGCCCCCACCATGGGCCGGCGCCAGACGGCGAGCAGCGGAACCGCCAGGGCCTGCGCTGCCTCCCGGCATCCTGCCCGACGAGGAGCAGGGCGTCGAGACGGGTCGCAATCTGGCGTCGGAGGAGCGCGGCCAACCGCCTTATCGCGATGCGGTTGCTGAGGGTGAGGCGAGCCACCGTCCGTTTCCCTATGGCCCGAAGGAAGGACCCGAGGACAGCGGGACCGGATTCGCCGGCGGCCTGAGCAATGTCTTCGCCAACCGCGGTGTGCTGGTCGGGGCGGCGGCCCTGATCTTGGTTCTCTGCCTTGCCGGTATTCTGTTCTGGCAATGGCCGACAATCTCCGGCCTGTTCAAGAGAACAGACGTGGCAACGGCGCCATCGGCACCGGCCACCGCGCCTGCATCGCAAAGCAAGCTGACCGATCGGATCGGTGCCCCGGGTGCCGCATCTGAAGGCAAGCCCGGGGAAGCAGCCAACGTTGCCCAACGCGTCGTGCTCTACGAGGAGGACCCTACCAATCGCTCTGGCAAGCGGCATGTGGGAACTGTCGTCTGGCACCTCGATTCCGCCACTGCCGGACCGGGGCAGGCCGCCGATCCCGTGATCCGCGCCGACATCGAGATCCCCGACCCGCATATCACGGTGAAGTGGTCGCTTCGCCGCAATACCGACAAGGCACTGCCGGCCAGTCACACGATCGAGATCATGTTTACGCTGCCGCCGGACTTTCCGAATGGCACCATTGCCAACGTCCCCGGCATCCTGATGAAGCAGGCCGAGCAGACGCGCGGCCTGCCGCTGGCCGGACTGTCAGTCAAGGTGACCGCGAACTTCTTCCTGATCGGACTGTCGTCGACCGAAGCCGACCAGAAGCGCAACATTGAATTGCTGAAGGAACGCACCTGGTTCGATGTCCCGATCGTCTATAGCAATGGCCGGCGCGCGATCCTGGCAATCGAAAAAGGTAATCCAGGCGATCGCGTCTTTAACCAGGCTTTCGCCGCCTGGGGCGAATAGAGCATTTTCCGGCGAAGTGGACGCCGGTTCGCCGCAGAAAATGCGACCACTCAAAGAGAAATAGAGCGAATTCCGATTCCGTCAGAACGGAATTCGGTCTAGGTCGCCCAGCTGCCGTCCTGGCGCCGCTGCATCCTCAGAGCATGTTCCAGTGAAGGGGACGCCGGTTCGCCGCGGAAGATGCGACCGCGCCAACAGAAACAGAGCGGCTTCCGATTCCACCGGAACGGAATTCGCTTTAATGCCCGCGGCTGATCGCAAACTCGACCGCTTCTTCGAGCGCCGCCTTCATCGGCGAAGGCGGGAACAGCGCGAGCGCATCCTTGGCGATGGCGCCATAATGGCGCGCGCGCATGAAGGTATCGTCGAGTGCGCGGTGCTTTACCATGAGCCCGATCGCGTGGTCGAGGTCGCCGTCCGACGCCTCGCCTGATTCGAGCGTGCGCCGCCAGAAATCGCGCTCGGGGTCGGACCCGCGCCGGAAGGCGAGCACGACGGGAAGCGTGATCTTGCCTTCGCGAAAATCGTCGCCGACATTCTTGCCGAGCTTGGCCGACTTGCCACCATAGTCGAGGGCATCGTCGACAAGCTGGAAGGCGATGCCGAGATTCATGCCGAAGGAGCGGCAGGCCGCCTGCTCTGCTTTGGGGCGACCGGCGATCACCGGTCCGACCTCGCAGGCGGCGGCAAATAATTCGGCAGTCTTCGCCCGGATCACCGCCAGATATTCATCCTCGGTGGTCGAGGTGTTTTTCGCGGTCCCGAGCTGGCGGACCTCGCCCTCGGCAATCACCGCGGCGGCGGAAGAGAGGATTTCGAGGGCGCGCAGCGAGCCAACTTCGACCATCAGTTTGAACGCCTGGCCAAGCAGAAAATCGCCGACCAGCACGCTGGCCTCGTTGCCCCACAGCATGCGCGCCGCAAGCTTTCCCCGCCGCATGCTCGATTCGTCGACAACGTCGTCGTGCAGCAGCGTCGCCGTATGCATGAATTCGACAGCGGCGGCGAGCTTGACATGGCCATCGCCGCTGTAGGCGGATAATTGTGCCATCGCCAGCGTCAGCATCGGCCGCAGCCGCTTGCCGCCGGAGGCGATGAGGTGATTGGCCACCTCCGGGATCATGGTTACTTCGGAGCCGGTGCAGGCCAGAATCGTAGCGTTGACGCGCGCCATATCCGAGGTCACGAATCCGACGAGACGATCGATGGAGCTGGCGGAGGGAGTTTCAAACGGGATGACGACGGCCAAGCGAATGCTCCAAAGCCGGGACCAAAGCGGGACCCCGGACAATAGAAATGCTAGGGTTCTTCGACAAGTGCGCTGTTTGCCGCTGCGCTCGGCGCTGCCGCGCGCGTGGGGGTGGATGCGGTCGGAGGCCGAAGCAACGTGACGCGGCTGGCTGAACTGGATGAGGAGGTTCGACCCGTGGTAGCGCGGCCGCGCATCGCGGTCCTGGTGCCGTGCTACAACGAGGAGCAGGCGATCGCGCAAGTGATCGGCGACTTCCTTGAGAATCTTCCCGAGGCGACGGTCTTCGTCTACGACAATAACTCGACGGACCGAACGATCGAGGTCGCGCGAGCGGCAGGTGCGATTGTCCGCAGTGTTTCCCGGCAAGGCAAAGGCCACGTCGTGCGCCGCATGTTCCGCGACGTCGATGCCGATGTCTACGTGCTGGTCGACGGCGATGCGACCTATCACGCGCCGAGTGTTCGCACGATGATCGACAAGCTTCTCGACGAGCAACTCGACATGGTGGTCGGCGCCCGTGTTGAAGAAACGCGCGCCGCCTATCGGCGGGGTCATCGCTTCGGCAACCGGATGCTGACCGGCTTCGTGCGCTGGATGTTCGGTGCGGCCTTCACCGATATCCTGTCCGGCTACCGCGCTTTCTCCCGGCGCTTCGTCAAGACCTTTCCGGTGCTGTCGGGCGGCTTCGAGATCGAGACCGAGCTGACCGTCCATGCGCTCGAGCTCGAATTGCCGGTCGCCGAGGTCGCCGCCCCCTATTACGCACGGCCGGAGGGGTCGGCGTCCAAGCTCAATACCTGGCGCGATGGGCTGCGCATCCTGAGCATGATCGTGAAACTGTATCGTTCGGAGCGGCCGCTGCGCTTCTTTTCCGTCCTTGGCGCGGTGATCGCGGGGCTGGCGATCGTCCTCGCCGTGCCGGTGGTGGTCACCTACCTCGAACAGGGGGTCGTTCCGCGGCTGCCGACGGCCATCCTCGCGATGGGGATGATGATCGTCGCGTGCGCCGCGGTCGGCTGCGGATTAATCCTGGACACGGTCACGCGCGGGCGTCGCGAGATGAAGCTTCTCGCCTATCTCACCCAGGACGCCCCGGGTTGGGAAGCGATGGCGTGGCCGCAGCGCGCGAGCGGACGCCACGACGCGTGAAGGAAATCATACGCACCAATGATGCGGTACTAGTGTCGGCAGTTGAAGCGCTGCTCCGGGCGGCGGCGATTCATTGTTGGGTGCTCGACCAGAATATGAGCGTGCTCGAGGGCTCGCTCGGCGTATTGCCGCGGCGTGTCCTCGTGCCCGACGAGAAGCTTGAGGCGGCACGCGCCGTGTTGCGCGAGGCCGGGCTCGGCCACGAGCTGCGGCCCGATGGTTCATGATGCTCGCGACGGTGCGTGGACCGACGATGCCGTCCTTGGCGGCCGGTTGCGGCTGCTGCAGCCCCGCCGCGGCCATCGGTTCGGCCATGATGCGATTTTGCTCGCTGCCGCCACCGGAGGGGAGGCGGGCGAGCATGCGATCGAACTGGGCGCCGGGGTCGGCGCTGCGGGCCTCGCCCTCGCCTGGCGGGTCCCCGGGCTCAGTCTGACGCTGGTTGAAATCGATACGGCGCTCGCGGATGCAGCGCGAAGAAATGCGCAGCGCAACCGGTTGGGCGACCGCTGCCAAGTGATCGTAGCGGATGTCTGCGCTCCCGCTGCGGAATTGGCTGCAGCCGGGCTTGGTCCCGGCAGCGCCGACCGCGTGCTGATGAATCCGCCCTTCCACGACCCCGCGAGTCGCCAGACCTCACCCGACCCCGAGCGGCGGCAAGCGCATGCCGGCGGTGGCGAAATGCTGGCGCAGTGGGTGAAAGTGGCGGCGCGTCTCCTCCGCTCCGGCGGGGGACTGACATTGGTCTATCCGGCCGATGGCCTTACCATGGTCCTGGAAACGCTCGCCGGTGCGTTCGGGGCGGTTACCGTTGTTCCGGTCCATGCCAAGCCGGGCGTGCCCGCGCTCCGCGTTCTCGTCAGCGCCACCAAGGGCAGCCGCGCGGCGCTGATGCTCCTGCCGGGACTGATCTTCAATGACGCCGAGGGTCGTCCGACCGCGCAAGCCGAGGCGGTGCTCCGCGATGGCAAGGCCTTGCCGCTGAAGGGCGATGCTGTTGGATGGTGGGGGCGCGCACCCTGATGCGTGTGAGACGCTGGGGGCCAACGGCCTTAGCGGCCCGTCTTCGCGGCGCGCCAAAGCGACAAATGGTAAAGCGCCGCGATCAGGCTGAACAGGCTCGCGAGCATGATAATTTTCACTTCCATTTGCTTACCCCCTCGACAAACCCGTGCCGCGCTCCCGTAAACCGCGGTGAATATTCACCGCATATGCCGATCGCAGGCCGGTCTCGTGGTTCCGATCCGCCCAGGATTGCATTGTCTCTTAACCAAAACCGTGCGCGCCCTCACTCAACGCGAAGCCGGTGAACAAAGCGTAACTTGAGGAGGCGGAGCAGCCTGCCTATCGCCAGCGGCCGCTCTCTGCCCTGGACAAGGACTTGACCCTGGACAAGGGTTTGCCGGCGTGGTGAAGCAGCGCGATGAACCCGGATGAATGGCCGATATTGCGAGCCCTGTGACGATGACTGAAGCAAGCCAACAACAAGGGGTCGGCCGCGAGGTGATCGGCGGCCTGCATCGGTTCCTGCGCCCGGTGCTGCCGAAGCGCTGGCGCGCCGGCGTGGCCATTGTGCCCGTCGTGCGCCTGACCGGACTGATCGGCTTTGCCACCCCGCTGCGGCCCGGCCTCTCGCTGGCGGGTCTCGCCCGCACGCTCGACCGCGCCTTCGGCATTAGCAAGATCAAGGCGGTCGCGCTCGTGATCAACTCGCCCGGCGGTTCGGCCGCGCAGTCGCACCTGATCTTTCAACGCATTCGCGCGCTGGCCGAGGAAAAGAATGTCCCGGTGATCGCGGTGATTGAGGATGTCGCCGCTTCCGGTGGCTACATGATCGCCTGCGCGGCCGATGAGATCGTATGCGATCCAACCTCGATCGTCGGCTCGATCGGCGTCATCGGCGCAACCTTCGGGCTCAACGAGGCGATGCGCAAGCTTGGCATCGAGCGGCGGATCTATACCGCGGGCGAGCACAAGGCGATGCTCGATCCGTTCCTGCCGGAAAACCCTGACGACGTCGCCCGCATCAAGGCGATCCAGGCCGAAATACACCAAATTTTTATCGATCTCGTGCGCAGCCGCCGCGGGGAACGCTTGACCGGCCCGGAAAAAACCGTGTTCTCCGGCGAGTACTGGACCGCGCAGACGGCACTCGGCTACGGCCTCGTTGATCGCATCGGCGATTTGCGATCCTATCTGCGCGAGCGCTTCGGCAAGGAGGTGATCACGCCGCTGATCACGCCAGAGCGCAGTTTTTTAGGCAAGCGGACGCTTGGCGTGTGGGGCGACGAGACCAACGCCGGCGCATTGACCGACGAACTGGTCTCGACGATCGAAGCGCGGGCGATGTGGAGCCGGTTCGGATTTTAAGCCTCGCTGCGGGCGCCGATCTCGGTTGCAGGAGCATAGTGCAGGCGGCCGGGGCGCAACGTCGTGAGCGGCACGGACAATGCACATACAGTATAATCACCGCGCGGATGATTGGTGGGGCCGTGCCATCGTTTCCCCTGACCGTGCTGGCGTCAGGCCAATGGAGGGTTCAAGATCATGTTCCCATTTCCATCGGTGATCAGTGCGGCGCTGGGCATGCTGGGGGCGGCGGCGCTCGCTCGCACATTGGCGCGGGAATGGCGCCGCATCAATGAGGAGCTCGATCGCGCCGAACGGGCAGCCGCGGCAACCGTCGAGGCCGTCGATCCCGAGCACCTGCCGAAATTGCGACCTGATCCGCGCACCGGAGTCTATCGGCCGGAGTAGCGTTCGGCGCGGCACGACGAGGACCGTCGCTTCGGGCCGTGACTGGCCCATGGCCCGGATGGCTCCTGGCTTGACCCGCTCGCATGCGGTCGATACCACCACTCTCTGGATGACCCGGCCCCGCGGTCGCAGCAGGGTCACCGTCGGGTTAGCCACCTTCCGCCGCTTCGATCGCTGAAAACTCTCCGCCCGCCATGGCCTCTTCCGATCTGCCGCCGCATATGCGGCCCGACCATTCGTTCCAGGGTTTGATCCTCGCCCTGCAGCGCTATTGGGCCGATTACGGCTGCGTGGTGCTGCAGCCCTATGACATGGAGGTCGGGGCGGGCACATTTCATCCGGCAACGACCTTGCGTGCGCTCGGCCCGCGGCCGTGGAACGCCGCCTATGTGCAGCCGTCGCGCCGGCCGAAGGACGGGCGCTATGGCGAAAACCCGAACCGGCTGCAGCACTATTACCAGTTCCAGGTGATCCTGAAGCCGTCGCCGCTCGACATCCAGGACCTTTATCTGCGATCGCTCGCCGAGATCGGCATCG
>CAZTTL010000117.1:5054-10570 GCA_964616635.1 uncultured Rhodoplanes sp. | reverse complement strand
TGCAGCCGCGGCGCCTTGAGATAGCGGTTGCGGTCGCCCGAGGTCACGGTCACTTCCAGCACCATGCCGTCGCGCAGCAGCGTCATCGGCACCTCGACGCCGGCGGGACCGAGCGACCAGATGCGGCGGAACAGGCCGGCAGGACTGGTCACCCCTTCGCCCGCGACGGCAATGACGACGTCGCCCTGGTGAAGATCGGCCTGTTCGGCCGGCGCGCCGCTGACGGTGCCGACGATGATGACATTGTCCTCGATCTCGGCAGCATAAAGCCCGAGCCACGGTCGCGGCGGCCGGTTGGGCCGGCCGCTCCGCAGGAGATCGTCCAGGATCGGACTCAACAGATCGATCGGCACCATCATGTTAACGTGGCCGGTCATGCCGCCGGCACGCCGTTGCTCGAGCTGCAGCGAGCCGATGCCGAGCAGATCGCCCGACGGGCCGATCAGCGGCGCGCCGCCCCAGTGCGGATGCGCCGGCGCGGTAAAGATCGCATCATCGAGCACATATTCCCAGTAGCCGGCGAATTCCTGCCGGGCGACGATGCGGGCGGCAACCGACTGCTGGCGTCCGCCGGCGCCGCCGACCACGACATATTCGCCGACCGACAGGTCCGCCGACCGGCCGAGCGGCATCACTGGCAGGTCGAGCGGTGCCAGCGCCTGCACCAGGCCGAACCCGGTTTCTTGGTCATAAGCGAGGCTATGGGCGGGGACGACACGGTCATCGCCGGTGCGCAGCCAGATCGATTCCGCCTCGATGATCAGGTAGCCGATGGTAAGGACGATGCCGCTCGGCCGAATCAGCACGCCTTGGCCGGCGCGTTCGGTTCCAAGCACCTCTGCGGTGAAGGCATCCTGCGGAACCAGCGCATGGAGCGCGACCACCGAATCGAGCGCCGCGTCGAGGTCGTAGTCGTAATCCTTTGCCTGCGGCTGCGCCGCTGACGGCACCTTCCAATCGCCCAACATCGACATCGGCTTCTCCGTTTGCACGGAATGGCAGTCGCTTGACCCTATGCCGACAACGCCGTGCCAATCGCCCCGGTGCGGCCGACGAGACGGCGGAGCTTGGCCCTGATGTAGAGACGGAAACGATTGTAGACAATAACCGAAAACGGCCGTGCCCGGGGTCGATCGCGCTTGCTTGAGGTTGAACCGATCGCGCTCTTTGCTCCCTTGTTTGGTTGCATGATCTTTTCTGAAAAGTCTGCAACTTTTCTCAAATCATGCTTTAGGCAGAACGAGTGCGGGAGCTATCCGCCGCGCAGGACTGTCGCCAGCGCCTTGATCCGGTTGCGCGCGTAATTGGGCAGGCCGGAACTGATCGACTCGCCGGTATTGAAAGAGGATTTCCCCGACAGGACCTGCGCCGGCACCATGTTGCGCAACACGGGAACATTTTCAAATTCCTTGCGCTTCTCGAACAGATCGGACTCGACCGCAAGCGCAACAAAGGCGGTCACAATGGTGCGGTTGGCATTCGCCGGGTCGGCCTGCAGCACCGCGAGAAACTTGCCGAACTGCATCACCTGATTGACATGGACGATGTTCTGCTCGAGCGCCGCGGTCACCGGCATCGCGATCCCGGTCAGTTGCGACAGCCCGGATTGGTCGATCTCCGCTGGCGGGATGACACGCAGTTCGCTCTCGAACTCGATGAAGTCGGCGATCTTCTTGCTGCTTTCGCGCAGCTTGTTGAGGAGCAGGATGGCAACGGGCAGCTTGCCCTCGAGCTTGTAGCGCGACTTGATGCAGATGACCGATCCGGAGCTTTCGCACCAGCGGCGGATCGGGTGGTGGTTCGCCAACTTGGTATTGTTGTTCGGGGTTACGTCTTTAGCGCTGATGAGGTGGTGCTTGATCACCGGGTCCATGCGATCAAGGAACGCGATATTCACATAACGGTTGAGATCGATCGTCTGCGGAGCGCGCGGAAGCGCGAAACGCGCCTCCGCGACATACATATGCAGGCGGCGCTTGGTCGTTTTGGTCGATCGGCCCGACCTATGGGAGAGTGTCGGTTCCTCGTAGCCCGGATAGGGACTGAGAAACTCCTTCTGCAGCGGCTTGGTCTTCGCCCAATCGGAAAAGCGGATCAGACCGTTCTTGGCGTCGGTAACGTCCTTGCCAATATGGTCACTGAAGGCGATCGTGCCGGGCTTGAGCCTTGCCGGTGTGACTGCGGTCACCGACGGCACGTCATCGATGGTGAAGTCCTGCGCCCAGGCCGACGGCCCCGGCAACGCGGCCGCGAGCACGACGCACACCAGAGCGACAAATGCGATTCGGTTAATTCCGCGCACGCTCACCACCAGCGCTCGCGCCCGGCAGAAGGATATTGCGGGTCGACCCGCTGGGGAGGATAGCGCTCGCGGTAGCCATAGTCGCGATAGCCTCGCTGGAAGAACCGTCCGAGGTTGCCGAACAGCCCGCCCTGCGGGACACGGCGCTGGTAGTACTGCGGCTGCTGCGGCTGCTGTTGCTGCTGCTGCCCATACTGCGGATAGGACCGCACATAGGGATTCCTGTAGCTGCCGCCGTAGCCATATCCGGACCCATAGCCGTAGGGATAGCCATAGGCCGCCTCGCCGTCGCCCGGCTCGTTGTAGGCGTAGGATGCGACTTCCTGTTCGGAGACGAGATTGTACTGCGTCTCAGCAAACCGCCCAGTGCGGTCGAGGCGGAAATACTCGGTAAAGGCACCCGGGGTCCCATTGGCGACGCGATTGCCGCTGCGCAGGTTGATCGGCAGCGCAATGATCTGGCGCTGCACCTGCGGCGAAGGCGGCGCAAGCGGCGTCTTCTTGGCGTAGTCGGCCCACACCGCTTCCATGATGGCGGCGAAGATCGGCACCGCGACCTTGCCGCCGGTCTGACCGCCGCCGAGCGTGCGCCGCTTGCGGTCGGCATTGTCGTAGCCGACCCATACGGCAATGGTGACGTCGTTGGAAAAGCCGACGAACCAGGCGTCGTTCTCGCCGTCGCTGGTGCCGGTCTTGCCGGCGACGTAAGGCGAGAGCTTGGCAATGGCATTGGCGGTGCCGCGCGCCACCACGCCCTGCATCATGCTCTTGAGTTGGACGAAGGCAACGCGGTCGCCATCGGCAAGTGGCTTCAGGTCAGGCTTGTGTCGGTACGCGGCCTTGCCGTTCTGCTCCACCGCTTCGATGGCGTAAGGCGAGGGCCTGATGCCTTCATTGGCGATCGCGGCATAAAATGCGGCAAGGTTGATCATGCGCACCGGCTGGGCGCCGAGCACGAAGGGGTAGTAGCCGACACAATCGCGATAGACTTCGGCCTCGATCGTGAGCTCGCACACCCGCGCGAGGCTCCTGGCCGGATCATTGTCGATCGCGCCGTTGAGAAGCTGCGCGGTGACCTGGTTCTTCGAGTATTCGAGCCCGAGCCGCAGAGTGAGGATTCCGGAGGAGCCGTGGCCGTAATTCCGTGGCGACCAGTAGTCGCGCGCGCGCGCCGATTGCTCATTGCCGATCGGCGGCAGGGTGATCGGCTCGTCGCGCACCAGCGTGTTGGGCTGCAGACCCTTGTTCAGCGCGGCGAGATAGGTGAAAGGCTTGAGGGCGGAGCCTGGCTGGCGCTGGGTCTGGGTCGTCCGGTTGAGCTGGCTCAGCGGATAGGAGAAGCCGCCCGCCATCGCCAGGATTTTCCCGGTCTTGTTGTCCAGCACCAGAGCGGCGCCCTGCACCGTCGGCCGCATCCGCAGATCGGCACGGATGCTGGCGGCGCGCTTCCTGGTGGCGGCGCGCTCGGTCAGCCGGACCAAGACGACGTCGTAAAGCTTGAGAGTGCGGCGGACCGAGGCGGACGCGCCATGGAGTGCAACGACACGCCCATCGGCAAGTCCGACCCGCAGGCCGGCCCTCCGGCCATTCTGCAGGACCACGGCGGCCGGCCAGTGCACGTCGTACAGCGGAAGCCGCGCCGCCTGCAGGGCCTGTTGCCATGCCGGCTGTGTTTTCGGCGCATTGGCATCGGCTTCGATCTTCTTCACGGCCGCGGCAAGATTGGCCTCTGCGCCTGAGAACTTGGCGCGGCCGGTGTTGAGCTCGTAACGGGCGAGGCCTTCCTGTAGCGCCGCCTCGGTCGCGCGCTGTAGGTCGGGATGAATGGTCGAGCGGACCGTCGACGAGGCCGTCGTCAGCGCCGCAACGCCAGCGAGTGACTTTGCTTCGCGGCTGATATGATCGAGGAAATAGAAGCCGGAGCTGCGCTGGATGCGCTCATAGGGGACGATGTCCAGCGCCGCCTTCTGCGCCTGACCCGCCTGCACCGACGTGATTGCTCCGTCCTCCTGCATGCGGTTCAGCACATAAGCGCGGCGATCCTTGGCGCGGTCGGGATGGCGATCGGGGCTGTAATAGTTCGGCCCCTTGGTCATTCCGGCGAGCGTCGCTCCCTCGGCCAGCGTCAATTCCGATGCCGGCTTGCCGAAATAGTTGCGGGCGGCCAGTTCGACTCCCCAGGTGTTGCGTCCGAGATAGATGGTATTGAGATAGAGTTCGAGGATTTCATCCTTGCTCAGCGTCTGTTCGACGCGCGAGGCGAGGATCATCTCGCGGATCTTGCGCTCATAGGTGAGGTCGTTGCCGACCAGCAGGTTCTTCACCACCTGCTGGGTGATGGTCGAGCCGCCCTGGGGGCGGCCCGACCGCCCCAGATTGGCAATCATGGCGCGGATCAGCCCGCGCTCGTCGATGCCCTTGTGTTCGTAGAAACGCTTATCCTCGGCGGCGACAAAGGCTTTGCGCACCAGCACCGGAATGTCCTTGAGGGGCACCCAGACGCGCCGGTTCTCCGCCTTGTAGACCTCGGCAAAGGGGGCACCCTTGGCATCGAGCACGGTGCTCGTGCCCGATAGTTTGAGGCCCTTGAGCTTGGTGTGGTCCGGCAAGTCGGCTGCAGCCTTGTTGAAATAGGCGATGACCTGCGGGATGTCGATCGGTGAGTTCGGTACATCCTCGTTCTTGCAGAACTGCCGGTAAACGAGCTTCAGGCTACCGAAATTGAGCCCGCGAAACGCCTTGATTTCGGTGGTAAAGGCCTGCGGGTCGTCGAGCGCCGTGTCGATCAGGCCGTCAAGATCGATCGATTCAATGTCGAACGCCTTGCGCATATGGGCGCAGCCGTCGCGCAGGATCTTGACGACTTCCGCCTGGTCCCGAGTCGCCACGAATTCGGTCTTGATCGCGTCCGGCCTGGTCGCGACCTGGCTGAGAGCAAGGAAGGCCGCGAGAATCTTAACAAGAATCGCATCCATGGAAACGACCAGCCCCAACCCGCAAAGAGGTCCATATAGCCTTCATACAACGGCTTTTTTTTGAAGAACCGTTCCATTCGCGATCAGCCAAGCGCGTGGCCGCGGTGACGCCCTCAGGCCGATTCTCTCGCCTAAGCACAAGGTTGCTCGCATTCCAAGGCCGGAAGGCAGGTCATTAACCGCACAGGAGGGTTAATGTCGGGTGTTGTCCGGCCGGCTTCGCAGCCTTATGGCAACGC
>CAZTTL010000117.1:0-4954 GCA_964616635.1 uncultured Rhodoplanes sp. | reverse complement strand
TGGTGCAGGTAGTACGGCTTGATCCGTGCCTCGACGAAGGCGCGCATCAGCGCCGCGAGCGTGTCGACGTCATCGTTCACCCCACGGAGCAGCACCGACTGCGACAGCATGGGAATGCCGGCGGCGATAAAGCGGCTGCAGGCCGCGCGCGCCTCAGGCGTGAGTTCGCGCGGATGATTGGCGTGAAGCACGACATAGGTCGTCCGCCCGGTCGCACGCAGGGTGCGGACGAGGTCAACGGTGACCCGGTCGGGCACTGCCACCGGCGCCCGGGTGTGGATGCGAATGATTTTCACATGCGGGATCGCGGCTAGCGTTTCCAGCACGCCGCCGAGCTTACGGTCGGACAGGATCAGCGGATCACCGCCGGTGAGAATGACCTCCCAGATTTCGGGATGCGCGCGGATATAGGCGAGTGCGGCGGCAAGTTTCTCTTGGGAGAGGGATGGACGCCCCGAAGGGCCGACCATCGCCCGGCGGAAGCAGAAGCGGCAATAGACCGGACAGACATGCACGAGCTTCAACAGCACGCGGTCCGGATGGCGGTGCACGACGCCCTCGACCGGGCTTGCCGGATCATCGCCGATCGGATCGGCGCGCTCCTGTGGCGTCGTCGTGAGCTCCGCCGCATCGGGAACGAACTGCCGCGCGATCGGGTCATAAGGATCGGCCGGATCGATCAGCCCTGCGAGTGCCGGTGGGATCGCGACCGCATAACGGGTGGCAACCGCTTCGAGTGCCGCAGCATCAGCCGTATGGATAAAGCCGGCGGCGTAAAGCTCCTCGATGCTGCGCAGGGTTTTGGGTGGGGCGCTCATGGCGGGCCCTGGCCTACTCCGATTGTGCGGGTGAGGCGATGCGCGAATTGCGTCCGCGCGCACCGGGCCGGTTCGGCGCGCCACTGTTTCCCGTTCGCGTTCGGAATCGGGAGGGTCGCCGAATCCGAACGCCGATAGGCAAGAATGTTATTTCACCGCGCCGACGGTGAAGCCAGCCACGAACCGGTCGACAAAGAGATTGTAGATGATCGCGATCGGCACGCTTGCGATCAGGCAGGCGGCCATCATCGAACCCCAGAAGTACACGTCGCCACGCACCAGGAAGGTCGGCACGCCGACGCTCACCGTGAAGCTCGACAGCGACGAGATGAAGGTGACGCCGTAGACGAATTCCTGCATCACCAGGGTGAAGGCAAAGATGATCGCGGTCAGGATGCCGGAGACCGACACCGGCATGACGACGCGGACGAAGGCGCCGAACCGCGACAGCCCGTCGATCATCGCCGCGTCCTCGAGGTCGCGCGGGATGGCCTTGAAGAATCCCATCAGCAACCAGGTGCAGAACGGGACCGTGAAGCTCGGATAGACGAGCACCAGCGACCACAGCGAGTCCTGCAGGCCGAGCGTCGCGATGATGCGGGCGAACGGAATGAACAGGATGGTCGGGGGAACGAGATAGGTGAGAAAGATGGCGATGCCGAGGGTTTGGCCCCAGGCGCCGGTCATCCGCGCCAGCGCATAGCCGGCCGGCACGGCAAGCAACAGCGTGATCACGACCACGGCGATGCCGACGAGGCCGGTATTGATCAGCCACTGCACGAACTGGGTGTCCTGAAACAGCACGCGCAGATGCTCGAGCGTCGGCGGATCATTGAAGAGGTAGGGGTTGTGGGTCGTATCGTGCAGGTCGTTGGTGGTTTTGAACGTGGTGATCAGCATCCAATAGAAAGGAAAGGCGAGGAAAGTCACGAAAAACACCAGCACGACGGAGCGTCCGCCCGCCACTGCCAGTTTCTGCTGCCGAAGGCTTAGTCTCATCATCATGTCACCTCGGCCCGGCGAGCGACGGTCAGGAACAGGATGGCGACCGCGACCAGCACCGGGAACAGGAACAGCGATACGGCCGCGCCGCCGGCGAGATCACCGCCCTGAATGCCGGTGAAGAACGCCCAGGTCGCAAGCACCTGGGTCTGGTCGTAGGGGCCGCCGCGCGTCAAGACGAAGACGACGATCAAGTCGGTGAAGGTGAAGATCACGCCGAACAACACCGCCACCAGCGTGATCGGCATCACCAGCGGGAAGGTGATCTGGAACGCGCGGCGCCAGAAACCGGCGCCGTCCATCGCCGCGGCGTCGTTGATATCGTTCGGGATCGAGCTCAGGCCGGCGAGGATGATCACGGTGGCGAGCGGCACGATCCGCCATACCTGCACGATAATGATCGAGGCCATGGCAAGCGTCGGCTGCCCGAGCCAGATCGGCCAAGTATGGGGGCCGAAGATGCCGACGGCGCGCGCCGTCCAGTTGATGATCGAATAGATGGAATCGTAGATCCACAGCCAGCCGATCGCGCCGAGCGAGATCGGTGCCACCCAGGGCAGCAGGATCAGGAGCCGCACCAGCCATTTGCCGCGGAAATCGGCAGACAGCGCGACCGCCAAAATGTTGGCGAAGACGAGTACGAAGAACTGCGAGACGACGGTGAGGATGATCGAGTTATTCAGCGCGGTCCAAAACGTTGGATTCTGGACGATGCGGCGGAAATTCTCCAGTCCGACGAAATGCACCTGCCGGCTCGCGACGGTCACGTCCGACACGCTGTAATAAAGCGAGAGCAGGAACGGAAACCCGACCAGGAGGACGATGTAGAGGATCGCCGGCGCCAGCAGCATCGGCCACAGCCGCGCCTCGTTATCGGCAATGTGCGAAAACAGGCCGCGCGGTGTCGGCCGTAGCGCCGCCGCGCCGGGCGAGCGCATCACGATCCGCCTCCGTCGACGCGCCGTCCGCTGGCGCGGTCGAACCGCTCAATGTCGCGTCGGCGCACGACGAAGGGATGGCTCTGGCCGGGCGAAAGCTCGGTGCGCACGTTGGTCGGAATCTTGGAAATCACGTGTGTTTTCGGCGTGCGGCCTTCGAGCACGCCGTACACCAGTCGCTCGGCACCAAGATATTCGATCCGCGTGACGCGAAATGGGAAGGTGACGTTATCGTCGCCGCTCTCGATCCCGTGCGGGAGAAAGGCTTCGGGACGAAAGCCGAGATAGGTCGCGCCGTCCTCCACCAGATTCATCGGCGGCGAGCCGATGAAGGTGGCGACGAAGGTGTCGGTCGGGGCGCCGTAAATCTGCTGTGGGGTACCGACCTGGCGCACCTTGCCATGCTCGAGCACCGCGATGCGATCACCGAGGCCCATCGCCTCGGCCTGGTCATGCGTCACATAGATCGTCGTCGTGCCGAGCGATTTCTGAAACTGCTTGAGCTCGTCGCGCGCCGAGTTGCGCAGCTTGGCATCAAGGTTGGACAAGGGTTCGTCGAGGAGAAAGGCGATCGGCTCGCGCACCACCGCACGGGCGAGCGCGACGCGCTGGCGTTCGCCGCCGGAGAGCTGGCGCGGCTTGCGGTCGAGAAACCGCTCGATCCCGAACATGCGCGCCGCCCACTCGACCTTCTTGCTGATCTCAGCCCTGGGCATGCCGACCGCCCGCAGCGGAAAGGAGATGTTCTTCTCCACCGTCATATGCGGGTAGAGCGCATAGCTTTGGAACACCATCGCAATGTTGCGCGCCCGCGGCGGCAGGTCGGTCACCACGGTCCCGTCGATGACGATATCGCCTTCGGTCGGCTGCTCGAGTCCGGCGATCATGCGCATCAGCGTTGTCTTGCCGCAGCCCGACGGTCCGAGGAGCACGAGGAACTCCCCTTCCTTTGCCGTCAGGTTGATGCCGTCGACCGCATGCACCTCATTGAAATGCTTGGAAACCCCCCTTGCCTGCACCTCTGCCATGACTCTCCTCGAAATCCGCCTCGTGCGCCCCGATGCCGATTGCGGAGTGCGCGGCGAAGGATCAACATCGAATGGGACGCTATTTCCTGCCCGCGTGCGGCGCACCTCGTGGCGCGCCGCTCCGCGGTTGCGGCTGAGCCGAGCGACCGGGTTAGATCATTCCCCGTTCCTTCCACTTGGCCCAGATCGCCTGCATTTTCTTGTCGGCCTGCTTCAGCGCGTTTTCGGGGGTTTCGGCGCCGGTCGCACACTGGGCGAACATGGTGTTGACGACCCAGGTCTGGAACGTATCGGAAATGGCGGCCGTGGCGTATCCCGGATAGCCGACATTGGTCGCCCAATCGAGCACGTCGGACAGCACCGCATATTTGTCATGCGGGACCGCCTTGGGATCGTTGGAGATGAGCTGCTTCAGGTCGGGAACCGTGCTGGCGAAGCAGGGGAAGTTGTAGAATTGGCTGGCGAGGAAGGCCTGCTTGAACGCGCCGATGTAATCGACCAGGAATTTTTTGGCCCCGTCGATATTGTCGGCAAATTTCCAGATCGTGTAGCAGTCCATCACGTGTTCGAGGCCGATGCGCCGTACCGGCCCCTTGGCGGCCTTGGCGAGGCCGATCTTCTCGTGAATGTTCATCTTGTTGTTCTCGCCGGTGCGCGTCACCGAAATGGCGTTGAGCACCAGCGAGGAGCGACCGGCGAGCATCTGCCGGTTATTGGACGACGGATCCCAGGCCAGAACTTCGGGCGTCTCCGCCTCCTGGAACAGCGCCTTGACGAACTTGAGGGCCTCCAGCGTCTGCGGCGAGTTGATGGCCAGACTGCCACCGGCATCCTGCACGCTGGCGCCGAACGCATACATGATCGCCCGCATCGCCATCGCCGAGTCGAGCTCGGCCGAGAGACCGACCCCGACTGGGATACCGGTCTTGTCCTTGATCTTCTTGCCGCCGACACGGATGTCCTCCCAGGTGTTCGGCTTCATGCCGATGTCACCCCAGAGGTCGATCCGGTAATTGACCGGATCGGGGACGAAGCTGTCGGAGAAGGCGAAATAGCGCTTCGTCTTCGGGTTGTAGGTGCTCTTGATGGCCAGATCGATCGGCTTGCCGTGCGTCTTTTCGCATTCGGCGTAGACATCTTTCATGTCCACGACCTGGTTCTCATAAAC
>CAZTTL010000116.1:3902-10597 GCA_964616635.1 uncultured Rhodoplanes sp. | reverse complement strand
CCCCCAACCACAGCCCGGTCGTTGTCAATCAAATCCAATCAAAGAACCCCTCCGACGGAGAATTGGGAGATGAGCACAGAACGTTCTTCTAAAATCGCACGCCGCCGTATCCTTCAGCTGTTTGGATTAGGCGCTGCCGGGACCGCTGTCGGCGTTGTCGTTGGGTCGAACCGCATCTTCGCCAAGCAATTCGTCGATGACGGGCTCGATACCAAGCTCCCGCAAATGACCTATGATCCACACCTGCAAATGATGGTCGACCCGCAGACGCGCAAGCCGATCTACGACGACGCCTCGCGCATCGACGTAGCGAGCGGCCTGCCGACCATCACCGCAAGCTGCAAGGATTGCCCGAAGAAGGACGACACCGGCTCCTAAGCAATACGCCCGGTGAAGACCTGTCTTTTGCTCACCGACACGTTTGAGCCTACGGCCGATCTCCTCGTCGCCGAGATGCGGCGGCGGGGAGTGCCTTGCGTCCGCTGGAATCTCGATCGCTTTCCGGTCGGATCGAGCCTCACCTATCGCATCTCAAATCAAGGCTTCCGCAGCGAGATCGAAAGCGACGGCCGTCGGATCGATCTTGATCGGGTGGGAAGCATCTGGTGCCGGGGCGTGCAGGCGCTTGGGTTTCCCTCCGATCTTCCAGCCGCGGATCGCAGATTCGCCGAGGCCGAGTCGGAGCGCGTCCTCACCGCCCTCTACACCGTCGCCGATGTGTTGTGGATCAACCATCCGCACTGTCATATCCGCGCGAACGCGAAGCCCGCACAGCTCGCTGTCGCCCGCGGGCTCGGCTTCGACATTCCGGCAACCGTGGTCACCAACGATCCCGACGAGGTGCGAGCGTTCATCGCGCGGTCGCGGGGCGAAACGATCTACAAGGCGCTGACGCAAAGTCTCGACACCGAGCCGGGCAAGTCGTTGTTCACCAGCCTGATGACGAAGCAAGCTCTGAGCGAAATCGATCTCATCCGGATCACGCCCGGCGTCTTTCAAGAGCTCGTGTCCAAGGCCTATGAGTTGCGGGTGACGGTCATTGGCTCGCACATCTTTGCCGTCAGGATCGACTCCCAGTCGCGCTTTGCCTCCAAAATTGACTGGCGGCGGCTGCCGTTCGAAGCCGACGCGGCGGTCGATCTGCCCTCCGAGATCGAATCCAAGGTTCACGCTTTCATGAAGACGTTCGGCCTCGTTTACGGCGCGTTCGATTTCATCGTGACCCCGGACGGCCGTCATGTTTTTCTCGAGGTCAATCCGGCCGGTCAATACATGTGGATCGAGTCAAAGCTTGGCCTCCCCATCACCGCGGCCCTCGCCGATGCGCTGAGCGAACCTTGCCGAAGTGAGTGATCTTGAGTTCAGGATGCGAGGCGCCCACTGGCACGCGTCACAAAATCGCAACTCGAACCGCCTAAAAATCCTGAACCCTTGTCATCTCCTGAACCCGCGATGGAATTAAAAATCCTGACTTTGAATTTACACACCTATCAGGAACACTACGGAGAGCTTTGGCATGTACTGCAGGAGCATGGACGGGAGGTTTACCTGATCGCAGAGGCGATTGTCCGTGAAAATATTGATGTGATCTGCTTTCAGGAGGTTGGGGAACATTTTCACGACCGTATCACCCATCCTTACGGCTTTTCAGAATCCAACATGGCATTCCGGATTCAGAAGAAAATCCATCAGCTGAGTGGACGACACTTTCATCTTTTCCAGGATTGGAGCCATATCGGATTTGGCTGCTGGAGAGAAGGGACGGCGATCTTGAGCCGTTATCAGATGCATCACTGCGATTCTCCCTGGGTGACCTGGAGCAAGGATACCAGTCAGATCGCCTCACGGCGGGTCACCATGTGCTATCTCGAAATTCCATGGTTTGGCGGGCTCCACATCGTGAATGCTCACATGAACTGCCTGGAATGGGGGTTCAAGCCCGATTTTGATTATCTCAAGCAGCTGATCTATTGGCGAGATCGGCATCACTTGCGCGGGACTCTGCTGATCGGAGATTTTAATGTTCCCGCTGGCGAAGAAGGTTATCAGCATATCGTCTGGAGCGGCGAATTTATCGACCAGTGGCATGAATCCAACCCGTGTTCTTTCTACGAACCAACCCATCAGGAACGGATTAACGGATGGGAACATCGAAACGGGGCGAGGCGCATTGATTTTATGTTCAAGCACAGCCGCAGTTCGCTCCGGATCAATGAAATGCGCCTGGTTTTTAATGGCCATTTCTACCCGGTTGTTTCAGATCATTTTGGCTGTATTGCCCGTTTTCATCTGCATCCCTTCTGATCGTGCAGGAACTCCTTCGCGTCGTTGGAACGCGCTGCTGGCGGCGATGACCGCCACTATAGCCAATCCCTGCAGGCAAGGCGCGCCCGGAACCGATGTCGGTGTTATCATTGGGGATGGCGCGGCCCGATTTGGCCGCCGCATAGGCCCTGCGCAATGATCTCAGCGCCAGCGGCACGGGCATAACATTGGTTGGGATAGGTCTTGACGACATTGTTGAGCCGGCCGCACACCGGCGCATATTGCTCGGTGCATACAGTCGGCCGCCGCGTGTCCGGCTCCGCCGGCGCCGGCTGCGGCTTAACGATGCCGATCGGCGAAAGCGCATGCGCGGCAGGCGATGACAAGAGCCCAACCACGCCAATAAACACAGCGAGTATTGCCCGTGAGATGGCCATGACCATCACCTCGAATTGCGATCCGTCTTTCTGGGTTTTCCAGCCAGACACCATCTCAGACGGACGGGCCAAATAAATTTTCGTGAAATATTTATGCGGCTTCCGCAGAGCGAATTCCGTTTTAACGGAATCGGAATTCGCTCTATTTCTCCTTGAGTGATCGCATTTTCTAACGGCGAACCGGCAGCCACTTCGCCGGAAAATGCTCTATCGGCTGACGATCGTCACCGTCCGACCGGGTAGGGACGCGTGGCGGGCGCCGCAGCCGGAGGAGCGAGGCCGTACGGGGATGGCGCCGCGGGCAGGGTCGAAGCCGCAGCGGGAAAGTTATCGCCAGGCATGCCATTCAGGGGGCCGAAGTGCTCTGCGGCGACAGGCCCTTGCGGACGACCCGCTTGTGCGGCGCCAATCTTGCCGGCTGCTTCCGCCGCCGCCCGTTCGGCGGCCGCCTGCCGCGCTGCCTCGCGCCGCGCCCGCGCCGCGATCGCTTCGAGCTCTTCCGCCGGGCGGTCGGCGAACTGGTGTCCGGCAGGAGTCGCACAGTCTGTTTCGGCCGAGGGCTCCATCTTGGCTGCTTCCGCTGGCCGGCTTCGCGCAGCTTTGCTGGCTTCGCTCTTTGCGATCCGTGGCTCGCATGGCTGCGCCGCGGTCAGCGCCGGTGTCAATGGCGCCGGACGAGCGGCAATAGCAGATGCCTCACTCGTCGCCTTCGCCGCCGGCAGTGCCACGCTATTGTCCGCAACGGGACCGGTCTGCTGCCAATAGACCGACCACGATGCCGCGCCTGCCGCCAGCAAGACGGTGCAGGCGGTCACGATGCGCCATCGCCGCGCCGACGAGGAGCGGCCCACGATCCGAGACCAGATCGTCTTAGTTTTCGCGCGCGCGGCCGGCGCGGTCGAATGCGTCAAGCGGGCGCGATCGGCCGCAAGCAACGCATCGACGAGATGCGCCGGCGCGGACTGCGGCGACTGTTCAACGGCGTCGACAAAGGTGAGCGCCGACTGCACGTCGAGGCGGATCGCAGCGGACCTTGCCGCGGCGGTCTCGATCATCTGGCGCGCCGCCTCCGCATTATCGCGAGACAACAGCTCCGCAAGCGCCGCCGTTATCCGGCCAGTATCCGCGATGTCGACCGCTTCGCCGCCCGGCTCGGCATCGCTGTCCTGCAACAATACGGTCGCGGCGTCACGACAAAGTGCCAGTAACTCTGCCGAGGGCGCCGTCTGGTTGTCTGCCAGCGGGCGCTCGCACAGGGACTCGAGCAGGGCAGCGATGTCCTTGTCCTTCAACGTTACACACTCCTATCCGTGGTTTAGACGGACAGCCTCCATTTTTTCACCGCGGCCTCGTTGCCGATCTCTTGGCGCAGGCGCTTTTTCACCTTTTGTGCAAGCTTGTGAATGCTCTCGACCGGCACGCCAAGTAAGCGCGCGATCTCCCGCGCCGGCTGCCCGGTCAGTGCCAATTGCAGATATAGGCGCTCACGGGGCTCAAGCCGAGGCAGGGCCTGTTCGATGGCGGCGAGTGCCCGCTCCAAGTGCCCGGCGGCCTCGCGCTCCACCAGCTTGTCCTCGGGCGTCGGCACGGAATAATCCTCGGCGCCACCGGCAAGAGCAACCTCGTCGGCCGCCGAAATATCGACGGTCTGGTTCTGGCCGCGGGCTTCCACATGGTAGCCGGGCGGAAGCGCGGCGCGAATGCGCGCAATTGCTTCGGCGACGGTCGTTGCAGATGGCGGGGCCGGCTGATGAGCCAGTCGCCTGCAGAGGACCGACGGATCGGCTGCAAGACCTTCCCAGTAGATCAGGCGGAAGACTGATTGGTCGAGTTCCGCAAGGCGCTGGATCGCCGCCGGAAGCCGTCGGCGCGGCGCGATCGTGCGGACGTAATCAATGATCAGGTTCTCGATGATGTGGAGGATGAAACCAGAAGGGCTGCCGCGTCCCGAATAGGCACGCAGGCGTTGCATATCGTTCTTCAGCAGAGCTTCGCAGACCGACTGGTAGGCGTCCTGCCGGTTCTGGTGATGGTCGGCGCCGGGCAACATGCGCAGGATCATGCGCCGCATATCATCCGAGAAGAAAGCCTCGAAAGCACGCCAGCCGCGGTCTGCGTCGAGCGCCAATAACTTGACCACCCGTTCCGACAATAGGTCGCGCACGACAAGCATCATGTAGACGGAGAGACGCGCCCGCCCGTCATACCCTTTCAGCCGCGCGAATCCATTGTCACGCAACCGCGTCATCACATCGTGGAAGGCGGCCTCGGTCTCGGCGTGATCGCGTGCGATCCGCGCACAGGCCGTCCATGCCAGATCGGCGGCAATGCGCGTCAGAGCCGTTGCAGCCGCGGTATCTCCCTGCAGCGCCGCTCCGAGAAGGACTTGATCGGAATCGCCAGGCTCTTTCACGGATCCCCCGTCACGTCGTTGTCCATAGTGACGTTGAAACGCGACGAAATTTCAAGTCCCGCAGGCGCGTCTGGCGACGCGGGCAAAAAATTCTGCCGCGGCCGTCTAACGCTTCAATCGACCGACCGCCGGCGCATCCGGCCGGACGAAAAGTCGCTTTGCGCGATGCGCCTGCAACGTTGGAGCACGCCTATGTTCAGACAGTGGAAAGCCTTTATGGCTTTATTCTTGCTCTGCTTGTTGTGCTGGGGGGGCTTGCGCGCGCGGGCCGATAATCCCGAGGGGTACCGCCTGTCCGGACCCTTGGTTCACGGTAATCTCGCGATCTACTTCGTGCACGGCAAATCGCGCAGCGGTCCGGTGCCGCTCACTTTGCAGGAGGCACTTGCCAAGAAAACCGTTGAGGTTCGTGAGGTCGGCAAGGTCAATCAGTTGCAGGTTGAGAATGTTGGTGACGAGGACGTGTTTATTCAATCCGGCGACATCGTGAAGGGTGGCAAGCAGGACCGCGTCCTCAGCGTCAGCTTGATCATCCCTCCCCACTCCGGCGCCGTGACAGTGCCGTCATTCTGCGTCGAAGCCGGGCGTTGGTCGGCACGGGGCGGCGAGAATGTCAAAACTTTCGCCAGTGCAAGTGCAGCCCTGCCGTCGCGGGCGGCCAAGATCGAGATGGCCCAGTCGGGGGCAACGTCTCCGGATCGTGCGCCTTCCGCCGGACTTGGCGCGCGTCAGCGGGAAATCTGGAAGGAAGTCGCGCAGACGACGGCGCGGCTGTCGAGCAATCTCGGTGTTGCGGTCGCTGCGCCGCAATCGCAAACCAGCCTGCAACTGGCGCTGGAGAATTCCCGCTTGGATCACGAGGTCGCCGACTTCGTCGGCGCGCTGCAGGCGGCGGGCGAACGGGCCGACGACATCGTTGGCTATGTCTTCGCCGTTAACGGCAAGGTGAATAGCGCCGATATCTATCCGTCGAATGGCCTGTTTCGGAAGATGTGGCCAAAGCTGTTGCGCGCGAGCGCGATCGAAGCGATCGGTGAGCGGAATGTTGCTGGTGAGCCAGCGCCGCCGACCGCAGTCGTCTCGGACTTCATCAACGCGGCAAATCATGGTCGCGCCGAGGAAGCAGCCCCCAGTGCCCAAACGCATATCAGCAAGCGCGAAAGCCGCGGTGCGCTGTTCCTGGAAACGCGGCCCGCAGCCGCGCCCGTCGATGCCTGGGTGCACCGCAATTATCTCGCTAAATAGACGGCGCGGTGACGCATCAGGACGCGACAGCGTGCCGAAGCTAGGCTATCTCAACTGGCGCCAGCCGGTGGGCTGGCGCCAACCGTTTCCTGCTTTGGCGGGATGGCTTGACCGGTTTGCCGCAGCCGAATCCGCCTGCAGCGAATCGGCAGCATGATGAATCGAGGCGCGCAGCACCGATGAGCCGGATCGCACCCCCTGATAGAGAAAGAATGAGTGAGCGCCAGCGCGAAGTCTATGAGGCGATCCGGTCCGGTCCGCGCGGACAGGTGAGGGGCCCTCTGGCGGTGTGGCTACGCCGGCCCGAGCTCGCGGATCGCGCCCAGGCGCTCGGA
>CAZTTL010000116.1:1622-3802 GCA_964616635.1 uncultured Rhodoplanes sp. | reverse complement strand
GACAGCGCGTATGATGAAGCCTTCCGGACACGCCGCGCGAACCGTCTCGAAACGCGACGAATGGTTCAAGGTCGGATAAGTCATGATCGGTGATGAACGGAACATGTCCGAAGCACCTCCCACGGAACTGGCGACAGAAACCCCGCATCAGGCCGAAGGTTCGACAGTGCCAGTTCCTGCGCTGGCAGCCGAGCATTTGTCCCGCGGTGTCGTCGGCAAGATTTTGGTCGACAATATTTCGGTTCAAGTACAACGGGGTGAGGTCTTGGCCGTGGTCGGTCCGAGTGGATCGGGGAAATCGTCCTTCCTGCGGCTGTTGAACCGGCTCGATGAACCGACAGGCGGCACCGTCCGCCTCAATGGCCAGGACTATCGGGAGCTGGCACCGCAGGAACTGCGGCGCCGCGTCGGGATGGTCATGCAGGCCGCCTATCTCTTTCCCGGAACCGTGGCCGGGAACGTTGCGTTCGGGCCACGCCAATGTGGGGTAAAGTTAAGCGCCGAGCAGATTGCCACACTACTTCAGCGCGTCGGTTTGTCCGGGTATCCGGACCACGACGTGAGCCATCTGTCGGGAGGCGAGGCCCAGCGCGTATCGTTAGCCCGCACGCTGGCGAACGCGCCGGAGACGCTCCTCCTCGATGAGCCGACCTCGGCGCTTGATGAAAGCTCGGCGCGAGGAATCGAAGATCTCGTGCTGGGCATTATTCGGGAACGACGGATGACCTGCGTGATCGTCACCCATAACATCGCCCAGGCGCGCCGCGTCGCCGATCGCACGATGATATTGGAGGCCGGCAAGCTGGTGGCGGTTGGTCCTACCCATGAGGTGCTGGGCGATGGCTGAGTTGCTCAACAGCTTGCATGGCGACGTGGTCATGGGACTGGGTCAAGCCGCCGTGGCCATCGTGCTCTGCTTCGCCGTCGTATTTCTATGCCGCTGGTTTGCGGTTCACGTCGAGCGCGAGACGGCTCTGTCGCTCGCCCGCGGCCTGGTGCAGATGGTGGCCGTGGGCATAGTGCTGGCCTTGCTCCTGCATGGAAGTCTGCTGATCGGTGCCCTGATACTGCTCGGCATGACCTTTGCTGCCGCCGTCACCGCGTCGCGTCGCGCCCCGGACATCCAAGGCGCGCTGATCCTTTCCTTCTACGCAATCGGCGCCGGGGCTGGCGTCGTGCTTGCCGTCATGCTTGTCACCAGAGCCGTGACGCCGACCATTGCGGTCCTGGTGCCGGTCGGCAGCATGATCATCGCCAACGCGATGAATGCCTGCGCGCAATCGATGGAGCGCTTCAGATCCGATGTCACAGCGCATGTCGGTCAGATCGAAGCGGGCTTGGCGCTTGGCGCCGAGCCGGCAGTGGCGGTCGCGCCCTTTGTCCAAAGCGCCGTTTACGCCAGCCTGCTGCCCCGGCTCGACATGCTGAAATCACTCGGTCTGGTCTGGATACCCGGTGTCATGGCCGGCATGCTGGTGTCCGGCGCCAGTCCTGTTTATGCCGGCATCTTTCAGTTCATCATCGTCGCGATGATCCTGGCCGCATCGGGCATCGCAGGACTCGTGACAACCGTGCTGATGCGCGCGCGTGCCTTCTCCAGTGCCGCGCAATTGACGCTCCGCCCCGGCATCAAGAACTAGACCGAGCATCGTCTGCTGAGGTAGCCGATAACAAGGCTGATTCCGGTTATCGTATCCGGCAAGACGATGCATCCAAACGACCACGCGGTCGGGGTTACGCCACGTTGGGATCGAAGGCTGCGACGGTCAAAGAATTTATCGCCCTGCTCGATCCCTCACGGCACGTCAGGCCGCCCGGTCGATGGTTCGCTGCTCCTTGTAAAGCGGCGGAAGGTCGCCTGTCGTCGACGTGTGACGTGCTTGGGGGTCGGCTTCGTTGCGCATCGCATCAAATGCGTTCAGGAGCGCGCGCCCGTCCCATCGGCCTGCCTTCGTCTCCTTGTAGAGACAAGCCTCAAGGTTTTGCAGCGCTGCTCTGAATTCTCCCGCGGCGGGCGAGGTCAGGGTCTGCAGGTTCACGCCGCCTGCGGCGGACCACCGTTGCAGGCTGGCGATCGCCTGGCCGGCGTCGTTTTGCTTGCACGCCTGCCGGAAGGCTGCGGCGGCGGCCTCTTGCTTCTCTGCCAACTTCTGTGGGGTCGCCGAAATTGCAGGCCTGGC
>CAZTTL010000116.1:0-1522 GCA_964616635.1 uncultured Rhodoplanes sp. | reverse complement strand
TCGCCGTCTTCTGTTTGCCGGTCGCGGTGTCGAGCCAATTGACCTCGACGCCCGGCAGCGTGACGGCGCCAGGGCGGGTCGGGACAATGGACAGCGAATATTGCTTGACCGCAGCGGTTCCCTGATCGGTGTCGACCGAGCGGTCGTCGACACGGTCGACATAAACGCGCGCGCCGTCGACCTTGTTGAAATGCAGATCCGGCAATTGCTCCTTCGAGGCGCCGAGCGCAACGAGCTGGACGATTTTCGCGCTCGCCTCGCCGACCTTGAAGACGGGATTTGCCGGTTGCCACTTGGCCACAAGCTCGACGTTCTTGGCGGGCAGGAACCAGTTCGCCTGCTGCCCCGGGCGCGCTTCGATCTTCAGCGTGAGCGGCTTGGACCGTGCCGTAACCTCTTTGCCGGGGTTCATCATGCGATCGAACAGTGAGCCCGCGATGTTTGGGACTCCGAACTCCTTCCGGAAGTCATCGAACGGATCGTCGCCTCCGAACGCCGAGCGGCCGGCATCAGGATCGTCGACAGTGCCGCGCAGCACCACCGGCGGCAGCACAAGCTCGCCGCTTTTCTGCGGCGTCACCAGGTAGGTGCGCTCGATCACCGAAACCGGTTTGCCTGCGACCGTTTCGGTGTGGCTCTTGTCTTTACCGGTCTGCTTTACGATGACATCGGGCGCCGAGAGGTCGCTTAGCGCGATATCGTGCACCCCGGCTGTCGCCATGACGCGAACCGTGACCGGAATCTCCTGCTGCACGTAGTAGGTCCGGTGAGGAACGGTCATATCGACCTGCAGGTCGGAATTGGCCAGGTCGGCCCTCGGCAGCTTCGCAGCGTCAACCACCGCGATGCTCATCGGCTTGCTTGTGTCGGAGCCGACCTTGATCGCCGGAATGGTGACGTTGCCGGTCGCCTTGGGCGAGAGCGTGATCGTCCAGCCGTGCGAGCGCGAGACGGCGCCGTTGATCACGTTCGTCATTGACGTCTGGCTCGAGCCCTCGATCTTGAAGTCCTTCTCGAGTGGCATCAGGTCGGGTGCGCTGCCATCGGGCTGACCGCTCACGTCGAGGCGAAGCGCAAAGCTGTCGCCCAGCGCAACCTGGCCTTGGCTGAGTGACGCGCGCACGTCAGCAAGCGCCAGCCCGCAGGAGGTTAAGACAAGGACCAGCGCGGTTGACGCGGTGAGCGATTTCTTCGTCAGGCTTTTCATTGCCGTGCTCCTATCGGATGCAAGTCGTCAGCGGATTTGAGCGTAGTACTGGCGGATGCGGGCCCTCAGCAGTCCGGATGCGTCGTCGGGAACGCTGCGGAGCATCTGCTCATCGGCTTGCTCCTTTTCCGTGATGCCGTGGCCGCGCGCTGCTGCCTTCTTTGGCTTGGCCGCGTTTTTTAGCTTGGACGGATCGCCCGCATTGCCCTTGAGGATCGCGTCCATCGCCTTGCGAAAAGCGCTCTCCTCCTTTTGCTCGCCAGCGGAGCCGTTATTTTGAGCGCGCGCCTGCTCTGGCGTTTGCTGTCGGGAACC
>CAZTTL010000115.1:7317-10610 GCA_964616635.1 uncultured Rhodoplanes sp. | reverse complement strand
CTAATACGAAAATCAACTCGTTATCGCGTGTGTTGGGGACGCTCGGCGTCGTTCACGTCTTCGCAGCCGGCAAGGCGACCAAATACAGACTGTCGAAACAACCCCGCCAAGGCGTGCCAGCCATTCTTGCCTGTGCGCGCATCGGCGAGTTTCTCGCCTGCCATCGTAGTCGGCCCGAGCACGTCGTCGAGTTCGCGATAGGCCAGCAATCCGGCATCGGATGTGACCAGGGAGCCGCGAAACTAAACCGTCAAGCGGCGGTCAAGATCGAGCTTGACAACCCCGGCGTTCGATTCACCCGTTGGGTTCGCCATCACCGCCTCGCTCGATCCAGGATAAGGCGCTGATACCTATACATGAATCGGCCTAAGCATTGTGAAGTTCAGAATGTTATCCGGGGGATGCGGGTTTAAACGATAAGTGCGCCGAGGTTTGACCTCGGCCGCATTGCGGAAAGCGAAGGCCGGATTGACGACAGAAAAGAACTGTGCCGATCAGGTCCAGTCAGTGACGCCCAATACACTGGCGATAGGCAGCCCAGCACCGCCTTGAGGCTTCCGGCGATACGCCGCGGACGCCGAAGCTCCCGGTTCTCACATTCGCTGCAATGCAATGCTTGCGACTCGCTTCGCAGCTTGCTTGTCGGCTTTGCGCCGACCATGCGTGACCAACACGCATCGTCAATTCTCTATTTTTCTGCGAGAGTACGAATGGTCCTGCGGCAATGATAACTCCGAGCAACAACGCGGCAATCCAAGAGGATTTCATCATCGATTTCCTTTCGGTTTCGATGCAAGTTTAAAAGTTCGTCCCAGGAGCGTACAAGCAGGACCGAGACGCGATCGCGGCGTTCAAAAGGACTTCGCCGCGCGCGCCACTGACATCCGCCAGAGCCTCCCGCCGGGCACGCCGATGGTGGGCACCATTCTGCTTGGGAAGCTGTCGTTCTACCACTGAACTACGCCCGCGGTAACGGTCTGCGGCGGCAGGGCGGCCCGCCGGCGAGCCGTACGGTCAAGCTGACGCAGATAGCAGAAGCAGCGGGCGAAAGCTACACGGCGCCTCCACGGTCTGCGCGGCACCCTCCGCCGCGCTAGAATGGGCGGTGCTTGGGGTGCCGGGCGTACTCGGGTTGCTGGGAGTACCCCCACACAGGCGGTCCCGTTGATTTCCGTTGCAGACCGTCCGGTGGCTCCGGCGCGGGCCATCCCCTGATTGTGCGTGGTCGCTATTTGTGCGGCGAACCGGGGTCCACTTCGCCGGAAAATGCTCTAAGGCTGCGTCGGCGGATGTCGGGCCGGCTCATCGGCGCGACGCGGTCGAGCGGTGACGGTGAGCATGGCCCCCAAAGTCGAAAGCGATACCCAACAGGACGTGTTTGCGTTCCTTGTCGATCCGGCAACCTTTGGCGGCGTCCCGGTCAAGCGCATCGATACCCATATCGCCTCGGTGTTTCTTGCCGGCGAGCGCGCGCTGAAGGTCAAGCGCGCGGTGCGCTTTCCCTTCCTCGATTTCTCCACCCTCGCGCGCCGCAAGGATGCCTGCCTCGCCGAAATCGAGGCCAACCGGCCGTTCGCGGCGAATCTCTATCGCGGCGTCATCGCCATCACCCGCGAGGCGGATGGGCGGCTGGCGCTGGGTGGGGAGGGGGAGGTCGTCGAATGGGCGGTGGAGATGCGGCGCTTCGACGAGACCCGCACGCTCGACCGCATCGCGGACCGCAAGGGCATCGACCTCGGCTTCGCCGACCGCCTCGCCCGCACGATTGCCGCCGCGCATGCGCGCGCCCATGTGGTCGAGGACGTGCCGTGGATCGACGCCCTCGCGACCTATATCGAGCAGAACGACGCGGCGTTTGCCGCCCAGCCGGACCTGTTTCCGCCACCGCAGCGCGATGCGCTGACGACGCTCAGCTTTGCCGCGCTGCGCAAAGTGCACCCGCTGCTGGTCATCCGGGGCGGGCTCGGTCTCGTGCGCCGCGGCCATGGCGACCTCCATCTTGGCAATATCGCGGTGATCAACGGCAAGCCAGTGCCGTTCGACGCGCTCGAATTCGATCCCGTGGTGGCGGCAGGCGATGTGCTCTACGACCTCGCCTTCCTGCTGATGGACATGGTCGAGCGCGATCTCGTGGCGGCGGCCAATGTGGTCCTCAACCGCTATCTGCTGGAGACCTGGCGGGTCGAGGACTATGACGGGCTGGCGGCCCTGCCGCTGTTCATGTCGCTGCGCGCTGCGATCCGCGCCAAGGTGACGGCGGCCCGTCCGGCGAGTGGCGAAGAGGACGAGGCGGCGATCAGGGAAACGGCGGGCAAGTATTTCCAGTTCGCCCGCGAGCTGATTGCGCCGCCGATGCCACTGCTCATTGCCGTCGGCGGCCTGTCGGGCAGCGGCAAGTCGATCCTGGCGCGCGCGCTCGCGCCCTCTATCGAGCCGCTTCCCGGCGCCGTGGTGCTGCGCTCCGATACCAAGCGCAAGGCGATCTTCGGGCTGGTCGAGACGGCGCCGCTGCCGCCCGAGGCCTACCGCACCGAGGTCACCGATTACATCTACGCGACCTTGATGGATGAGCTGTGCCGCCCGCTGCGGGCCGGCCATTCCGCGATCGTTGATGCGGTGTTCGCCAAGGAGCATCAGCGGGTCACGGTTGCAGCGGTGGCGGAAACCTGTGGCGTCCGTTTCGTCGGCCTGTTCCTCACCACCGACCAGGAAACCCGGGTCGAGCGCGTGCGCGGCCGGACCCGCGACGCTTCGGATGCCGACGAAGCTTTGGCGCGCCGGCAGGAGAGCTACGACCTCGGCCACATGGCCTGGACGGAGATCGACGCCTCGGGAACGCCCGAGGAGACGCTGGCTTTGGTGCGGGACTATCTCGCGGGACTGGGGTGAGCAGCGGCCCCCGCGAGCGCACGGGCGAGGCGATCCCATTCGGCCTCGCCGCCCGGCAGGCCGAAGCGCAACCATTCTGGATGGTCGGCAAAGCGGCGCACCAGGATGCCGGCACGGCCAAGCGCCTCGAACAGCCGAGGCGCGGCCGGGGACTGCGCCAGCCGGAACAGCGTGGTTCCGCCGACGACTTGAAGTCCGGCCGCGATCAGCAGCGCATCGAGCCGCTGCGCTGCCGCAGCGAGGTGCTCGCGCATTGCGGCGATCCAGGCATGGTCGCCGAGCGCCGTCGCGCCGATCGCCAAAGCCGGGCCTGACACGGCCCACGGTCCCAGCGATGCCCGCAGCCGCGCCGCCATTTCCGGGGCCGCAATGGCAAAGCCGAGCCGCAGCCCGGCGAGACCAAA
>CAZTTL010000115.1:0-7217 GCA_964616635.1 uncultured Rhodoplanes sp. | reverse complement strand
CTCTCCTCCCCCTGAAAGGGGGAGGATCAAGGAGGGGATCGGGAGCGGCTTGCGACTTCTCCCCGGACCATCTTGGATGGTCCGACCCTCCCCTTTCAGGGGAGGGTGAAGACAACGACACTTGCTTTGCCTTCCCTGAGAGAGGGGCATCGCCGTCCCACGCTTGTTCGAATTGCCCCAACTCGTCAGCAAGCGCGAGGAGATCGGCCCGCGCGAAAACCCGCCCGTCCGGATTGTTCGGATTGACCACGATCGCGAGGTCGGCGGCGCGCAGCCGGTCGAGGTCGGTCGTTTCGATGACGTGATGGCCGGCAAGTGCCGCGGCGCGGGCATGCTCGGCATAGGTCGGACTGAGGATCGCGGCCTTGCCGATGCGGCCGAGCGCGGCAACCAGCGGCAGCAGGCTTTGCGTGCCGGGCGCGGCGACGATGCAGGCCGGGGAGGGCGCGCCATAGGCCTCGGCCGCCACCACCGCCAGGTGATCAAGCGCGTCCGGCTGCGGCAGCCGCGCGAACAGTTCGGGCGCAAGCGGCGGCAGCGGATAGGAATAAGGATTGATTCCGGTCGAGAGGTCGATGAAAGGTTTCGGCGCATCCGGAAACAGCCGCCGCGCTTGCGAAAGATCGCCGCCGTGTTCCAGCGGGTCGGCCACTTGAAAAACCATGTTCGTCGCGCTTGCTCTTCTTGCCATGCTGATCGAAGCCGTCGTCGGTTACCCGGACCGGCTCGTGCATGCAATCGGCCATCCGGTAATCTGGATCGGCAAATTGATTTCGAGGCTGGAGCGCGGGCTCAATTGCGATTGCAAAGTACCGGACATTGTCGTCTCGCGATCGGGAGATGATTCGGTAACCTCCCCGCTTGAGGGAGAGGTCGGATCGCGCAGCGATCCGGGAGGGGGGTACGCAAGCGGTGGCAATACCCCCCTCCCCAACCCTCCCCCTCAAGGGGGGAGGGAATTTTGCAGCGGCAATGCACGAAAAGTCCTTCCGCGCCTGCCCGGTATCGCCGCCCTTATCATTCTCCTTGTAATCGTCGGGGCCATCGCCTTCGTTGCGCAATGGGCGCTGGGGCTCCTGCCCCTCGGGTTGATTGCTGTTGCGCTGATCGCCAGCAGCCTGATCGCCCAGCGCAGCCTGCACGACCATGTTGCGCGGGTGGCGACGGCGCTTGAGACTGGCGGGCTCGACGCCGGCCGCAACGCCGTCTCGCAAATTGTCGGCCGCGATCCAGCTTCGCTCGACGAAGCAGGCGTGGCCCGCGCCGCGATCGAAAGCCTCGCCGAGAATTTTTCCGACGGCGTCGTTGCGCCGGTTTTTTGGCTCGCGCTCGGCGGGCTGCCCGGCGCGGCGATGTATAAGGCTGCCAACACCGCCGACAGCATGATCGGTCATCGCACCCCGCGCTACCAGCACTTCGGTTGGGCCGCAGCGCGCCTCGACGACCTGCTGAATCTGCCGGCCTCGCGCCTTGCCGCAGTGCTCCTGATCGCCGCGGCAGCGCTGACATCGCGAGAAGCGGCGATGCAAGCCTGGGCCGCAGTGCGGCGCGATGCACCTCACCATCGTTCGCCCAATGCCGGCTTTCCGGAAGCAGCCATGGCGGGCGCGTTGGCGCTCAAGCTCGCGGGCCCGCGGATCTATTCAGGTGTCCGCGTCGAGGACGCCTGCATGGGTGACGGCCGCCGCGAGGCAAGCGCTGCCGACATCCGCGCCGCGCTTGCACTTTACCGGCGCGCCGATGCAGTGCTGATCGCGCTGCTTGCCATTATTGCTGCGGCCGTCACCGCGCTAGCGTGAGCAGCCGGTTCAAGTCGATATGCGCAGCGAGGTGTTCGGCGAGCTTGTCGAGTGTTGTCTCGACTTGCGCCTCGTAGGCGATGATCGCATCGCCGGCGCCAAAGCGCTTAAGCCAGGCCGCGCGCTGGCGGTCATCGGCAAAGAGACCATGCACATAAGTCCCGATCACGCGGCCATCCGCGGAGACTGCGCCCTCTGGTGACCCGTCGCTGAGCCGCCCGAACGGACGCGCACGATCGGGCCCTTCGGTCACGCCCATATGCATTTCGTAGCCCGAGAACGCCACGCCATCGGCGCTGGTGCCGCTCACCGGCTCCAAGCGTTTGTCGTTCGACAGCGTCGTCTCGACATCGAGCAGGCCCAAGCCCAAACATTCGCCGGGCGGGCCCTCAAACCCTTGCGGGTCGCGGATGACGTGGCCGAGCATCTGATAGCCGCCGCACAGGCCGAGCACGGCGCTACCGCGGCGGCGATGCGCGGCGATATCGACGTCGAAGCCGGCCTCGCGCAGCGCGGTGATATCGGCAATCGTCGCCTTCGATCCCGGCAGCAGCACAAGGTCGGCATCGCCCGGCAGCGCGGCACCCTTGCGCACGCGGATGAGTTCCACCGCAGGCTCTGCCTCGAGCGGATCGAGATCGTCGAAATTGGCGATATGCGGCAGCATCGGCACGGCGATGCGCAATCGCGCGCCGCGCTTCTTCTCGCGCGCATGATCGAGCGCCAGCGCGTCTTCCGCCGGCAGCAGCCGCGCCTCGGGAAAGAACGGGACAAGCCCCAGCGCCTCCCATCCGGTGTGGCGGGCGATCGTCGCCATGCCGTCGGCAAACAGCGCCGGGTCACCGCGAAACCGGTTGACGAGAAAGCCGCGGATCAGCGCGGCGTCCGCCGGGGCGATCACCGCCTTGGTTCCGACCAGGCTCGCGATCACGCCGCCGCGGTCGATATCGCCGATCAGCACCACCGGCACGTCGGCCGCGCGCGCAAATCCCATATTGGCGATGTCGTTGACGCGCAGATTGACCTCCGAGGCGCTGCCGGCGCCCTCGACCAGCACGAGGTCGGCCTCCGCCTTCATCTGCGCAAAGCTGTCCTGCACGAACGGCATCAGCGTCGGCTTGATGGCCTGATAGTCGGCGGCCTTGGCGGCGCCATGCACGCGGCCCCGCACCACGATCTGGGCGCCGACCTCGCTTTGCGGCTTGAGCAGCACCGGGTTCATATGCACGCTCGGCGCGATGCGCGCGGCACGCGCCTGCAGCGCCTGAGCGCGGCCGATCTCGCCACCGTCCGCGGTGACGGCGGCATTGTTCGACATATTCTGCGGCTTGAACGGCCGCACCGTGAGCCCGCGATTGACAAAAGCGCGCGCCAGTCCGGCGACGATCAGCGACTTGCCGACATCCGACCCGGTGCCCTGGAACATCAGCGCGCGGGCGGTCATGCCTTGAACTTTTCACGAACGCAGGTGTGCGTAAGCGGCAAGCGCGCATGAGCTAAGCACGCTTCACCTTGCCCCGCTTGCGCGGAGAGGTCGGATTCCACGCAATCAACGCGGAATCTGCGGCGCGGCGCTGAATGATGATTCTTACCCCACCCAGGCCGGACTTGCGCATGCCTCAGCGCAGACGCTTGCAGGGAAGGGCGATTGCACTTGACTTCACCCTCCCCAAAAAGGGGAGGGTCGGACCATCGCGGATGGTCCGCGGAGGGGTCGCGAGCCGCATTTGACCCCCTCCCGACGCACGCAGCCAAGCCGGCGCAGGCTGCGCAAGCTTGCCTGCGGCGCGTCGACCTCCCCCTTTCAGGGGGAGGTGACTGAACCGATCGGACCCACGCGATCAACGTCATCAAAACTCGATGCCGGGCTGGGCTTTCACGCCGGCGGCGAAATGGTGCTTGACGAGAGTCATCTCGGTGACGAGATCGGCCGCGGCGATCAGCTCCGGCTTGGCATTGCGCCCGGTGACGACAACATGCAGCCCCGGCCGCCGCGCAGTGAGCGCTGCAATCACCGCGTTGAGGTTAAGATAGTCGTAGCGCAGCGCCACGTTCAGCTCATCAAGAATGACCAGGCCAAACGAAGGGTCGGCCATCAGCTCCTGTGCTTTCGCCCAGGCGCGTTCGGCGGCGGCGATGTCGCGCTTGAGGTCCTGGGTCTCCCAGGTGAAGCCTTCGCCCATGCTGTGCCAGGACACCTGGTCACCGAATTTTTCCAGTGCGTCGCGCTCGGCCGAGTGCCACGCGCCCTTGATGAATTGCACGACGCCAACCCGGTGGCCGCGGCCCAGCATGCGCAGCGCGAGGCCGAAAGCGGCCGTCGACTTGCCCTTGCCGGTGCCGGTATGGACGATCAGCAGCCCCTTTTCGGTGGTTTTCTCCTTCACCTCGGCGTCCTGCACCGACTTGCGCTTCTCCATCTTGGCGCGATGGCGTGCGAGTTCGGCTTCGTCGACATTTCGTGTGGTGGTCATGGCGATCCCTTCACATAAAGCGGCAGCCCGGCGACCGTGAGCACGACGCGATCGGCCTGCGCGGCAATCCGCTGATTGAGGATACCTTGCAGGTCGCGAAAGCGCCGTGCCAGCGCATTCTCCGGCACGATGCCTGCGCCGACCTCATTGGCCACCAGCGCAACCGGCGCGCCGCGCTGCTGCAAAGCCTGTTCGAGCCGCGCCGTCTCCTGATCGATGTCGGCGCTCGCCAGCATGAGGCTGGAGAGCCACAGCGTCAGGCAGTCGACCAGCATGGGCGTGAGCCGGTTTGCCTCGATCGCCTCAGCAAGATCGCGCGGCGCCTCGAGGGTGGACCAGCCGGCGCCGCGCCGTGCTTGGTGAACGGCAATGCGTTCCGCCATCTCGGCATCGCTTATCTCGGCGGTCGCGACATAAATCCATGGCGGCGGCTGCCGCGTAATCAAACTCTCCGCGAACCGGCTTTTTCCGGACCGGGCGCCGCCGAGGACCAGCGTCAGCGCGCGGTCCCCGATCAGCTTTTCGATCATGCTCAAGCGGTTCCGTGCCCGAGCCGGGCGCGGAAAAAACCGGCGAAGGCGCCGAGCACGACCCAGAACACGAGGCCCGACATGATCACGGCGACGACGAAGTCATGGGTGAGCGCGTGCGGCACCGCGGTTTCGAAATGCTCAGGTTTCGGCGCGCCCACGATATGCGGGCCGATGATCAAGACGAGCCCGATAGCAGCGCCGATGAACGATTTTTGCAGCATCAGCAGGGCAATCCCAGCACCGGTGAGCACCACGGTCGCAACGAACCAAGCTTGGCGCGCGAACAAATCCGCGCCCGGCATGCCGGGCGGATCAGGCGGCATCCCGATGCTCGGCGCCAGCGTGAAGGCGGCAAAGCCGGCGAGCCCCCAGAACACCCCCTCGCGCCAGCCATGGAGGCCGCCGGTAATCTCGCTCAGCGCGACCAGAATGAGCGCGATGCCGATGGCGCCGACGATATTGGCAAGCAGCGTGTAGGCCGTGCGCTCGAAGCCGTCAGCCGGCGTCCAGCCGTCGTCATGGTGGTGCTCGGAGGCGGCCGTGTTCGCGGCATGCGAATGGGCATGCTCGTGCCCGCTCGCGGATGGAGCCGTCGCGGCCGGTGCCGGTGTGGCCAGATTGGCTGGTGCGGCCGGCGCCGCGGCCGTTTCGTAAGTCTCGGCCTTGAGGATCAGCGGAACGGTGCTGACATACTGAACCGCGGTGAGAACGAGGCCCGCAATGATCCCGGCCACCGTCGCCGTAAAGACGATGGTGCGAAACAACGACATCGGTGAACTCTCCCTAGTGGCAGGGGAAGCCCATCGAATGCCGGTAATCGTGCGCGGCGTTGTGGACCGCCGACATCTGGGCGAAGCCGGCGCCCGCCAGCACCACCACGCCAAGCATGGCGGCCAGCGTGATCTGGATGGCGCGGGATGCGAGCGACGAAGTCGAAGCGATCGTGGCGGTCGAGGTCTGACGGTTGGTCATTGGTGTTCCCTTCGCCCTCCTCCCGAGGGCATGACGCGGTCCCTGTCGCCGGCAGGTCTCCTGGCTCGCGGGTCACTGTCCTCCTCGGCCTTCCCAGAGCGTCCCGAAGCTCCAGTGGCGTGTCGAGGCGGACTCGCCGCTCACAGTTGCGGGGGCAGCCGCGGTTTTTCGAAAACCTCACCGCGTTCCCTTTTGCGTCCCGCCGGGAGGCGGGAACCGACGACGCCGCAACTATACTGACCTCGGAACGGGGCGCAAGCGGGAGGGCGATCCCCGTCATTGACAAACGCAGCGCAGCAAGAATTAACTGCCGCCATCGACGGTCTCTCGACGTGAGAGCGAACAGGGAATGCGGTTCGGGTCTTGAGGCCCAAGTCCCTCAAGGTCCAAATCCGCAGCTGCCCCCGCAACTGTGAGCGGCGAGCCTAAGCCACAGAGCCACTGGGCAACAACCCGGGAAGGCGGTGACAGGCGACGACCCGCAAGCCAGGAGACCTGCCGTCGATTCGATTGTGGCCCGGGCGGGGTGCCTCGGGGCCGATCGGTTCGCCTGATCGCACCCCGAAGCTTTGAGCCTCACGTCCGCTGATGCATCGGCGTTAGCCGGCGGACATGCGCCCACGCCCGAATGAGATGACTTGGTTTTCCCGTCGCAACGACAAGGCTATGAAAGCGGGGCGGCGTCGGTTCGCGGATGAGAGGCGGCACCGATGACCCTTTCGGATCAGACCCGCGACGATGCCGGCCCGGCCGTGGAGCCGCAAGGCGCGGCGCCGACGATTTATGTCTGTATCACCTGCCGGCCGCCGGGTGAGCCCGACAACCCGTTCCGCCCCGGCGAAGTGCTTGCGGAGTCGGCGGCGCAAGCGGCGGAAAAAACCGGCGTGCGCGTGCGCAAAGTGAAATGCCTTGGCGTCTGCACGCGCCCACCGACCGTGGCGCTGCGCGCCAACGGCTCCTGGACCTATGTCTTTGCCGGCCTTGCGCTCGATGGCGGCGCCGACCTCGTCGAGGGCGCGCGTATGCTCGCGAACGATCCCGAAGGCTTGTTGCCCTGGCAGGGCCGGCCCAAGCCGCTCAAGCGCGGCATGGTCGCCCGCGTTCCCCCGCTCGGTTTTGAAGAGGAGTGCGAATGACCGCCTCGCTGACCCGCGTGCCCTGCACGGTCGTGACCGGCTTTCTCGGCGCCGGCAAGACGACGCTGATCCGCCATGTGCTCGCCAATGCCGGCGGGCGACGGCTCGCGGTCATTGTCAACGAGTTCGGCGATGTCGGGATCGATGGCGAAGTGTTGAAGGGCTGCGGCGACGAGGCGTGCCCGGAGGAAAACATCGTCGAGCTGGCAAATGGCTGCCTGTGCTGCACCGTCGCCGACGAATTCGTGCCGGCGCTCGACGAGATCCTCGCGCGGCGGCCGCAAGTCGACCACATCGTCATTG
>CAZTTL010000114.1:0-10668 GCA_964616635.1 uncultured Rhodoplanes sp. | reverse complement strand
TCAAACGCGGTATCTGGCCGGTCGCGGGGTGTGACGAGGCCGGTCGCGGCCCGCTCGCCGGGCCGGTTGTGGCGGCTGCGGTGATCCTCGATCCCAAGCGCATCCCACGCGGACTCGATGATTCCAAGAAGCTGACGGCGGAACGGCGCGAGCTGCTCTATACCCGCATCTGCGCCAGCGCCGAGGTCGGACTTGCTTTCGGATCGCGGGTCCGGATCGACCGCGACAATATCCGTCAGGCTTCGTTATGGGCATTGGCCCGCGCGGTGAAGGCGCTGCCATCGCCACCCCGGCTCGTCTTCGTCGACGGCTGCGATCGTATCGAGGCAGGTTGCGACTGCGAGGCGGTGATCCGCGGCGATGCGCTGGTGCTCTCGATTGCCGCCGCGTCGATCGTCGCCAAGGTGGTGCGCGACCGGCTGATGGCGCAGGTGGGGGCCGCCCATCCGGGCTACGGTTTTGAGCGTCACATGGGCTATGCCGTCCCCGAACACGCGCAGGCGCTGATCGAGCGCGGCCCGACGATCCACCATCGCCGCTCGTTCGCTCCGGTGGCGCTCGCCTGTGGCGATTCGGTCGCGACGGGAGAGCGTGCGACGGGAGCCGGCGCGGGCGACGAGCAAGCAGACCTCCTGGCAAAGCTCATTGCCACATGAGCGGCGGCGCGCTTTAAGTTCTCCTTCCCATCCACTCTTAGCCCCTCATCGATGCTGCACGTCTCCCTGTTCATCGAATTATTGCGGTCGCGCCCGCGCTTCATGGTGTTGGCGGCGGCGCTTACGCAGGCCGCGCTATGGTGGCTGGTGCCCGTGCTGTTCTATTCGGCGCCGCCGGGCGACCTCGCTTTGACCATCGCGGTCGGCCACGAATTCAACCTCGGCTCCTATTGGGGGCCGCCGCTCGCGGCCTGGGCCGCCGAGATCGCTTTCGATATTGCCGGCATGCTGGGGGTCTATCTCCTCGCCCAGGCCTGCGTGGTGATGACTTATCTGGCGGTATTTCAGCTCGGCAAGGCCATCGTCGGAATCCAGCATGCCGCCATCGCGGTGATGCTGATGGTCGGCATCGCCGCCTTCAGCATTCCCACCCCGACCTTTGGTCCGCCGATCCTCGCAATGCCGCTCACCGCCTACGCGCTTCTGTATTTCTGGCGCGCGATCGGCGAGGGGCAACGCCGCGCCTGGTATGCGCTCGCAGGCCTCATCGGGCTGTTGATCCTCACGACCTATGCCGGCCTGATCCTGCTGGCAGCGATTGCCGCGCTCGCCTTGGCGAGCCGGCGCGGGCGCGCGATGCTGCTTTCCCTCGAGCCGTGGATCGCCGGCGTTCTGCTCGTCGTGATCATTTTCCCCCATCTGCTATGGCTCGATATCTCCGGCATGGGTACGATGTGGACGGCGCGGCTGCACGCTACCGATGGCACCGGACGGTTCTTGCTGTTGCTGCGCGAACTCGCGATGCTTGTGCTCTCGCACGCCGGAATGTTCATTCTGGTCGTGCTCGCGCTCGGCTGGCCGATGCGCCCGCCCGAACCGGCGCCGCTGTTCCAGCGCCATCCGCTGACCGCCTTCGAGCGGCGATTCGTGCTGTCCCTCGCCTTGGCGCTGCCGCTGGTCGCGACGCTGATCGGGGCCATGCTCGGCGAGCGCAGCCCGATCGGCGGAACGAGTCCGAATGTCGTGCTGTCGAGCCTCGCTGTCGTTGTCCTCGCCGGAACAGTGATCGCCGTGCATCGCCAATGGCTTACCGGTCTTGCCTGGTCGCTCCTGCTGCTGGTGCCACCGATCATCGCAATGCTCGGCCTCGTCGTTCTGCCCTTCATTTCCACCAAGCCGACGGCGACCGCACAGCCGGCGCGAGCGATCGGCCGCTTCTTTGGCGAGACCTTCGAGCGCCGCACCGGGCGCAAACTCGCCATCATCACCGGTGATCCGCGGCTTGCCACGTTGATCGCGCTCGGGGCGCGGTCACGGCCGAGCTTCTTTTTCGACGCGGCGCCGCAGCGGACTCCGTGGGTAACGATCGGCGATATTCGCACCAAGGGTGCAATCGTGGTGTGGCCGGCGACCGACACGGCCGGCGCGCCGCCGCCGGAGATCAAGGCACGGTTTCCCGATCTCGTCCCGGAACTGCCGCATGCCTTCGACTATGCGATCCAGGGCCGCCTGCCGCTGCTGCGGGTCGGCTGGGGCATGCTGCGCCCGCAGTGACGCAGCGCCTTTGTCCGCCCTCGGCGGGCCCATCGCCATGGCGTGAATTGACTCTGGCGCGGGTCTGCCTGTGTACTTGGCGATGGTTGGCGGGTACCGGTCAGACGACAAGATGATGTGATGCCGAGACGGGGAGGGGTGAATGCGGCTATGGCTCTTCATCGTTCTCCTGTGGACTGGCATGTTGGCTGGTGCCAGTGCGGCGCCTGAGAAGCGGGTCGCGCTGGTCATCGGCAACGCCCGTTATCAGCATGTCGCCCCCCTCGATAATCCGGACAATGACGCGCGCATGATGGCGGCGTCGCTGCGCGATCTCGGCTTTGAACTGGTCGGGGGACAAGCGCTGCTCGACCTCGATAAGAGCGGACTTGATGAAGCCGTGCAACGATTTGGCAGCGAGCTGCAGGGCGCCGATGTCGGCCTGTTCTATTATGCCGGTCACGGTGTGCAGGTGCGCGGCGAGAATTATCTGGTGCCGGTGAGCGCGAACCCGGTCCGTGAGGCCGACATCGATTTTCAGATGCTGAACACGACGCTCGTGCTGCGGCAGATGGAGGCGGCGGGAACGCGGCTCAACGTCATCATCCTCGATGCCTGCCGCAACAATCCATTCGCCGGGCGCAGCTTGCGCGCTTTGAACAGTGGCCTTGCCCAGATGCGCGCTCCGGAAGGAACCTTGATTTCATTTGCCACCCAGCCAGGCAGTGTCGCGCTCGACGGCGCGAGCGGCAACAGCCCTTATACCGCGGCGCTGGTGAAGACGATCAAGCGGCCCGGCCTCGACCTGTTCCAGACCTTCAATGAGGTCGGGCTCGCGGTGAAGCGATTGACGGCGGGCGCGCAGCAGCCCTGGGTCTCGTCCTCGCCGATCTCCGGCCGCTTCTCTTTCGCCGCGGCATCCACGCCGCCGCCTGCGAGCCTGGCGCCTCCGGCCGGGGAGCCCGCCTATCCCGACCGCGAGGCCGAGCGGGCATGGGGGGTGACGAAGGACACGACGAGCATCGCCGTGCTGCAGGATTTCATTCGGCAGTTCGGGGATACGCCGTATGGCAGCATGGCTCGTGCCCGGCTGGAGGAACTGAAACGAAGCCAGCAGGCTGCCGTGGCGCCGCGGCCCGGGCTGCCGCGATACGGCGCATTGCCCACCAGCCCGTCGCCCAGCTTCGATTGCGCGACCAACCGCTCCGTCGTCGAAGTTACGATTTGCGGGAGCGGCCGGCTGTCCTACCTCGACCGCCAGATGGACGGCCTTTACGGCAATATTCGCCGCCGGCTGAACAGAACCAGTCAACGGGCGTTGCGGGACGAGCAACGCGTCTGGCTCCAGCGACGGGATGGCTGCGGGAGCAATGAAACGTGCCTGATCGAGGCGTATGAAACGCGGATTGCTGAGCTGCAATCGCGGTGGTGATGGCGCAGCCTTTTGAACCTGTCAGGCCGGGGAACCGATGGGTTTGCACGGGCTCGTGCTTTGTTCTTGAAATGTTCTTAGATTTCCCTTATAAGTTTAATCCTGGTTTTTTCCGGTTTGGGGGCGTCGGGTGATGTCACGTATCAAGATTGCGGTCGGGGCGGCCTGCCTTGTTGTTGTCCTGTCGATCACGGTGATCGCCGCCCGGGCGCAGGATCGCCGGCAGAATAGCCCAGGCGAATTCGACTTCTACGTCCTGGCGCTATCGTGGTCGCCGTCCTATTGCGCGGCCAGCAGCGAACGCACGACCAGGCCACGACGCACCGATCCGCAGTGCGGGCCGCGGCCTTATTCCTTCGTCGTGCACGGGCTGTGGCCGCAATATGAGCGTGGATTTCCAGAATATTGCCAAGTGCCGGCGCCGCGGCTCAATCGCGAGATTGTCGGCTCGATGCTTGACCTGATGCCGAGCCCTCGGCTGGTTTTTCGCGAATGGGACCGGCACGGCGTCTGCTCCGGCCTGTCGCCGAGCCGCTACTTCGAGGCGGTGCGCAAGGCGCGCGCGGTGGTGAAAATTCCTGACGAGTATATCGACCTGAAGACCGCCCTGTCGGTCACGCCCGACGAGGTCGAGGAGGCGTTCGTCAAAGCCAATGTCGGCCTGTCACGCGCCGGAATTGCCGTGCGTTGTGACAAGAGCCGCCTGCGTGAGGTGCGAATCTGCCTCAGCCGCGAGTTTCAATTCCAGGATTGCCCGGATATCGACCGCCGCGCCTGCCGGCGCGCGCGCCTGTCAATGCCGCCGGTGCGCGGTGCGACCGCCCCCAGGGGCGTGAGCGGTGAAGGCGGAGAACGCCAGCAATAGCGCATGATCCCCAAAAGCCAGCGACTTTTCGGACAAGATCATGCGACCAAACAACGGACTATTGGAGCGTGATCGATCGATCCTGAAGCCATCGCGCTCAGGCGGCGTCGGATGGTAGGCGGCGACCTACCGAGGGGTTATTTGTTTGTGTTCAAACAAAATGTGCCAAGTTTGACGAAACGCGCTGGTGCGGCGGTTGGCGAGATGAACCGAGTGCTGCACGTCCCCGCCGTCGCCACGACACCTTCATGAATTATCGCCATGCCTTTCATGCTGGCAATTTTGCCGACGTTCTCAAGCATGTGGTTTTGACACGCATTCTCTTGCATTTGCGGGAAAAGCCGGCCGCGTTCCGGGTCATCGACACCCATGCCGGGGCGGGCCGTTTCGACCTCTTCGGCCCGGAAGCCAGTCGCACCGGGGAATGGCGAAATGGCATCGCGCGCGTCCAGGCGGCGGTGCCCCCCGCCGATGCCGCCACGCTGCTTGCTCCGTATCTCGAGACCATTTCGGCCTGTGATCCGGGTCATGAAAGCGAAGGCGCAATAGTCCCTTGCAACTATCCCGGCTCGCCGCTGATCGCTCTTCACCTGATGCGCCCGCAGGACCGGCTCATCGCCTGCGAGATTGAGCCTTCGAGCGCGGACCTCTTGCTGCGCAATATCGGCAGCGATTCCCGCGCCAAGATGATCGCGATCGACGGCTATGTTGCTCTCAACGCCTATGTTCCGCCAAAAGAACGGCGCGGGCTTGTGCTGGTCGATCCGCCGTTCGAACGCTCGGACGAAGTTGCAAGCCTTCTCCACACAATTACGAAGGTTTGGCGCAAATGGCCGACCGACATTTATATGCTGTGGTATCCGCTCAAGGATCGGCGTCGTGTCGCGGCGTTTTCACGCGAGCTTGCCAGCATCGTCGCCCGGAAGGTTTTTCGCGTCGAGCTTGACATCGCTGCTGGCGAAGACGGTCTCGCCGCAGCCGGCCTCTTCATCATCAATCCGCCGTGGCGGCTCGCGGATGAATTGAAGATTTTGCTCGGCTGGCTTGCGCCAGTTCTGGCGCAGGGGCCCAGCTTTGCCCACCGGCTCGACTGGGTCTGCTGTGAAAAATAATCGAAAAGTATTCGGGACAGCTCTGCAGTACGACACGGCTCTTTGTTGCTGAGAGACGCTGTGTTAATGTTTTCATGGGGCTTTGGCGTTTTGTCGTGGCGAAAAGCCGGCGCGAAGAACGAGGCAGATAAAGGGCCGTTGCTCCTCCGGTTGCAGTAGCAACCGGGCCGCCGCGCCATGTGGGCCGGCGGCTCAGCGTAGGGATAGGGAGATCCCGATGGCAATGGGCGGTACCGTCAAGTTTTTCAACAGCGAGCGCGGCTACGGATTTATCAAGCCTGACGATGGCGGACGTGACGTTTTCGTGCACATCACTGCGGTGGAGCGCGCGGGACTGAAGACGCTGAATGAGGGCCAGCGCATCACCTTTGATGTCGAGCCCGACAAGAAGGGCAAGGGGCCAAAAGCCGTCAACCTTGTCGTTTCCTGACCTCGTCATTATCTGCGTGCACCTTGCGAATCGCCGCGAAGGGGAGCGGGCCACCGCGTCCCCGAAGGGGAACATTTGCATACGAACGAACTCGTTCATGCCAAAAGCATGATCTGAGAAAAGTTGCCGACTTTTTGGAAAAGATCATGCGACAAAACAAGGAGCTAAAGAGCGCGATCGATTGAGGCGTCAAGCGATCGCGCTCGAAAGCGCCGGTTCGGGCAAACGGTTCGCCGCGCAACACGCCTGAAGCGTATTAAGGAGCAAGCAGGCGATTGTCATCGGCCCGACGCCGCCGGGAACGGGCGTGATCGCGCCGGCGATCTCCGCGACCTCTGCGAAGGCAACGTCGCCGACCAGGCGACGCATTCCAGACGCGGTCGGGACGCGGTTGATCCCGACATCGATCACGGTCGCGCCGGGCTTGACGAAGGACTTGTCGACCATCTCGGGCCTGCCGACGGCGACACAGAGAAGCTCGGCGCGCCGGGCAATGCCCGGCAAGTCGCGCGAGCGCGAATGCGCGATCGTCACCGTTGCGTTCTCCGCGAGCAGCAGGTGGGCGAGCGGCTTCCCCACAATATTGGAGCGGCCGATAATGACCGCCTCCATTCCGGCCAGGGAAGCATGCACCGACTTCGCCAGAATGAGGCAGCCGAGCGGTGTGCAGGGCTTGATGCCGGGCAATCCGGTGGCGAGGCGGCCGGCCGTGAGCGGGTGAAGTCCGTCGACATCCTTGTCCGGGTCGATCGCGGCAATCACCTTTTGCGGGTCGATCTGCGCCGGCAGCGGCAGCTGAACCAGGATGCCGTGCACTGCAGGGTCGGCATTGAGATCGGCGACAAGAGTGAGCAGCTCGGCTTCGCTCGTGGTGTCCGGCAGCGTGTGGAGGAAGGAACGCATCCCCACCGCCGTCGTCTTTGCGGCCTTGTTGCGCACATAGACCTCGCTCGCCGGGTTGGTCCCGACCAGGACCACGGCAAGACCGGGTGTGAGGTCATGCTGCTGTTTCAGCCGCGTGACGGCCTGCGCGATCTTGCCCCGAAGCTCGGCCGAAAGCGCCGTTCCGTCAATCAGGTGTGCGCTCATTTTCCGGGCCCCCCCGTGAAATGCGTTCCGACGAATGCCGTCCCGACTTTGGGCGCTTGCGCGCCAGAGATTGCAGCAGCAGTGCAGTAGAGCATTTGCGCGCAAAGGGGCAGCCCGGCGCGGCACATTGGCCGCGCGATCTGTCTCTGTGGGCCTCTCGTTGTCGGCGGATCGCCGTGCTGAAAGCAGGAAAAGGCCGTCGTCAGCGCTATGAAAGGGGTTGGCGCCGCGCCGCCGCGGGTGGCACCAGCGCAGCGAGGGCGGTGGCAAGCTCCGCGCCGGCGCCGCTGACCTTGACCCGCTTGATGCGCGCCGTCTCGCCGGCGATCAGCGCCACCTGCCGGGGCGCGATCCGCAAGGTTTTGGCGATCAGCGCCACCAGCGCCGCATTCGCCGCCCCCTCGCTGGGTGCCGCGCGCACCCGTGCCTTCAGCACTGCGCGGCCATCGGCCAGCACCTCGATCCCCTCAAGGGCGTCGCGCCCGCCGCGCGGCGTCAGCCGCAGGGTGACGATCAGGCCGTCGGCCGCGATGGTCCAGGGCAGATCGCGATCCGCCGCGGTCAAATAAACGCCCGCGCCAGGTTCGGCAGAATAACCGACTGGATGAAGACGATGATGAGGATCACGACGACGGGCGAGATGTCGATGGCGCCGAGATTGGGCATTATGCGCCGGATCGGTGCCAGCACCGGCTCGGTAATCCGATAGAGAAACTCGGCAATCATCGCCACCGCGCCGTGGCGGGTATTGACGACATTGAAGGCGATCAGCCAGCTCAGCACCGCTGCCGCGATCAGAATGTAGACATAGAGCGTCAGCAGGTAGCTGATGAAAGTGAGGAGTTCCAGCATAGCGGGCTCTCGTGTGCGATGATCGAGATGTAGCGACCTCGCCGCGGTGCGGCAAGTCGCGAGCGACGGGTTTGAGCGCCGGCGGGAGCGCGATTTGCCGCAATGATGAATTTTTGCCGGCCCCCGGGACGCCACGGCGGGAAATCTTCGTGCCGGAAACGATCCTGGCCGCGCCGGCGATAGCCTTACGCCGTGCCACCCCGGTCAGGCGGATGCACTTGGTCGCGCCGAGACCTCGGCATACCAGCGGCGGATATGGGAAAGCTCTGCAGGCACCTCCAGTCGCCCCGGCTTCATCCAGTCGACGGCGGCAAGCGCCGTAATATCGGCCACCGAGAAGCTATCTCCGGCGATAAATGCGCGTCCAGCAAGCTCCCGGTCGAGCACGCGCAGGCACTCGAAAACCCGCGCCTTGTTCGCCTCGCCCCAGGCGGCGATCTGGGGAGCCTCCATGATCTTCATCGCCGGATGGAGATGGCGGAAAACCTGCGTCACCGTGTGCATGAGGTAGTGCTCCATCCGCTGCTCCCACATCTCGACCGTGGCAGCCTCGATGCCGGGGCGCCCGAGCAGCACCGGTTCCGGCTGCAGCCATTCGAGATAGCGGCAGATCGCGATCGCTTCGGTCAGCACCGTGCCATTGTCGAGCAGCAGCGCCGGCACCCGCTGGAACGGATTGACCGCGGTGAAGGCCTCGGCCTTGTGCGCCAGCGCGCCGAGGTCGACCTCTTCCGTCGGCACGCTCATCTCCTTTTCAGCGAGGAAGATCCGGACCCTGCGCGGATTGGGAGCACGGCGATTATCGTAAAGTTTCATGGAGTTAGTCCGACTTCACGCGGGGTGGAACGGCACCCCGAGTTTACCGAGTTCTGCGGTTCGGCCTAAGCCTGATTTAAGGATTTTGCGACAATCTGGGCCCGCAAATTCAAGCGAGGGCCCGGATGACACTCGCCACGGCGGAGCACCAGGAGGCTTCCTCGCCTGCGGAGGCTTCCAAGCTTGCGCGTCGACGCATCGCCTCCCGGCGCGTCAGGGAGGCACGTGACCGCTTGACGTCGACGACGGGCACCCGGCCCGCGTTCGATGCCGAGCTGCTGCGCCAGTATGCCCAGAATCGCCTGTCGGGGTCGCTGGTGATCCTCCTGCTCGTCGGCTCGATCGGTATCCTCTCTAGCCTGTGGGCAGGACCCGTCATCGCCAGCTTGTGGCTCGTGGCCGTGCTGGCGATCCATGGGGTCATCGTCATCGCCTGCCGGAAATTTCTCGCCAGCTATACGGCTGGCGCCGACCTCCAGGTCTGGCGTTTGCGGTTTGTTCTGCTCGACCTCCTTTTCGGCATGGCCTGGATCTTCCTGTTGGTGCAGCCGGTGGAGTCCTATGAGACGTCGTCGACGTTCAACCTGTTCATCATGCTGCTCGTCGTTGCGATCGCGAGCATGCTGGCGTCAAGCCTGCCGACCGCGGTGCTCGCGGCCACGGTTCCGGTCACGATCGCGGTTGTGTTGAAGTTCATTCTTGGCGGCACGGTCCACCACTACATCCTGGCCGCAATGGCGATCACCGCGCAGTGCTATTTCGTGCTGTTGTCCTACCGCATCTACAGCTCGAACCTCGCCGCCCTCGAAGCGCGCGCCGAGAAGGACGCGCTGTTCGGCGAGCTTGAGCAGGCGAAGGCGAAATCAGACGAAGCGCGCCGGCGTGCCGAGGCGGCCAATATCGCCAAGTCTCGCTTCCTCGCGCAGATGAGCCATGAGCTGCGCACCCCGCTCAACGCTATTCTCGGCTTCTCCGAAGTGATGAAGAACGAGATTTTCGGGCCGCATACTGTCGCCGTCTACAAGGACTATTCCAACGACATCCATAATTCCGGCGTTCACCTGCTCAATCTGATCAACGAGATTCTCGACCTCTCGCGCATCGAGGCCGGCCGCTATGAGCTCAACGAGGAGATGGTTGGTCTCGCCCAGACGGCCGAAGAGTGCCATCACCTGCTCAAGCTCAGGGCACGCAAGCGCGGCATCACCATTCGTGAGAGCTTCGAGCCCGACATGCCCAAGCTGTGGGTCGATGAGCGCGCGGTGCGGCAGGTGTGCCTGAACCTGCTTTCCAACGCCATCAAGTTCACGCCGCAGGGCGGCGACATCAGGCTCAAGGTCGGCTGGACCCATGGCGGCGGCCAATATCTCAGCGTGCGCGACACCGGACCCGGCATTCCCGAGGAAGAAATCCCGATCGTGCTCGATTCCTTCGGCCAGGGGTCGAATGCGATTAAATCGGCCGAGCAGGGCGCCGGTCTCGGGCTGCCGATCGTCAAGAGCATCATCGATCTGCATGGCGGCACCTTCACCCTCAAATCCAAGCTGCGCGAGGGTACCGAGGTGATCGTTACCTTCCCGCCGGAACGGGTGATGTCGGCGCTTGAGCCGATCACCGAGACGATCGGGACAAGTCCGCAGTATGCAATCCCGCCGGCGGCGCCGGCGAAAAGCGGGCCAACGCTGCGTGAGCGGCTGCGCCGTTTCCGGGCACATGCGTAGAGCATGATCTCAGAGCAGGATCCCGAAAAGTTGCAGACTTTTCGGAAAAGAGCATGCGATAAAACAAGGAGATAAAGAGCGCGATCGATTCAATTTCAAACGATCGCGCTCTAGAGCAAATTCCGTTCTAACAGAATCGGAATTCGCTCTATTTCTCTTTGA
>CAZTTL010000113.1:0-10692 GCA_964616635.1 uncultured Rhodoplanes sp. | reverse complement strand
TACAAGAGCGCGCTGATCGTCGGCGCCGGCAGCGGGCTGAGCGCATCGCTGGCGCGGCTGTTTCACCGCGAGGGGGCCATGCGCATCGGCCTTGCCGCGCGCGATGTCGGCAAGCTGCATCCGCTCGCGATGGAGACCGACGGCCTCGTCTATCCTTGCGATGCGACCGAGCCCGACGAGGTCGATGCGTTGTTCGAGTCGATGGAAAACGCGCTCGGCGGCGCCCCGGAGGTCGTCGTCTACAATGCGAGCGCGCGCGCCCGCGGCCCGTTTGTCGAGCTCGATCGCGAGGCGGTGGCGCAAGCGCTCGCCGTCACCGCCTATGGCGGCTTCCTGGTGGCGCAGGTCGCCGCGCGGCGGATGCTGGCGAAAAAACGCGGCGCCATTCTCTTCACCGGCGCGTCGGCAAGCGTGAAGGGTTATGCCCAATCTGCGCCCTTCGCCATGGGCAAGTTTGCGCTGCGCGGCCTTGCCCAAAGCTTGGCGCGCGAACTCGCGCCGCAGGGCATTCACATCGCACATTTCGTCATCGACGGCGCGATCCGCAATCCGGGCCGCAGCGAGCCGCCCAACGCGCCCGACTCGATGCTTGATCCCGACGCGATTGCGCGGGCCTATCTCGACGTTTTGCGCCAGGATCGCAGCGCCTGGACCTGGGAGGTCGAGCTGCGTCCCTGGGTCGAGCGGTTCTGAAACGTGCGACCGTTTTCCAAATCAGCGCCGGTTACCTCCGTGGGACCCGAACGACACCGCAAATTCATCTGCCGCTGACAACGCTTCGCGCTAGAGTCGCAGCCTACAAGCGATTCGACGCGCAGCCGCCCGGCGCCTGGGCACACTGTGGTGGCGTGAATTGCAAACGCCGGGAGAACAACCATGAAATGCCGTGTCCCGACATCGGCGCTTGCCGCCGCTGCACTCGCCCTTCCGCTGCTTCTTGCCGGCGCCGGCACCGCGCCTGCGCAATCGCAGCCCGCCATTCCCGATCTCAAGGGCACCTGGACAGGAAAGAGCAAGGCGGTCGTGTTCGGCAACAATCCTTACCATCCCGGCGCGCAAGCCCCGACGGATGCGCCGCGCCTGCGCGAGATCGAGGCAACGCATGTGGTGGAGGGCCAGGACGGTTCAGTGGCCTGGGGTCACTCTTCATCGACCGTGGCCGACACCAAAGAGCCCTTCGCCTGGGCGCTTGCGGCCGACAACAAGTCGATCCTCGGCGCCGACCAGGACGGATATTTCCGCATCACCCTGGTGGCGCCCGACCGAATGGAGAAATGCTGCGTCCACAACGGCACCAGCCCGAGCCGATCGATCGTCGCCGCCTGTTACATGATGGACAGGGTCAAGCGATAGGATGATGTCAATGCACCGATCTACACTCGCATATTCCTGCCTTTTCACATTCGCTCTGCTCGCTGCCCCCGGAGCGATCGCGCGCGACGCTGCCGAGCCACCGCACGGCTATCCCGCGAAGATTCTGCTGTCGACCGGAAAGACCGTCGTCGGTGAGACGATCCATTACCCGGCCAACGGGCCGGCGCAGGTCACGGCGGAAATCGTGACGATCGCACCGGGCGGCAAAACCATCGTCCATCGTCACGGCGTGCCGCTGTTCGCCTATATCCTCGACGGCGAGGTCACGGTCGACTATCGCGACCACGGCAGCCGTACCTATCGCAAGGGCGATGCCTTCCTGGAGGCGATGGCAGTTCCCCATCTCGGCATCAATAACGGCACGGAGCCGGTGCGCATCCTCGCGGTCTACATGGGGGTGAAGGGCGCGCAACTCGTCATCCCGGACAAAGCACACTAATCGTCAGCAAAAACAGAGCACACCAATGCCTTTCATCTATGTGGTTGCGCTGGTCGGCGCCATCGGCGGCATGCTGTTCGGCTTCGATACCGGCGCCATTTCCGGGGCGATTCTTTATCTCAAAAAGGATTTCTCGCTGACCTCCGGCCTGCAGGAGGTCGTCACCAGCATTGCGCTTCTGGGTGCCGCCATCGGCGCGATCGTCGGCGGCCCCCTCGCCGACCGCTATGGCCGCCGCCGCCTGATCGTCGTGACCGCCGGCATGTTCTTCGTCGGCTCGCTGGCGGCTGCGTTCGCCCAATCGGTAGAATGGCTGATCGCCGCCCGGCTGTTCATCGGCAGCGCGATCGGCGTCGCCTCCTTCGTCACGCCGCTCTATCTCTCGGAGATCGCCCCGGCGAAGATTCGCGGCGCGCTGGTCTCGCTCAACCAGGTCGCGGTCACGGTGGGAATCCTGGGCTCCTACCTCACCGACTATGCCTTCGCCCATGAAGGTGGCTGGCGCTGGATGTTCGGCGTCGGCGTCGTTCCGGCATTCGCACTTGGCATCGGCATCGTGTTGATGCCGTCGAGCCCGCGCTGGCTGATGATGGAAGGCCGCCGCAATGAGGCGGAACGCGCGCTCGCCCGCATCCGCGGCTCGACGGCCGGCGTCGACGCCGAACTCGAGGAGATCAGCACCAATGTCGCGCGGCCGCAGACCGGCTATGCGATCCTGCTGCAGCCGCAGTTTCGCCTGCCACTGATCATCGGCATCGCGCTCGCCGCGTTGCAGCAGGTCACCGGCATCAACACGGTGATCTATTACGCGCCGACGATCTTCCAGTTTGCCGGCTTCGGCTCGGCGGAAGCCGCGATCTTCGCCACACTTGGCGTCGGCATTGTCAACGTGGCCCTGACGCTGGTCGCACTCTGGCTGATCGATCGCGCCGGCCGCCGCCCGCTCCTGCTGGTCGGCGAGGCCGGCATGATGGTCAGCCTGGTCGTGCTCGGTGCCGGCTTTCTGTGGCACGGCGACGGCGGCATGACCGGCTGGATCACGGCCGCAGGCCTGATGACCTATGTCGGCTTCTTCGCGATCGGGTTAGGCCCGGTGTTCTGGCTGCTCATCGCTGAAATCTATCCGCAAGAGGTCCGCGGGCTGGCGATGAGCGTCGCGACGCTGACCAACTGGGCCACCAACCTGCTGGTGGCGCTCACCTTCCTGACCCTGGTCGATGCCATCGGCACCTCGGCGACATTCTGGACCTATGCCGTGCTCACCGCTGTCGCGCTCGTTTTCACCTGGACGCTCGTGCCCGAGACCAAGGGACATACGCTGGAGGAGATCGAGGCGCATTGGCATGCGGGCGGCCACCCGCGCGCGCTCGAGCCCAAGCCGGCCTGACCGCGGTCCGCGTGGCCGGCGGACGTTGCGGACGCAATAAGGTGATGCCGCTCACATCAGGCTGAGCCGACCACGGCCAGTTCACCTTAGTTTCAACGGGGCGCCGCCCTTGATGATGCCGGCGAGGTCCGTTTCATAGGGAACACGCGTCGATTCGACGTAGCGAATGAGACAGTTGAACCACGACACCAGCAGAATAATCTCGCACGCCCCGTCCTTGCCGAAGCGATCGACCAGAGCGCTGAGCGTCTCGTCGCCGACCGAAAAATTCTCGGTGATCTCCTCGGCAGCCGCGCAAACCAGATTGCCATCATCGCTGAGCTTGTCGACCGGTCCGTCGGATCGCAGCGCCGCAATCTCGGAGCCGGTCATCCCGAGCTGCTCTGAGAACAGAAGATTGTGCCGGTATTCGTAGTAGAGCCCGTATTTGATCGCGATCCGCAGATACATGTATTCGCGCAGCTTTGGGTCGATCTTGCCTTCGTGAAAGAGCTGGTCGATCAGGGCGGTAATCGACAGAAAGCATTGCGGTACGTTGGCGAACATCCGCAAATTGTTGAGCGGCGGCAACTGCGCTAAGCGCTGCCGGATGTCCGGTGCAAGATCGGCGTCGTCTGGCAACGGAATCGCGACCCCGTTTTTTCGGGGTTCGAGTGGCGGTGCCATTGGCGTCTCCTTCGCTTGGGAACGTGAACGGAGAATGGAAGCGTAACAAGTTTATTGGGCTGCTTCGCGCCCAGACAGAGCAGACGACCGCACTGCCGTGACAACCCGATCGTTCGCGGTTAAGGGCAGGTTCGCCCGAGCAGAGCGAATTCCGATCTGACAGAATCGGAATTCGCTCTGCTTCTCTTTAAGTGGTCGCATTTTCTACGGCGAACCGGCGTCCACTTCGCCGGAAAATGCTCTAAGGCGCTCAGGCCACTGCGGGTTCCGGTGTGATGCCTTTGCGACCTTCTGCCTGATCGGCGGCGGGAATACGGAACGAGAAGGTCGCGCCCTTGCCGATGTCGCTCTTGACCCAGATTTTTCCGCCGAACCGTTCGAGAATGTGCAGGCAGATCGGCAGGCCGAGCCCGGTGCCCTGTGGCTTGTCGATCAGCGTATCGCCCACCTGCTGGAACCGCTCGAATATCTTCTTGTGCTCCTTTTTCGCGATGCCGATGCCGTTGTCGCTGACATCGACGCGCAATCCCCCGGCCTCCGTCCGCGCGGCGATCACGACGAGTCCCGCGTCGCGATCGCAGAACTTGACCGCGTTGGAAATCAGATTGACCAGCACCTGGGTCAGCCGGTCGGCATCGACGAACACCGGCGGAAGATCGTCGGCGATGCGCGTCTCCAGCCTGATGCGTGGATTCTTCGCGACGAGACCCGCCATGGCCGCGAGCGCGCTGGCGATGACCTGCTTCGGCGCGATCGCCTGCATGTGCCACTCGGCCTTGCCGGCCTCCATCTTGGCGAGGTCGAGGACTTCATTGATGAGCCGCGTCAGCCGTTCGCTTTCCTGCACGATGAGGCCAAGAAACTCCTGACGCTGGTCACCGTCGAGGTCGGGATTGTCGTGGACGATTTCGCTGAAAGAGCGGATCGAGGTCAGCGGCGTGCGCAGCTCGTGGCTGACGGTGGACACGAAATCGTCCTTGAGCTTGTCGAGCTCCTTGAGCCGCTCATTGGCCGCCCGCAATTCGGCACTCGCCGCCTCGAGCTCACGCGATTTCTCTTCAAGCTGCCGGCTGTAGACCACAAGCTGCGAAGCCTCGTCGAGTATCTGCATGACCTCGTCGATATCGTGCATCTCCTCGCGCAGCACCGAGGCGATCATGATGCGCGCCGAGGCGGCGCCGATCGCGCCGGCAAGCTGGCGTTCGGCATGCTGCACGATCGCGGCATCCGCGGCATGCGCATCGTCGAGCCGGCGGCCTTTTTCAAGCTCAAAGCGGCGCCACGCGAGCTGCGCCGAGACCTCCCCAATGAACCGGTTCATCAGCCGCCGCAGGTCGCCGATGGTGGCACTGCCGCGCCAGATGCGCGCCCCTTCGGCGGTGCGCTTGAACACGTCGACGAATTGCACCGCCTGGCTACGCTCGATCATCGACTGTGTCGTCACCAGCGAAACCGCGACGTAGAGGCCGATATTGAACACCATCGTCCAGAACAGTGCATGCGCGACCGGATCGAGCCCTTGGAGTCCCAGCAGGCGGTGGGGATTAAGGAGATCGAGGCCCCACGGGCCGTTCTGAAGAAAGTCGGCGCCGATCCAGCCCGAGCGGGCGAAGGACGGCAGCAGCAGCGTATAGACCCACACCAGAAAACCGGCGCTGAGGCCGGCAAATGCGCCCGGCTTCGTTGCACCTTTCCATAGAATGCCGCCGACCAGCGGCGGAACGAACTGGGCCGCCGCGACAAAGGACATCAGCCCGATCGAAACCAGCGCGTAAGATTCGCCGATCAGCCGCACATAGACGTAACCGAGCAGGATCACGAAAATGATGGCGCCGCGGCGGATCGCCCGCACAACGCCGGTGAGGTCCTTGCGCTCCGATAGATACAGACGGCCGAGGCGCAGCAGGATCGGCATCACCAGGTCGTTCGAGACCATGGTGGCGAGCGCGATGGTCTCGACCACGATCATGCCGGTGGCCGCCGACAGCCCGCCGATGAAGACGAACAGTGCGATCGCCTGGTGATGTTCCTTCATCGGCAGGGCCAGCACGAAGGTATCGGCATTGACCGAGTGGTCGGGAAATTCGAGGAGGCCACCAAAGGCGATCGGCAATACGAACAGGTTGATGACAAACAGATAGAGCGGAAACAGCCAGATCGCCTTCCTGACATGGCGCTCGTCGACATTCTCCACCACCAGCACCTGGAACTGGCGCGGCAGCACGATGATTGCCGCCATCGACAGCAGGATCACCGCGATCCAGCCGGGATCGCCGCCAGCAGCCGACAGAGTAAAAAGCTTTTGCAAAGCGGGATTGGCGGCCGCGTGCGCGAAGACGTCACCGAAGCCGCCATAAAGCTTGTAAGTGACAAAAACCCCGACGGCAACAAAGGCCGCCGCCTTCACCACCGACTCGAACGCGATGGCCGCCACCATCCCTTCGTGCCGCTCGCTCGCATCGATATGGCGCGTGCCGAACAGGATGGCGAAGGCCGCCATGATCAGCGCGACATAGAGCGCGGTGTCATGCAGCACCGGAATCGAGCCGAGATTCGTCGGCATCACGATCGCCGGATAGTGCAGCAGCACCGTGAAGCTGGTCGAGATCGCCTTTAGCTGCAGCGAGATATACGGCATGATGCCGACGACGGCGATGATCGTCACCAGGCCGCCGAGGTAATAGCTCTTGCCGTAACGCGAGGCGATGAAGTCGGCGATCGAGGTGATGCGGTTGATCTTGCTGATGCGAATGATCTTGCGGATCAGGAACCAGCCGAGGGCGAAAACGAGGGTCGGCCCGAGATAGATCGGCAGGAAGCCGACGCCGCCAGAAGCAGCGCGGCCAACGCTGCCGTAGAAAGTCCAGGCCGTACAGTAGACGGCGATCGACAGCGCATAGATGTAAGGACTCGCAATGATGCTGCGGCCCTGGCCGGCCCGGCGGTCGCCGACATAGGCAATGGCGAACAGCAAAGAGAGATAGAGCAGCGAGACGGTAACGATGGTGAGTCCGGTCAGCATGGCTCAGCCCCCGGACGTACCCGCGCCGCCGGCGGTGGCGGCAGCGCCGTCGGCGCCGGTGCCAGTCGCGCTCGGCTCGCCTGCTGCGACATCATTCTTGGACGCCGGCCGTTCCACCACCAGCGCCGTCAATGCGATCAATCCGCCCCAAGCGACAAATAAATAGAGGTAGAGCAGCGGAATGCCGCCGATGAGAACCGGCTTGTCGAAGACGCCGATCAGCGGCGGCAGCAGCAAGACGAGGCCGAGGAGAAACAGCGCCAACAGACGTTCGCCGGTCAAACCTTGCCGCACCATGTCCGACCTCCCGCGAACTGTCCGAGATCGATAATTTTGGCGGCGACCATCAAAGCGGCCGCCGCTGTTGTCGCCTGCCATTCACGCAACGAGGCTTATTCACCAACACCAACCGTATTCACCTAACATCGCACCAAAACTTATCGATTCGGGAAAAAGCTAGGCCCGTATTCTAGCAAAATCATTTAAGCGCTGCCTGTTGACGGCGCTGGTCCATCATCCATTTCGAGATGTGGAGCGCCTGTCCGAAGGTCGTGATCGCGCGCGCTTCGAGCAGGTCCAGCAGCTTGACGAAAATCGCGGCGGTCAGCATCGCATCGCCGAGTGCCGTGTGGCGGCCCGCAACCTCGATCCCCATGCGGGCGGCGGCTGCCGTCAGCGAGAAACCCGAGATGTCCTCCTGCAGATAGATCGACAGCAACAGCGCATCGAGCACCGGATTACTGAAAGAGATGCTCGCCGCTTTCGCGCCGCGCTGCAGGAAGGCCATGTCGACGGCGGCATTATAGGCGACCAGCACGGCATCGCCGACAAAGCCTTTGAACTGGGTTACCACCACCGGCGGCGGCGGCTTGTCACGCACCATATCGGCCGTGATGCCGTGAATGCGGCTCGTTGCCGCCGGTATGCCGCGGCCGGGATTGATCAGCCGCTCAAAGGTCTCCCCGGTGAGAACGCGGCCATTGACAACGCGAACGGCGCCGAGCGAAACCAGCTCGTCGCCTTCAAAGGGTCGCAAGCCGGTCGCTTCGGAAGCGAATACGACAAAGGTCAGCTTGCGCAGCGGCGTGTCGTTGAGTGCTCCGCTCGAGCCCCCGAACAGGTCGAAGTCGTAGAATTCCGACCACGGCGGCACCCGTTCCGAGCGCTCGCCCGCTGGAGCGGGATGCGCGGCGCGCTCGACGGCACGAAGCGGCAGCCGCAGGCAGGCGCGGCCCTCCGGCAGCGCCTGACTCCAAAGCTCGCTTGCATGCTGCTCGATCATGTCGCCCAGCGTCCGGTTTCCGACTGCGCCCGGCAGGGGCTCGACGAGCCAATCTTCAACGACGGTCGACGGAATCGGATCACCGACCCAGGTCACCTCCACATAGCCGTGGGAGCGGCCCGGCACGACGCCAAGGTCGAAGGTCCGTTTGCCATTATAGGCAGCAATGGCGCGGATCACGTGTTCGAGCGCCAGCAACAGCGAATGGCTGTCGGCGAACACCCAGACCGGCACGCCGACCGGGGTGACCACAAGGCCATCCGTCGCGGCGAGATGCCGGGAAACGACGTGGAACAGATCGACCGAATGGATATCGGCGAGCGGCCACGCCCCCGCTGCCAGCCGGTCATATCGGCGCGTCAGTTCCGCGAAGCGCTGGTTGATCGCCTGCACCTCGTTGCCGACCACCGTCTCGAGTTGCAGCCGTTCGCCGGTGGAGAGCGCCTCCTGCTCGGCCAGCATCTCCGCAGCCGCGGTCAGGCTTGCCAGCGGCCGCCGCCACTCCTGCGTCACCTCACGCAACAGCTTTTCGCGCTGCGCCAGACTTTCAAGCTCGGCGCCGGCATCGGCAAATGTGAGCACATAACCGGACACCGCGCCGGAAACCTCCCGCACCAGGCTCAAGCGAGCCTGAAGCAGCGACTCGTGATTGATCGTGTCGCAGACAAGACGCCGGGTCATCCCGTCTCCGGCCGGCCCCCGCCCGAACGCCGCATTGTGGCCCGCCTCCGTGGCAATCGTGTCGGCCTGCAGCAGTTCAAGTGCGTGCAGAATAGGCGCGGGGGCAAGCAGCGCGGACAATGAGCGATCAAGCCCGAGTGCTTCGGTCGCGCCGAGGATGCGCACGGCGGCCTGATTATAGAGGAGCACGCGATGATCAAGATTGCAGACGATCACCCCCTCGGAGAGGTCGAGCAGGATTGCTTCGAGCCGGCTTTTCTGCTCTTCGGCGCGTTGCGTCGCGCTCGCGACGACTATTTCGGTGTCACTGCGCGCCGTCTGCAGGGCGTTGCGTAGCGCCTCTGCCGCGGCCGGCAGCCCATCGAGCCAGTGAGCGGGTGCCACTTCGATGGGGCGGTCGACGGGCGTCTGCGCGCGCATCGACAGCTCGACCTTCAGCTGGGCAAGCGGCCGCAGCAGCCTCGCCGAGAAAAGCCCGAATGCGATCGCAGCGAGCGCCAGTACTACGAGGAAAGCAACCGACAAATCGGCACCGAGCGTGGCAGGGCCTGCCCCGCCCTGCCAGACCGCGATCCCGGACAAAATGAAGGCAACAAGCGACAGTCCGCCCAGAATGATGGCTATCGCGACCGCCGCCCGCATCAGCGTGCCCTGTGACGCGTCAGGCGCGGGCGACGCCGAGCCATCCATTCACCCGCTCGACGACGTCCCGCGTGGAAAACGGCTTGGTAATGTAATCGTCAGCACCCGCCGCGAAGCCCTTTTCCCGCTCGACGTCGCGCCCCTTCGCGGTCAACATCACGACCCGCATGTCCTTCCAATCCGGATTGGCGCGGATGGTCTCACATACGTCGAAGCCGTTACGCTTCGGCATCATGACATCGAGCAGGACGAGGTCCGGCGGAGATTTGCTGATTTCGGCAAGTGCCTCCTCCCCATCGCGGGCGATGCGCACGTCGTGGCCCTCCTTTTTCATCAGGAATTCGAGACAAAGCAGGATATTGGGCTCGTCATCGACCACGAGCAGGCTACGTGGCATTACTAATCCTCCTTGCAAATCCTCCTTGGTCGAACCTTCCAGCGCTGCGCCGGGCCGCGCGTCGGAAAGCGGTTGTCCACCAGACCATCTTACCGACACCCCGGATTCTAGCACCGCTCTTTCGTCCGAGGACAGCGGCGTCCCGTCGGTGCCACCAAGCGCCGACGGCAAAATCATCAATCGGCTCGGGGGTCTGCCGATCAGACAATTACCAGCCAAGCACACCAAAGATCGCCGCAATAACCCACATGCCGACGGAAATCAGGGCCGTCCAGTAGGCAAAGGTCATGTAAGTTTCGCGCAACACGGTCGCGCTCGCAAACTGGGCGAAGCTCTGCGGTGGCCGCTGATCCTTCTCAAGATAAAGCCAAAGTTCGGTACGGCGGTAGTCATTCTCTCGGGCCACGGGCGTGCAAAAGAGCACTATCCAAAAATCCGCATGGCGATACTTTGTTCCAGGTCCCTGCAATTAATCGCATTTATAAGCCGATTCGGAGGAATTTGCCCACCGCAGGCAGCGTCAGTAATCCGGCACCGGCAAGCCAGATCCACATGAAACATCAGTTGAATTATCCTTGGCGCCGACCGCGTGTCGCGGTCGACAGCATCAGGGACGAGGACATGAATACCCGAACTTGCGCAGGTAAGGCCCGACCAGCACCGAGGAAACTGCCCAAATAGGGGCAATAACCATGGGAGACGCGCCGGCCAAGGGCCCGCGGCGCAAATTCCTCCGATGCACTTTAAAATTTCGCCCGATCTTTTCGCCGGGTGGCACACGCGGAATGATGGTTCGGATTCT
>CAZTTL010000112.1:9012-10724 GCA_964616635.1 uncultured Rhodoplanes sp. | reverse complement strand
GCCTGTCGTAGCGAGGTACTGATAGCGTTCTTGAGTACTGAGCAGTCTCTCCTTCTCAAACTTGAAACCCCGGGTCAAAAGCCCGGGGTTTTTTTTATTCGCGGGTCTTTCTTCTTTCGTCGAGCGACGACCGGCGGGCTTCGACGCGAGCCGTTGCCATCCGGTCATTCGCGCCCGGTAGATTGGTCAGCCCATCCCGCATGCCCGAAGGCGGGGAGCGCTGATCTTTCCACTGCAACCCAGGGGAGCAGCCTAGCTTTTTTCAAGAGACGGTCGGCAATTTGTCCTACGATGTGCCTATGACTGAAGCAGCCGAGACCGGGTCGCCCAAGGCCGATGCGCCGATGAGCGCCAGATCAAGCCCGCCCGCAGCGGCGGCAGGAATACGGCTGACCGCGCGCGCATTGCTGCTCGGCGAACGCATCGACACGACCGGGCTCGAACGCAGCGACGTCATCGCGACCACTCCCCTCGCCTTCCGGGTCGGGGCGACTGGCTACGCCGTGCTGTTCCGCTTTGGCGTCGCGGTGCTGATCGGGCTGTCACCGGTCGAGGAAGACGATGTGGTGCGCGGCCTGGGCGCGCGCATCGTCACCCCGTTCGCGCATGTCGAGGACGAAGCCGCGGTGATCGACATCGCCCCCGAACGGGAGGAGCAGATTACCCCGGGCGGCCCGATCACCATCCGCGAGCTCAGCGCGCCGCATCTCCTCGTCATCGCTGATGCGCTGGCCAAGAACGTGGCGCTCGCCCGCGACGAGCGCGAGATCGGCAAGGTGATCGAGGTCGTCGAGCCGTTTGCGGCGCAGCTTGCCCGCACCGGACGTTCGCCGTCCAACCGGCGAGAGATCCTGCGCACTATTGGCCAGGCTTTGCTCGCCCATCACCGGCTATCGGGCCGGGTCGAGGTGGTGGAGAAGCCCGATATTCTGTGGGACCATCCGGAATTCGAGCGACTCTATGCGCGGCTTGCCGACGACTACGAATTGAAGGAACGCGTGCTCGGTCTCGAGCGCAAGCTGCGGCTGATCGACGAAACCGCGCACGCGCTCGCCGATATCATGGACGCAAATCGCAGCGTGCGACTGGAGGCGACGATCGTGCTGCTGATCGTCGTCGAGGTGATGGTCACCTTCTATCAGCTCTTCAGCGGCCTGCTGAAGTGAGCCGCTGACAGCGATCGCAGCCTAGCGTGGGCTTCAGCCGGCGAGCGCCTGCAAGACGAATTCGGCCGCGGCTTCGGGTGCCACCTGCGGCCAGTCGGACAGCTGATGGCGGAACCAGGTGAACTGGCGCTTGGCATAATGCCGCGTGTCCGCCTTCGCCTGCGTGGCGGCCTCGGCCAGTGTCATCTCTCCGCGCAAATGCCGGATCATCCAGGGCACGCCATGCGCCTTCATCGCCGGCAGCAGCGGATCAAGACCGCGATCGGCAAGCCGGCGCACCTCGTCGAGCGCGCCGGCCGCGAGCATCTGCGCGAAGCGTGCATCGATGCGGGCATAAAGCGTGGAGCGTTGCGGCGCGAGGAAAAGCTTGATTGCGCGACAAGGATCGAGAATGGGCGCAGCGCCTTCCTGATGCCAGTCGGCGAGCGACCGGCCGGTCGCCTCGATCACTTCGAGCGCGCGGGCGATGCGAATGCGGTCGCGCGGGCTGAGCCGCGCGGCAGCCGCGGGATCACGCTCGCCGAGTTCGGCATGCAGCGCCTCGGG
>CAZTTL010000112.1:0-8912 GCA_964616635.1 uncultured Rhodoplanes sp. | reverse complement strand
GGGACTGATCGGCGCTTATGTCAGCTATACCAACTGGAATGAGTTCGGCGGCGTCGCCGCGACGTTAGCTGCGGCCGAGGGCGAGCTGTATTGGGGCCCGTGGACCTTGCAAGGCATTGTGGGTGCCGAATTCGGCAGCGCGACGTCGCAAATCACCACGCTCACGACGACCGTGCCGGCCGCCATCAATATCGCTGGCGCTATTACAACGACGACATTCGTTCAGTCATACGACGTGGCGACGCGATTCTTCGATCAGGTCAACCTTAAATATTACCTGACCGAAAACTGGGATGCTTATGTCGGGCACCGCTATCTCGGCGACAAGAATGCCTTTGCGGTGGGGAGTGAATTGGCATTGCCGCTCGGCGGCGGGGTGATGGCGTCAGCCTTTGTCGAAGGCCGCATTGGTACCGAAGAATTCGAAGGCGTCTGGGGCGGCCTGCGCTTCTATTTCGGCGGCAAGGACAAGCCGTTGATCCGCCGCCATCGGGAAGACGATCCGATCCAGTGGGATACGTTGTACACGATCACCAACAATTTCTCTCAGCGTTCGTCCCAATCAATTCAAACGATTCCCCCACTGCAACCACCGCCGCCACCCCCCGTTACCGTTAACTGATACGTAGGTTTCAGCGAACGTGCGGCGACCCGCGCGCTGTCGGCACACAGGTAATCGGTCTACGTGCCCGGCTACTGGCCGAGCCGATCGATCAGCGCGGGGGCGTGCACCTGGTCAGCCTTGTAGTTACCGGTGAGCGTGTACATCACGATATTGACGCCGGCGCGGAACGCGAATTCGCGCTGGCGCGGCTCGTCGGGCACCAGCGGCAGCATGGCCTGGCCGTCGGGACGCGTCGCCCAGGCGCCGGCGAGATCGTTCGAGGTGATGATGATCGAAGAAACGCCGTCGCCGGCGCGCGCGGGGCGGTGCTCGGCCTGCTCTTCGCTGTTGGCGGCCGGCAAGGCTTCCACCCACAAGCGCCCGCCGGTAAAGCGCCCCGGAAAGTCGCGCAACAGGTAGAACGTCTTGGTGAGCACGTGCTCCTCCGGCACCGGCTCGAGTTCGGGAATATCGAGCGACGACAGGATCGAGCGCAGCGCCACCATGCCCGGCGTCTTGGTATCACCGCCGACGCCCGGCGGCGCTTCGATTGCGTCGCGCGTATCGAACAGAATGGTGCCGCCCTGCTTCATGTAGGTGTCGATGCGGGCCAGCGCTTGTGGCGACGGCTTCGGCGCATCCGGCACCACCGGCCAGTAGATCAACGGGAAAAAGGCAAGCTCGTCGCGCGCGGGATCGACCCCGATGGGCTCGCCGGCTTCGAGCGCCGTGCGCCGCGCGAGGAACAGCGTGAGGCTCTGTAAGCCGGAGCGGCTGATCTCATCGACCTCGGCATTGCCGGTGATGATATAGGCGAGATGCGTTTTGCTGGTGGCACGAATGGCAAAATCATCGGCTGCCTTGTCGGCGTGAGCGGGCTGCGGCGCCGCGACGGCAAGCGCGAGCGCCACGCCGATAACGACTGCGGCCGCCGCGCGCCGCCACCGGAACAACCGCTCAATGCCGCCGGCGAGAAAGAACACGATCAGCGCATCGATCAGGCACAGCGCAAGCGCCGCGAGGAAAATCGGCCCGCGCATATCCTGCGGCTCACTCATGCGGAAGGGCGCGACCTGCGCGTTAAGCGCGGAGAGATCGAGCGGGTGGAGCCGGTCGACAGACTTCAGCGTATTGATGGCGAGCAATCCTTCAGGCGGACCATAGAATCCGGGCGGATTATCCGCGGTGGCACGCCCGGAAAAGCCGACGAGAACCGGCCGCGCGGTTGGCGGCGGCGGACCGAAAGCACCGAAGCCGTCGAGAATACGCGCGGGCGCTAGCGTCTCCGTCGGTCGGCTGCGTTCGTTCGCCAGAGCTTTCTCCTGCTCCGCGCCGGATCGTTCTACCGTGCCGGCGAGATTGACGATGCGCTTAAGCATGTCGACGAAGGTTCCCGACAGCGGCAGGTCGGACCAGCGGGTATCCGCCGTCACATGGAACAACACGATCATGCCGCGGCCCTGCTTCGCCGCCGTCACCAGCGGCGTGCCGTCGCCGAGCGTCGCCCAGGTCCGGTCGGCGAGCATCGCGTCGGGCTCGGCGAGGACCTGGCGGCTGACGGTAACGTCGTTCGGCACCGCCATGCCGGCAAACGGACCATCGCGCGAAAACGCCGCGAGTTGCTGCGGCTGTTCCCAGCTTAGGCTGCCGCCGAGAATGCGTCCGCCGCGGCGCAGCCGCACCGGCACCAGCTCGTCGTCGGGGGCGCCGGAGGCGGCGAGGCGCGGCCCGGCAAAGCGCACCAGCATGCCGCCGTCCTCGACCCATTGCGCAAGCTTCTCGTGGGCTGCGCCAGCGACTTTGCCGACATCGGCCAACACGATCATGGGAAGGTGCTGATCGATGAACTGGCTCACGGCATCACCGGGTGATTGCCGCTTCGCCAGGCGCACATCGGCGAAAGGCCCGAGCGCGCGGGCGAGATAATAGGTGGAGGCGAGAAGCGGCTGCGCCGTATCGGCCGTCGCCCCGGTCACCACGCCGACGGTGCGGCGGCGCCAGCGCTTATCAAGCAGCTCGACGGCTCCGGCCGAGTGCTCGCCAGCGATCTCGACACGGGCGATATCGTTGCGGATGTCCGTCGGCAGGTCGAACTGGGCGCTTGTCTCGAGGTCATTGCCGTTGAAAGCGAATGCCGCCTGCCCGAGCGGCAATCCTTTAAGGTCGAGCGCGCGCACGATGCCGTGCGCTTCCCCGCCCGCGGCTCCGCGCAAAACCTTCACGCTCAGTCCCGCCGCCAGATTCTCGGCACCGGTAAGGGCCTGCGGCGGCGGCAGCCCGCCCATCACCACCTTGATCGGCCGTCCCTTGATAAGCTTGGCAAGGCCCGCGGTAAAATCACCGGCGCTGCCGAGATCGACCCAGTCGGCAAGCCACACGATCTCAAGGTCAGGCGTTGCGGCGACAAAGCGTCCGAGCGCCGGCAAAATCTGCGACCGCTCGACCGCGTGCGGCTTCGGCTTGACGAGGCGAAGCTGCGCTTCGGCGGCGTCCGCCGTCTCCAGCGAAATGTCGCGTGCTGCATCGGAGAGCGGCACCAGCGCGACGCCACGCCGGTCGGCTTGCGCCTGCGCGATCAGATCTTGCGCCGTCCGCATCCGCGCATTCCACGTCGAGGCTGCGGCCCAGCCATCGTCGATCAGCAGCATCAGCGGGGCCCGACTTCCGGCCGTCACCACCGCCGGATTCCACATCGGCCCAGCCGCCGCGATGATGATCAGAGCCGCGAGTAAAAGCCGCAGCAGCGTCAGCCACCACGGGGTGCGGGTCGGCGTTTCCTCCTTCGGCGCGATCTCGAACAAGAGGCGGGTCGGCGGGAATGCGATCCGCCGCGGCCGCGGCGGCACCAGACGCAACAGCCACCACAGCAAGGGAAGGCCGGCGAGCGCGATGAGAACGAGCGGCTGGGCGAAAGCGAGCGGCAGGCCAGGGATCATGCGGACCTCGCCAGGACCAATCGCCCGCGCCCGCTGGCGAACGCCGCCGACAACCGCGCGTGCAGTTGCAACAGGAGCTCGCTCGCCGGCCGGTCGGTACGGTGGACGACGAAGCTCAGCCCGCAGCGGTCGGCCTGTGCCCGGATCTCACTGCGATGGAGATCGACCCGCGCCGCGTAATCGCGCCGCCAAGTTTCCGCGCGTCCGGCGGTGATGGTCTCGCCACCTTCCGGCTCGACGAATTCGATACGCCCGGAATAGGGGAAGGTCTCCTCGGCCGGATCGACGACCTGCACGACATGCCCCTGCGCGCCGGCGGCCGACAGTCGGGCAAGCATGGTGCGGATACCGGCAATCGGGCTCCACAGATCGGACAGCAGCACGAATTCCGAGAGCGGAGCCGGCGCAAAATTCGGCGGCAGACTCGTGCGCTCGCTCGTATCGTGGACGATCGCCTGGCCGATCTTGTCGATGACGTTTCGGCTCGCGGTCGGATTCATCAGGCCGGGAATGCCGACCCGCTCGCCGCCCTGCACCAGCACTTCGGCGAGCGCAAGCAGAATCACCAAAGCGCGCTCGAGCTTGCTGTCCGGAGCGAGCCGCGAAGAAAACGCCATCGAGGGCGAGCGGTCAGCCCACAGCCAGATGGTGTGCGCGGCTTCCCATTCCCGCTCGCGAACATAAAGGTGCTCGTCGCGCGCGGAGCGGCGCCAATCGACCGAGGCCGCCGACTCGCCGGACACGAAGCGGCGATATTGCCAGAAGTTTTCTCCCGGCCCGGCCCGACGGCGTCCGTGCAGACCGTGAATCACCGTTGCGGCCACGCGTCGCGCTTCGAGGATCAGCCGCGGCATGGTGTCGGCGAGCGCGCGGCTGGTCCCGGCAGCTTTGCCGAGTGCCGCGGTTTCATGCGTCGAAGCCGAGGACGCCGCCATTCGTATTATCCGATCAGCGCCTTCAGTCGCCTGATGACCCCGAGAATCGTCTCGCCGTCGGCGCGCGCGGCAAAGGTCAGCGCCATGCGATGCTTCAGGACCGGTTCCGCGAGCGCCAGCACATCATCGATCGACGGCGCATAGCGTCCGTCGAGCAGGGCGCGGGCGCGCACCGCGAGCATCAGCGCCTGGCTCGCGCGCGGGCTCGGTCCCCACGCGATCAGCCGACCCTCGGCGGCGTCTGAACCCGGCCGCGCCGAACGCACCAAAGCGAGAATCGCTTCAACGACCGACTCGCCGACTGGCAACCGGCGCACCAGGCGTTGCGCCGCCATCAGGTCTTCGGCCGTCATCGCCGGCTTAGGACGGTTCTCCTCGGCGCCGGTGGTATCGAACAGGATGCGTCGCTCGGCCTCGATGTCGGGATAGTCGACGTCGATTTCCATCAGAAAGCGATCGAGCTGGGCTTCCGGCAGCGGATAGGTGCCCTCCTGCTCCAGCGGGTTCTGGGTCGCGAGCACGTGGAACGGCTTGGGCAGGTCATGGCGAATGCCGGCGACGGTGACATGCTGCTCCTGCATCGCCTGCAGCAGCGCCGACTGCGTGCGCGGGCTAGCCCGGTTAATCTCGTCGGCCATCAGCAGCTGGGCGAAGACCGGGCCCGCGATGAAGCGAAAATTGCGCTTGCCGGCTGCGCTTTCCTCCAGCACTTCGCTGCCCAGAATGTCCGAGGGCATCAGGTCAGGCGTGAACTGGATGCGCTTGGCGTCGAGGCCCAGCACCACCCCGAGCGTATCGACCAGCTTGGTCTTGGCGAGGCCGGGGACGCCGACCAGCAAAGCGTGTCCGCCAGACAGCACTGTGATCAGGGCATGCTCGATCACACGATCTTGACCGAAGATCACGGCACTGACGGCAGCCTTAGCCGACCGCACATGCACCGCGGTGGTCTCCGCGGCGCGCACGATCATATCCTGCAACTGGTCCAGACTGTCGCCGCTTGCTGCGCCCATCGGGGCTCTCCTTGTCCCGTTTGCATCGGCATGTAATGACACCGGGTCATTGCTGCGATGTATGCATCAACCGCGCCGAGCAAGTGGCTTGGGATCACTGCAAACGGCTACTCTACTGTCACAGTAGGTCGAACCATGGCGAAGGAAGGGCAGGGCAGCATGGCCGCGCTTGATTCCATCACCAGCGCCGCGCAAACCGCCGTGAAGAAGGGGCCGCCGCCGGTCCATCTGTGGAATCCGCCCTATTGCGGCGAGATCGACATGCGCATCGCCACCGACGGCACCTGGTTCTACCAGAAGACGCCGATCGGCCGGCCGGCCCTGGTGAAGCTCTTCGCCTCGGTGCTCAAGCGTGAGGACGACCGCTACTTTCTGGTTACGCCGGTCGAGAAATGCGGGATCGTGGTCGACGACGCGCCGTTCCTCGCCGTCGAGATGCGGGTGGAGCAGACCGGCGCATCGTCGTCCGGAACACCTCCCCCGGAAAGGGGGAGGTCGGCGACCGAAGGCTCGCCGGGAGGGGGTCAAGATGCGGCCCGCGACCCCTCCCCGGATCGCTTGCAGCGATCCGACCCTCCCCTTTCAAGGGAGGGTGATGAAAAAAACGGGACGACTCTCTCCGGCCAGATCCTGCACTTCCGCACCAATGTCGACGATTGGGTCACCTGCGGGGGCGATCATCCGCTGCGCTTCGATCCGGAAGTGGGAACCGGCGGCCTCAAACCCTATCTTCATGTCAGGCGGGGGCTGTGGGCCAAGGTGACGCGGGCCCTGTTCTACGACCTCGTCGAATTGGGCGAAGAGAGGATGGTCGATGGCCGCCGCATGTTTGGCGTCGCGTCGCAGGACGCGTTCTTTCCCATGGCGCCCGCGGACAGCCTGAGGGACTATTGCGAATGACAGGTTACGATGCCGTGGCCCCGGTGGTGGCCTCCGGCCATGATTTCTTCGATCGCGCCGCCTCGCGACTGACGCTCGAAGTGCCGGCAGCCCTGACCGACCCCAACCAGCCGGCGGTGCGCGGCGATCTCGACCTCGACCCGCTGCTGTGGGAGCAGATGGAAGTCCGCCCGGTGCGGCCGGCGGCGGTCCTGATTCCCGTGGTTGACCGCACAGAACCCGGCGTCATCCTCACCCAGCGCACCGCGCATCTGCCCAATCATGCCGGCCAGGTCGCGTTTCCCGGCGGCAGCATCGATCCCAGCGATGCAAGCCCGGCGGCAGCGGCACTGCGCGAGGCGCACGAGGAGATCGGGCTCGACCCGCGGCTGGTCGAGCCGATCGGCTATCTCGATCTTTATCTCACCTTCAGCGGCTATCGCATCCTGCCGCTCGTCGGCCGCGTGGCGCCGCACTACGCCTTCAAGCTCAGCACCCAGGAGGTCGACGACGTCTTCGAGGTACCGCTCGCTTTCCTCATGGATGCCGAGAACCACGCGCTGCAGAGCAAGGAGTGGAAGGGCATCATGCGCCGCTTCTATGCCATGCCCTATGGCGAGCGTTATATCTGGGGCGTTACCGCCGGAATTTTGCGCAACCTCTATGAGCGGATGTACGAAGAATGACGCGCCGGACCGGAGGCCAAAGGCCGATTAACCGCGCGCGGCGCAGCCCGCAACGCTTCGGCGCGGCCGCGCGATCACCTAGCGCACATATTCAGCGATCATGATCCGTCCGGTTCTCATCGAAATCACACTCTTTCTCATTCCCTTCGCTGCTTATGCCGTTTTTATCTGGGCAACGCGGTCGGGCATATTCGATTCCGATGCCTGGAATGTCCGAGTCGTCGGCTGGCTGGCGCTTGCCGCCGCCGTGCTCATCATCGGAAGCTTCATCCTGATGGCACGGTTCGGCGCCGCCCCGCCTTATTCCACTTATGAGCCCGCCCATATGGAGGACGGGCAGCTCGTTCCCGGACGAAACCGATGACGGCAGTCGAGATCGCCGACCGGCTGCGCTGGCTTGCCGTGCCGCCGCTTGCCGACGTGCTCCGCGTGCTCAACGGCGACGGCGAGGAAACGCGGGTCGTCGGCGGTGCCGTGCGTAACGCCCTGATGGGCGAGCCGCCGGGCGATATCGATCTGGCAACCACCGCGTTGCCCGACGACGTGATGCGACGGGCGACCACTGCAGGGTTCAAGGCGGTGCCGACCGGCATCGAGCACGGCACGGTGACGATCGTCGCCCACGGCCATCCCTTCGAGGTCACGACGCTGCGCGAGGACGTCGAGACGTTCGGCCGCAAAGCGCGCGTCGCCTTTGGCCGCGACTGGCTGGCGGACGCCCAGCGCCGCGATTTCACCTTCAATGCGCTGTCGGTCTCGCCCGACGGCAAGGTGCACGACTATGTTCGCGGGCTGCCTGATTTGCGGGCGCGGCGCGTGCGTTTCATCGGCGACCCGGCCACCCGCATTGCCGAGGACTATCTGCGCATCCTGCGCTTCTTCCGCTTTCATGCGCTCTATGGCGATGGCGAGTCGGATACGGCGGGGCTCAATGCCTGCATCGTCGCGCGCGAAGGCTTGTGCGGGCTGTCGCGCGAGCGCGTGCGCATGGAGGTGGTCAAGCTCCTGGTCGCGCCGCTCGCCGCGCCGACGCTCACGATCATGTCGGATGCCGGCATTCTGACCCTCGTCCTCGGCGGCGTCGCCCAGCTTGCGAGCATCGGCCGCCTCGCGGCGATCGAATCGGCGCTGGGCCTATCGCCCGATCCGATGCGCCGCCTCGGCGCGCTTGCCGTGCAGATCGCGGAGGATGCCGACCGGCTGAACGAGCGGCTGCGGCTCGCCAATGCCGAGCATCACCGCCTGCGCAGCATGGCGGTGGGCTGGCGTATCGTCTCGCCGGCGATGAGCGCGCATGAGCGGCGCGTGCTGCTGTACCGGCTCGGTGCCGAATCGTATCTCGACCGGGTGATGCTCGCCTGGGCGCGCGCCGGCGCTAGAGCATTTTCAGGCGAAGTGGATACCGGTTCGCCGTCCGAAAATGCGACCACACAAAGAGAAAAGAGCGAAGCCCGATTCTATCAAAACGGGATTCGCTCTAGCACTGACGACCCGCTCTGGCGCGAGCTGGCCTTGCTGCCGCAGCGCTGGCCGGTGCCCAGCTTTCCGCTGCATGCGGCGGACTTCATCGCCCGCGGCGTGGCGAAAGGTCCACCGCTTGGCGCCGCCATGCGCGCCGCCGAGGCTGCTTGGATTGCCGCGGATTTTCCGGCGCCCGGCGCCGCGCTCGACGCGATCGCCGAGACCGCCGCAGCGGCGCATCGCGCCGATCCGCCGCCGGCCCAGGCGTGATCGCGCGCGGATCTCCGATCCTTGCGCATAGAAAAACCCCCGGCGGAGACCGCCGGGGGTTATTGCTTGGATCAGCGTCAGCCGATCAAGGAACGATGTTGCGCTGGACGCGGAAGCGGACCGCGAGA
>CAZTTL010000111.1:6718-10794 GCA_964616635.1 uncultured Rhodoplanes sp. | reverse complement strand
ATTTACCCCATTCCCTCCAAATCTTCGATCATCCGCTCGATGATGCCGAGGCCGCCCTGCCAGAAGCCGGGGTCGCGGGCGTCGAGCCCGAAGGGCGCCAGCAGTTCGGCATGGGTCTTGGTGCCGCCCGCCGCGAGCATCGCCAGATAGCGCTCGGCAAAGCCCTCATGCGCCTGTTCGTAGACCGCGTAGAGCGCGTTCACCAGGCAGTCGCCGAACGCATAGGCATAGACATAGAACGGTGCGTGGATGAAATGGCCGATATAGCACCAGAAGGTCTCGTAACCCGGCTTGAACTCGATCGCCGGCCCTAGACTCTCGCCCTGCACTTCGAGCCAGATCTGGCCGATGCGCTCCGCCGTGAGTTCGCCGTCGCGCCGCTCGGTATGGACCATGCGCTCGAATGTGTAGAAGGCGATCTGGCGCACCACCGTGTTCAGCATGTCCTCGACCTTGGAGGCGAGCATGGCGCGGCGGTGCTTTTTGTCTTTCGTGCCGGCGAGCAGGCGCCTGAAGGTCAGCATCTCGCCGAACACGCTCGCGGTCTCGGCGAGCGTCAGCGGCGTCGGCGCCATCAGCGGACCGTTCACCGCGGCAAGCACCTGATGCACGCCATGGCCGAGTTCGTGCGCAAGCGTCATCACGTCGCGCGGCTTGCCCTGGTAATTGACCAGCACATAGGGATGCACCGAGGGCACGGTCGGATGCGCAAAGGCGCCCGGCGCCTTTCCCGGGCGCACCGGCGCATCGATCCACCGCGATGTGAAGAAGGTCCCGGCGATCTCCGCCATCCGCGGCGAGAACTCGCGATAGGCGGTGAGCACGGAATCGCGCGCCTCGTCCCAGGCGATCGACCGGGTCGCCACCTGCGGCAGCGGCGCATTGCGGTCCCAATAAGCGAGCCTGCGCTTGCCGAACCAGCGCGCCTTCAGCGCGTAATAGCGGTGCGACAGCCGCGGATAGGCCGCCCGCACCGCCGTCACCAGCGCATCCACCACCTCGCGCTCGACCCGGTTCGACAGATGGCGGGAATCGGCGATGTCTTGAAAACCGCGCCAGCGATCGGAAATCTCCTTGTCCTTGGCGAGCGTGTTCATGATCAGTGCAAAGGTCGGCACGTGCTGCTTGAAGGTTTGCGCGAGCGCGGTGGCGGCGGCCTTGCGCGTGCGCTCCTCCTTGTCCTGCATCAGGTTCAAGGTCGGCTCGAGCGGCATCGTCTTGCCGGCGACCTTGAAGCGCATGGCGGCGACGGTCTCGTCGAACAGGCGGTTCCAGGCCGAGTAGCCGGTGACCGATTTTTCGTGAAAGAGCTGCTCGATTTGGTCCTCAAGCTGATAGGGCTTTTCCAGCCGCACGACGTCGATGAACGGGCGATAGTAGGCGAGGCCCGGATCGGCCAACGCCTTCTCGAGCACGGCATCATCGATGCGGTTGAGCTCGAGCGGGAAGAACAAGAGATGCAGCGACGCGGTAGTGATCTCATCCTGCACATCGCCATAGAACTTGGCGCGCACCGGATCGCTGGTGTCGCCCGCACGGATGAGGCCGGCATAGGACAGCAGCCGGCCGATCAGATCGTCGAGCGCCTCATACTGCTTGATCGCTTCGGCGAGCAGCCGCCCGCCGTCCTTCTGCTGTGCCATCTCGATGATGCGACCTTTGTAAGCGGTCTCGAAGGTCACGGACTCGGCAAAGGCAAGGTCGAAGTCGCGCCGCACCTCGGGTGCATCGATGCCGGGATAGAGGTCGGCCAGGTTCCATTCGGGCAGCGCCTGACGCGGCAAACGCTTCGCCAGCTTTGCCGTGGTGCTGCGTTTTGTTGCCGCTGCCGCGCCGCTCTGGCGCTTCGCCTGCGGTGGCTTGGCGGTCGCGCGCTTCGCAGCGGCGGACGTCTTGGCCGTGGTGGCCCGCTTCGTGGCGACCGACTTGGCTTTGGCTCGGGAGGACGGCGAACGGGTCAGCATGGCTGTGATCGGCTCCGGATGTGAGATCGAATCCCCTATTGCGGGCGCCGGATGGCAAAGCCATGGCGGCGGCGTCTTTTTCCCCGCGCTGCTAAACAAACGGTTTGACCTTTCCCAGATGGCACCCCTCACCCGCACGGCAGTAAGCGGGCATTAAACATATTCGCGGTAATGGTTATTGAGTTTCGTGGGTTTGGTTAGGACTGAGTATACCAGTGGCGCAGCGTGTTCTCATTGTCGACGACGATCCCGTCCAGCGTCGCCTGCTTGAGAACATGGTGGCGAAATCGGGCTTCGAGCCCCTGGTCGTCTCCGGCGGCGATGCCGCGGTCGCGCTGCTGACCGATCCCGAAGCGCTCGTCATCGACTGCGTCGTGCTCGACCTCGTGATGCCCGACCTCGACGGGCTCGGCGTGCTGGCGCACATGCGCGAGACCGGCCTGAGCATCCCCGTGATCGTGCAGACCGCCCATGGCGGCATCGACAATGTCGTCACGGCGATGCGCGCGGGCGCCGTTGATTTCGTGGTGAAACCGGTCGGCCCCGAGCGCCTCCACGTCTCGCTCAACAATGCGCTGGCCACCCGGGCGCTTGCCGGCGAGTTGTCGCGCATCAAGCGCAGCCGCGCCGGCACGCTGACCTTCAAGGATGTGGTGACGCGCAGCGAACGCATGCGCGGCGTGTTGCGCGCCGCGGAGAAAGCGGCGGCGTCCCGTATTCCGGTGCTGATCGTAGGCGAATCCGGCGTCGGCAAGGAGCTCATCGCCCGCGCCATTCACGGCTCCGGCGAGCGCCGGGAAAGGCCGTTCGTCGCCGTCAATTGTGGGGCGATGCCTGACACCCTCGTGGAATCGATCCTGTTCGGCCACGAGAAAGGTGCGTTCACCGGCGCCTGCGAACGCCATACCGGGAAATTCGTCGAGGCCTCGGGTGGCACCCTGTTCCTGGATGAGGTCGGGGAATTGCCGCCCGCCGCGCAAGTCAAGCTGCTGCGCGCGATTCAGGACGGCGAGGTCGAGCCGGTCGGTGCCCGCAAGCCGGTGAAGGTTGATGTGCGGCTGATGTCGGCAACCAACCGCAACCTCATTGCCGAGGTCGCCGCAGGGCGCTTCCGCGAAGACCTGTTCTACCGGCTGCACGTTTTTCCCATCACCTTGCCGCCGCTGCGCGAACGTCCCGAGGACATTCCGGACCTCATGCGCCACTTTCTGCTGCGCTTTGCCGCCGAGGAAGGCCGGCGCGTGCGCGCGGTGTCGGCAGCGGCCATGCGCCTGCTCACCGCCTGTCCCTGGCCGGGCAATGTCCGCCAGCTCGAGAACGCGATATTCCGCGCGGTCGTGCTCGCCGACAGCGACGAGCTGGGATTGAGCGAATTTCCTCAGCTCGCAGCTTGTGCACCTTTGCCTGCCGCAGCGCCCTGCCCTGGCAGCAACGCCAATGACGATCAGCCGCTGGCCGCAGCAGACGAAGCGCCGATCGCGATCGAGGGCCCGAGCGCGCCCAAGGCGGCGCTCGCGCTACTCACCGACGATGGCGAAGTCCGCCGGCTCGATGCCGTCGAGGCCGACGCGATTCGCTTTGCGCTTGCGCATTACCGCGGCCAGCTCTCGGAGGTTGCGCGCCGGCTCGGAATCGGCCGCTCGACTCTTTACCGCAAGCTCGAAGGACTCGGACTGACATCGACAGCCGAGGACGCCCACTCGAACGTGGCTATCGGGTGACAGAAAGAGGAAAAAGCGACACAGCGAGGATGATTGTGCCTGAAAAGACAGAGTTAAGCCCTGATCCTTGGTTTAATCTTCGTAACGGGAGTGGGCTGGGTCGGACGCCGATCGGGGCCCGCGCTGGTGTGCGCCGAGCGTTGAATGACAACCGGTTGAGACATCTCGCCTTGGGGAGGGCACCGCGTATGCGCTTCGATCGACTTCTGGCCGGATCGGCCATCGCGCTTGTTCTGGCGGCGAGCATGTCTGCTCAAGCTGGCGACAGGGAGCTATCCGCAGAGGCGGGACTGACAGGCACCCTGAGCGTGGAAGGTGGGCGCGCGATCACCCAGCCGACGCTTGCCACCACCCCGAGCGAGGAGCGCTCCGCGCCAACGACTGCGACAGC
>CAZTTL010000111.1:0-6618 GCA_964616635.1 uncultured Rhodoplanes sp. | reverse complement strand
CCACCCCGAGCGAGGAGCGCTCCGCGCCAACGACTGCGACAGCGTCGTCGAAGTCGATCGAGAGCCAGGTTCCGATGATCGAACCGGCGGAAGTCGTCATCACGGCAGCGGATATCGCGCCCGCAACGACGACCGAGCAGCCCCAGGCGGAGACGACTCCGCCGACCGATTCCACCACGGCCTCGATCCGCCTGACGAACATCCCGGGCGCTCGGGTCGAAGCCAATGCCGACCCGGACGCAACCTCGGCCATCGCCCCGGTGGCACCGGCCACGGCGATCACACCGGCGTCTCCGGTCGCAGCGCCTGAGCCCTCCGCCCCGGCCGCGGCAACGCCGCCCGAAACAACGACGCCGGCGGCGCCGATGCCTCCCGAGATCACGCTCAGCCCGTTCGGCGAAAAGCTGCGCAGCCTGATGGCGGATAGCCAGTCGGCGCGGATGTTCAGCCGCGAGACCCTTTCCTCGTTGTCGAGCTTTTATGCCGCACGCAGTTACGAGCCGCTGTGGACCGACAAGGGCGTCATGACCGACCGCGCCAAGGCCGCGCTCGCCCAGTTCAAGTCTGCGGATGACGACGGCCTCGATCCGGCGGATTACGCGGTGCCGGCGCTCGAGGCGAACGCCTCGGTGGATACGCTTGCCGAGTTCGAACTGAAGTTCACCAATGCCGTGATCGACTATGCCCGTCATGCGGCGGTCGGCCGCGTGCATTGGTCGCACGTTGCCCGCGATATCGTCTACCAGACCCAGCCGCCCGCAGCGGCCGACGTCCTCACCAAGCTCTCGACCGCGAGTGATGTGCGCGCCGCGCTCGACAGCTACAATCCGCAGCACAAATTCTACAAGGCGCTGAAGACGAAGCTCGCCGAGCTCCGCGGCAAGAAAGATAAAGATAAGGTCGAGGAGCCGATCGAGATCGGCGCAGGGCCGATGCTGCGGGCCGGCATGGACGATGAGCGCGTCCCCGATCTGCGCAAGCGCCTCAAGGTATCCGGCGCAGCCGATGACAAAGTCTATGACGAGACGCTGGCCGAGGCGGTGAAAGCGTTCCAGCGGGATCACGGCCTGATGCCGGATGGGCTGTTGGGATCGAACACGATCCGTGCGCTCAATGGCAAGAAAACCACCGAGCGGAGCAGTGCCCATACCATCGATGTGATCCTCGCCAATATGGAGCGCTGGCGCTGGATTCCGCATGATCTCGGCGAGTCTTACGTCATCGTCAACATTCCCGAGTTCATGCTGCGTGTCTATAACCACGGCTCGTTGCTGTGGCAGACCCGGATCGTGGTCGGCAAGCCGTCGAAACCGACGCCGCTGCTGACGGAAACGATGAAGTTCATCACCGTCAACCCGACCTGGAATGTGCCGCCCTCCATCGTCTATGGCGAATACCTGCCGGCGCTGCAACAGGACCCGACCGTGCTGGCACGGATGGGATTGCGCGTGTCCTATACCCGTAATGGCGTGCACATTTCCCAGCCGCCGGGCGCCGGCAACGCGCTCGGGCGCATCCGCTTCAATTTCCCGAACAAATTCCTGGTCTACCAGCACGACACGCCCGACAAATACATGTTCAAGCATGTGCGTCGGGCTTACAGCCATGGCTGCATGCGCGTGCAGGATCCGGATGTATATGCGGAGAAGCTCCTCTCCATTGCCCTGCCGGACAAGCATTACACGGCCGCGCAGATCCGTGGCATGTATGGGCACGGCGAGGTCAACATCGACTTCCCCCAGCCTATTCCGGTGCATCTCACCTACCAGACGGCCTATGTCGATCCGTCGGGCAAGCTAGAGCTGCGCGATGACGTCTATGGGCGCGATTCCCGCACCGTGGCCGGCCTGAAGAGCGACGGTGAGAAGATCGCAATGTCGGCGCCGCAGCCGGCGCGCCGCAGGGTCCGCCGGCAGGTCTATCGCGAGCCTGTTCGGCGGGGTGGCTTCAATTTCTTCGGTCTGTTCCGCTGATCGAAGCCTTCGAAGCCAATGACGACGCAGCGGCGCTTTACCGCGCGGCTGCGTCGATGGCGTGGGCGAGCGCGCGCCCGACGCACTCATAGCCCGAGGCCGAATTGTGCAGCCCGTCCCATGAGACGAGCTCGCCTGGCGGCAGCCCCGCCTCGATGGCATGACGCATCAGAGCAAAGCGGGAGAACAGACCGACCCGCTGCTGCCGCGCCGCTTCCATGATCAGCGCTTCCATCTGCGGATGCTGCGCCGACCTGAGCACCTGCGGCGCAAACTGCAGGTCCATGAGGATCACATCGACGCCGCTCGCCTTGAGCGTGCGGATACCCTGCAGGATGGTCGCCTTCAGACCGTCGACATGGCCGCCCCAGGCGACGTCATTGGTGCCGAGCTGCCAGATCACGAGGTCAGGGTGGTAGGCAAAGACGTCCCGTTGAAATCGCGCCAGATTGCCAGGAATCGTATCGCCGATGCGCCCGCTATTGACGATGGAGATTGTGCTGCCCGGATGCAGCGTCGCGAGCGCGCGACGCAGCACCTGCGGGTAGGTCTTGGCGGGATCGAGCATCCACAGCCCGGTGGTCGATGACGAGCCGATCGCCACGATCCGCAGATTCCCCGCGCGCAGGCGCGCCGCCGTGCGCGGCAACTTGGCCCCCAGCGAAAGATTCTTGTTGGCAGTCAGACACGCCTCGGCCGGGGTCGCCCTCGCAACGGTCTGTCCCTGCGCCGGGATGACCGGGACAAGGCTCAGGATCGCGGCAATCGCCAGCGCCACAGGACGGCCGTTTGTCCGAGATACGCAGCTGCCGTGCCGCCGCACGATGTTGTCACCCCGCTGGCGATGATCGAAGGGCCGGCAGAGCCGCCAGCGCTTCGATCGGTTCGGCCCTGGTGAGGCGCATGCGCCCAACGGTCACCTCACACTGGACACCCGGCGCCCCTGATGCAAGACAGGAGGCGCAGGGACCTGTCGCTTCGCGTCGCGAATGGCGGCCTCCTCAGGGGCCGCTGACAAAGGTCTCGGAGGGCAGATGACAGCGCCCATCGTCACGAGACGGCTGGTGTATCACATCAGCGGATATGATTTCACCATGACAGTGGAAGCGGTGCAGCGGCGATTCGTCCGCGAGTTGCGGCGTTTTGAAGCCACCTGGTCGGTCACGTCGTCGGTCACGCCGCCCGTCATCAGCGCCGATGAGACGGCCTTGGATGTCGACACCAACGGTCCGAACTGGCGCGTCCACACCAGCTATCGTTTTTTCCGCTGGGATGATGTCATCGCCGCCGATGGGCGCAAACCTTTGTGGCAGCGCGTGATTGCCGGCCTCATCGCGTTTGTTGATTATGTCATTGGCGGCGCACTTTGGGGCTATGTCCGCACCAATTGGCGCTATGCCTTGTTCTTCCTCTATCCCTATCTGCTGTTCGCCGCGCTGGTTGCCATCGCCTGGCTTGCCGGCTCTGCTGCCAGCAGACTTGTCGGCTCCAGCCTCGCCGGCATCGCGGTCGGCATTGCGGCGTTCCTCGCGCTGATGCACTGGCCGGCGCGATGGCTCCTGCTCCCCCAGCTGTTTGATGACTGGGCGTTCGCGCGCACCTATATCCGCGGTGGCGAGCCGGTAATCGAAGAGCGGCTTGACCGGGTCGCCCGCGAGCTCAGCACCGCCGCGCAAGCTGGCGACGTGGATGAAATCATTGTCATCGGCCACAGCCTCGGCGCGGTACTCGCGATCGACCTGGTCGATCGCGCACTCAAGCTCGACCCCGACCTGGGCACGACCGGCGCCCGCATCGCGGTTCTGTCGGTGGGGTCCTCGATTCTGAAGATCGGATTGCATCGCGGTGCGCGGCGCTTCCATGCGGCTGCCAGCCGTGTCGCCTCGGCGCCCGGCATTTTCTGGGCCGAATATCAGGCGCTCACCGACGTGATGAACTTCTACAAGACCGACCCGGTCGTGGAGATGAAACTCACTGCCGCAACGCATCCTCTGATCAAGATCGTTCGCATCAAGAACATGCTTGATCCCGCGATCTACAAGCGCATCCGCCGCAATTTCTTCCGTGTGCATTGTCAGTTCGTCAGCGGCAATGATCGGCGCGCCCCCTATGACTTCTTCATGCTGATGTGCGGCCCGCTGACGGCCGAGCAGCAGGCACGCTCGCAGGATGGCGCAGCCTCGGCGATCGGCGCCGACGGCGCCTTGCTGGTTGGTGACGCGACGCCACGACCAGCCGCACAGGCGGCATCGGCGATGCACGAGTGACTATCGCGCAATGGGCTCCGCGCTGATGACCCCCCTCGTCGCCAAGACCATCGTCATCTTGAACATGGTCGCCTGGTATATCCTGCGCTTCCGCTATGCTCGCCGTTCGCATCGTACGCCGGTCACGCAGAGCGATCGCGACTGGCGTGAGACCGTGCTGCTTATGATCTCGCTCACCGGGCTCGGCATCGTGCCGTTCATCTACGTCGTGACCGGCTTTCCCCGATTTGCCGATTATGCGTTCCGCCCGGCATTGGCCTGGCTCGGCCTTTTCTGCGCGATCGGCGCGCTTATCCTGTTTCGGCTCACGCACAAGGCCCTTGGCCGCAACTGGTCGGTCAGCCTCGCTCTACGTGAAAACCACAGGCTCATTGCCGATGGCATCTACCGGCACGTTCGCCATCCGATGTATTCGGCGTTCTGGCTGTGGGCGCTGGCGCAGGCACTGCTGCTGCCGAACTGGATTGCCGGCGCGGCCGGCCTCGTCGGCTTCGGCATTCTGTTCTTCGGCCGCATTAGACGCGAAGAACAGATGATGTTGAACCAGTTTGGCGACGAGTACCGTGGTTATATGGAAAAAACCTACCGTATTATTCCCAGAATTTACTAACACGTCTTGGCAAGCGCGCCGGCGCGTGCATCTCGTCCTTCGGGGGTGCCACAAAGCTTCTGCGTCAGGGGGACACGGCCGATTTGTGTTGGTGCGATGGCGACATTGCGGACGATTTGATGATGCCCGATCGGCGGCTTTCGGTGCGCCTGTGGCCTGCAGGCCGCCGTCGCGCCAGTCTGCGTTTAAAGGTGGATAGACTCTAAAGATTTGAGCATTGCCCAAGTAACAACCGTGCTGTTTGTGCAACGGCATCCTGAAAACCGGCGCCTGAAGGCCTCAGACCGCGTAGTTTTCATTGCAAAAGAAGGCCGCTTGGCCAAAGCTACGACCACCTGAAGTGACTGCGTCGGGTTACTGGACAGATGGTGTCCACACACGAAGGGGGGTCCCATGTTGAAGATTCTCATCGCAGCTGCTGCGTCTCTCGCTATGGTGGGTGCCGCTGTCGCCGCTGATCTGCCGCGCAAAGAGCCGCCGCCGCCGGTTGCTCCGATTGGCAAGGCTCCGAAGGCTCCAATCGGCAAGCTGCCGTTCGGCAAAGGCCCGGTTGTCGCGCGTTACTGAGCCAAACCTCAAGCATTACGGAACGGGCGCGCGTGGCGCCCGTCCGTTCCTCCTACGGAGGCGAGCCGATGCGATGCATCGGTTCCCTCGGGAGGAAGGTTTTCCGGTCAGTTCGCTACCGCTCCTGACCGGCACGAAGAACAAAAATACAACACTTGAGGAGGTAGCAGTGTACGATAAGGCGCAAAAATCAGGCTGCAAGTTCATCGTCGGCGCGTGCATGATCGCACTCTCGCTCGGACTCGGCGCCTCGGTGGCGAATGCACATCCCAAGCAGCGCGTTGCGGCCGTCAGTACACACCCTGCTCATACCACCGATTTGGCGCAAGGCGCGCACCGGAAATCGCACCGGAGCAGCAAACTTGCGAGCATGCCCTATCCTGATCGGCCCTATTACATCGATTTCCGCGCGCGAACCGCCCAGAGCTACGGCCATGCCTTCATCTGGTTTGGGCGCCGCGACGATCCCAAAGTCGAAGTCGCCGGTCTGCATCCCGCCACGATGAGTTGGATTCCTTACGCCCTTGGCCACATCCTGCCGGTCCCGTCCGAAACCGGGGCGAGCTATGGCGATCTCGACGAAGAGTATCTGCTGGCGAGCTATCGGATTTATCTGACTCCGGCCGAAGCCAAGCTGGCTTTCGCCTATATCCGGGACAAGCAGGCGCATTCGCCGTTGTGGAATGCAGCGACCTACAACTGCGTGATGTTCATCTCCAATATCGCAAGCTTCATCGGCCTGCGCGTACCCATGTCGAACCTCCTGTACCCGGATGAGTGGGTCAAGGAGTTGGCCGCGCTCAACCACGGACGCAAGACGGCGCGGATGGCGGTCGCGCAGCAGTAAGCACCCGGAGTTCAGTTATAGAAAAACGCGCCGCAAGCCAGCGGCGCGTTTTTTGTTGATTCAATCGCCGCATCGCCTTGCGTTTTTCGCGTGGTCTTCTGCGCGCAGCGGATCGCTCCAAACCGAGCGCAGCTCTCGGGGTCAGCCGCGGCGTTTTTGCCCGAGCGCATTGCGTTCTGTTGGAATCGAAACTCGCTCTCCTCTCCTCGCGTGATCGCATTTTCTGCAGCGCGCCGGCGTCCGCCCCGGATCAGTCTGCGGACATGCTTCGGCGAAAATTGCGCAAAAATTCTAGAGCAAAATCCGTTCAGGTAGAATCGGATTTCGCTCTGTTTCGCTTTGCGTAGTCGCATT
>CAZTTL010000110.1:0-10796 GCA_964616635.1 uncultured Rhodoplanes sp. | reverse complement strand
TATGGTGAGTTTGGCTTTTGCGCGCTCAGGGCAATTTTGCATAAGCCCTTGATTAGAATGGCGCGCCCGAGGGGATTCGAACCTCTGACCTTTGCCTTCGGAGGGCAGGGCTATGCAGCGTGTTTTCGCAACGACTTCTGGTCGTCGATTCTCCGATGGTCGTAGGCGGGACATGCAGAACAAAGATATCAGGCTTCCTGCCCCTGAACCGTGACCATTCGAAGAATCAGCCTTGCTGTCGAGCCGCCTCAGGCTGAGCTCCACCACCCTCTCGGCCCGTGACGACAGAGAGCCATTTCCAACCAGCATATTTGTCTCCAGTTTGGCGAAGATGGGTATAGCGCTTGAGGCTCGACCATGCCCGGTGACCGGACACGCTTGCCACTTGAGGGATGCTAAGACCCGTCTCGAACAGTCTCGAAACGCCATCATGGCGCAGATCATGGAAATGTAAGTCCGTGATTCCGAGAAATTGGCACGCTCGCGTGAAGCTCGCTCCGATCGCATCTGTGCTGTAAGGAAAAATCTCGTCGGAGGTTTTCGGCATCGATATGATGATTTGGAGCGCCTTCGGTGGGAGATCACACCAGACATCGTTTCCAATCTTCTCTCCGGGATTTTTCATGTCGCGGATCAACACCCGACTTCCTCCCGCCTCGATGTCGGTCCAATGGATGCGCGTGATTTCCTCCAACCGACGCGTCGAAAAAATCGCGAAAGCCATGATCTTCTGCATGGGAACCGTCGACGGGCGGCGCTTTAGCCGCTCGCAGAAATGGATCATCAACTTGTCCAACTCGTCCATCGTTGGACGACGATCACGCGCGCGGCTCTTGGTCGTGATGCCCAGCCGCTTTGCGACGACGAACGCGTCCTTCATCGCGTTCTGGTCAAGCTGATATCCCCATGCTGGTCGGGCGATCGCGAACACTGCCGCAAGATGCGAGAGATAATTGCCCACGGTCTGCGGTGTGACCTTCGATACGAGTTGATTGGCGAACACAATGATGTCGGCGCTCGTAATGGTCGAACACGGCCGGTTCGCGATATCATAGCGTTTGATCGCACGTAGTACCTGCGTCTTCGTTCGACCAATGTCTTTGACGGACTCTTCGGTATAGCGATCAATCACCGAAGCTAGGGTGGGGTCGGGGGATTTTTCCCGTTCGAGGGCGCCCGGCTTGGCGAGTTCGGTCTCGCGTCTTTCGAGCCATGCGGCGGCGGCCTGTTTGCGGTCAAACGTCCGAGACTCGCGATGGACGATCGCGCCCCTGCGCTTGATGAGGACCTGCGCATGGTATCCTGTGGACCCACTCTTTCGCTTGCGTGGGATGATCGTTCCCATTTCGTCATCGAGGCAAATTGTGGTACAGCATGGGTTACACGGTACAGCATGGCTGTACTTGAGGCAACAAAATGAGCGAAAATCGGAGAAAAAAGGAGTGAATGAGTACGGCATAAAGCGGGCGCAAACGGCTAAGATTGAAGGAAATTCCAGCAATATCAGCCGGTTCAGATTTAGTGTTGCGCCGATGATGGAATGGACCGATCGGCATTGCCGGTTCTTCCATCGGCTGCTGACGCGGCGGGCCTTGCTCTATACCGAAATGGTGACGGCGGCGGCGGTGCTGCGCGGCGATCGCGCGCGGTTGCTGCGCTTTGATCCGACCGAGCATCCGGTCGCGCTGCAGCTTGGTGGCTCCGCGCCCGCGGAACTCGCCGCGGCGGCGCGCATTTGCGCCGAGTTCGGCTATGACGAGATCAACCTCAATGTCGGCTGCCCGTCGGACCGCGTGCAGGACGGCCGCTTCGGCGCCTGCCTGATGGCGGAGCCCGCGCTCGTTGGCGATTGCGTCGCCGCAATGAAGGCCGTCGTCCACGTGCCGGTGACCGTCAAGTGCCGCATCGGCATCGACGACCAGGACACCGAGGTAGCGCTCGATGCCATCGCCCGCGCCATCGCCGCTGCGGGCGGCGATGCGCTGATCGTGCATGCGCGCAAGGCCTGGCTCGATGGGCTGTCGCCGCGCGAGAACCGCGACGTGCCGCCGCTCGACCACGACCGGGTCCATCGCCTGAAGCAACGTTTTCCAGCGCTGCCGATCGTCATCAATGGCGGCATCGGCACGATCGCCGCGGCGGCACAGCATCTTGAGCATGTCGACGGCGTGATGATGGGGCGGACCGCCTATCACGAACCGTGGCGTCTGCTGGCGGTCGACCCCGCGCTGTTCGGTGCGGAGGCCCCTGCCCCCTCCCCGCGCGCCGCGGCCGACGGGCTGATCCCCTATATCGAGCGCGAGGTGACCCAAGGCGTGCGCCTTTATGCGATTGTCCGCCACGTGCTGGGCTTGTTTCACGCCGTGCCCGGCGCCCGCGCCTTTCGCCGCCATCTTGCCGAACAGGCAGTCAAGCCCGGCGCCGATGCGCAGGTGTTTCGTGACGCGCTGGCGAAACTGATGGACGGCGGACGCAATATGCGCGACATGGCGGCCTGAGATTTTCCGCTGCTGCCTGCCGCCGGTTCATCAATGTTTGGCATTCCGCTTGCCGAGTTTCTCGGCCTGATCGTTGCGCTCGCCGGCGCCGGCATCGTGACCGGGCTGCTCGCCGGGCTGTTCGGTGTCGGCGGCGGCGCCGTGATCGTTCCCGTGCTCTATCAGGTCTTCACGGCCATCGAGGTGCCGGAGTCGGTGCGGATGCATCTGTGTGTCGGCAGCTCGCTCGCCATCATCATTCCGACCTCGATTCAGTCGTTCCGCACCCATCGCCTCAAGGGCGCTGCGCGCATGGACGTGCTGAAGCTGTGGGCGGTACCGACCGTCATCGGCACCATTGCCGGCAGCGTGCTCGCCGCCTTTGCGCCGGGCCTGCTGCTCAAATTCGTCTTCGTGCTGGTCGCCGGCGCGAATGCGATCAAGAATCTCGCCGGCCGCGAAGACTGGCGCATCGCCGCCGATTTTCCTCGGCCCGCGGTCATGCGCGGCTACGGTTTTGGCGTCGGTTTCCTGTCGGCCCTGATGGGGATCGGCGGTGGCGCGCTCTCCAACATGATCTTTACCTTTCATGGCCGCTCGATCCATCAGGCGGTCGCCACCTCTGCCGGCCTCGGCGTGCTGATCTCGATCCCCGGCGCCATCGGCTATGTCTTCGGCGGCCTGCCGGAACTCTCGCTCCTGCCGCCGCTGTCGCTGGGCTATGTGTCGCTGATTGCGCTGGCGCTGATCGCGCCGATCACCACGCTGGCGGCGCCGTTCGGCGCCCGCTTCGCCCACCGCATGCCGAAGCGCAAGCTCGAAATCGCCTTCGGCACCTTTCTCGCGATCGTGTGCGCGCGCTTTGCCTGGGAGATTTTGAAAAGCCTGGTTTTCTGAAGCGGACTCACCGCCGCCACTTCAACGGGACGGGTCAGGTCTCCGGGCGCGCGCGCATCATCAGACGGTCTTTACGCACCTCCCAGCCATCCAGACGATTGAGGAAGCTCATGCCGAGCAGGCTGGTCTTGAGCTGGCCGGGTGGCGCGATCAGGGCAGGAACCCCGTGTTCGATGATGTTGCCGATGGCAATCCGGTCGAGCGTCACGGCGGCGGCCTGGGCGCGCCCGTTCGCGGTGTCGACTTTCACATCATAGCGGATGAACTCGGTGGGCAGGCCTGCGGCCCGCGCCGCTTCGTGGGTCAGCACGACGGCGCTCGCCCCGGTGTCGAGCACCATCGCCACGGGAGCGCCGTTGATCGTGGCATGCACCTGGAAATCGCCGGTCCCGCCACGCCTCACTTCGACGACATCGCCGCGGATGACGGCATGACCCGGCACCAGCTCCGCCATCACGCGCTTGGCGGCGTCGCGTAGCTCAAAGCGATAGGTATAGCCGACGACCAGCATTAGACCGATGACGACCCAAAGCAGGCCCCATTGCACAGCCTGCACGAAGCGCTCGCGGAACAGCGTCATCACGGCACCGCCGACCAAGACGAGAAAGCCGATCTTGCCGAGCAATGCCGGGAAGTCGTGATCGCTGAGCTTGACGCCTGCACCCTCCGGCTGGCGCATCGTCAGCGCGATGAGCGCGGCGATGACGCTGAGCAGGACGAACCAGATCACCGAACGGCGCATCCGACGTGAGTTCCTAATGCATGATCCCGAAAAGTTGCAGACTTCTCGGACAAGTTCATGCGGTCAGCCAAAGAAATTTCAGCGCGTGATCGATTGATCCTGAAGCATCGCGCTCGAACGCGCAGATTCGTTCCAGAGAACGCAGAACATGCTCTATATTATTACATTTATTGCAGCCCGCCTTTTCCCTAGCCCGCCGGAGTGGTTCGGGTCCGGATCCCGATAATGCCTCGCCGGGCGGCGCGGCATGGCTGCGGGAACATAGGCGACCGTGCGCAGAAGGCAATCGCGGGTGGGGGGCGCGGCTTTATCCGGCGGGAACGTCGGGGCTGCCGTCGCCGGCACCGTTGAGGGCTGCCGTCACCCGCTCGATCCGCTCGGCCGCCGCGTTGAGGGCGGCGATGATCGCATCATTGGTCTGCTGCGAATGATCGGCCGCGGCCTGGCGGGCCTCCTGCAGGCTGGCAAGCTGTTCCTCGAAGCGCCGCATGCGCTGCACCATTTCTGCCAGCTCGTCGGAAATCAGGAGCGCCGCCATCACCGTCAGGCGCATATCCCCGATCTCACCGAAGCTGGTGCGCAGGCGGGCAATCCGCTGATCGAGCTCATGCGCGAGCCGCGCCAGATGATGCTCCTGGCCTTCGTCGCAAGCCATTCGGTATTGGCGGCCATTGATCGTTACGCTTACATGCGGCATGGCCGTTCGGCACCCGTTGCCCAGGCCGGCATCAACCCTCGCCGGCAATCACCCCACGAATGGATTCCATGATCCCATCGATCCGCGCGCCAACCGCACGGTTGGCATCCTCCAGGCGGCGCGCGCGGGCGACCGCGTGGTCAAGATCACTCGCGAGCCGCGACCGGTCGATCTCCAACGTGTGGACTTGGTTCGCAAAACCGCCACGGTTGTGGTCCTTATCGAGCCGGCAATCGACCGCCTCCTCCAGCGCCTGCAATGCCCGCTCGAGCCGCGTCGTCGCGGCCTTCACGGCTGTCACCTCTGTCATCGCCACCCCCTCCGGCGACGCGCAAACTGCGCCAAAATCATTTGTCGACAGATAAATGGACCATTAAGCTTACGTTCTTTGGTCGCGCGCCGTCAATTGACCCGCGAACGAAGCCTGTCAGTTCCACACAGCGTCTTGACCTCGTCAGTCGCCCCCCTCGATACGCTCAGACCCAGCCGCGTTGACACCGGACCGGCACATGCCTAATCAGTCCGCAGCTTCGGGCCCCCGAAGCTCTCGGCAGCCAGCGCCCCGCCGGCCGGCACTCGCCCTTGTTGGTCAGATACTTCCGGCACATCCACGCCCGAGGCCCGCTCTCGTGCAGACTATAGAGAGTCCATTCTATCGATGATCTCCCGCGCCCAACACGACCGGATGGCGAATGCGATCCGCGCGCTCGCCATGGACGCTATCGAACAGGCGCAATCCGGTCATCCGGGCTTGCCACTGGGCGCCGCGGATGTCGCAACCGTATTGTTCACCCGTGCGCTCAAATTCGATCCATCCGCTCCCAACTGGCTCGATCGCGACCGCTTCGTCCTCTCGGCCGGCCACGGGTCGATGCTGCTCTATGCCCTGCTTTATCTGACCGGCTACGAGGCGGTGACGATCGAGGAGATCAAACGCTTCCGCCAGCTCGGCTCGCTCACGCCGGGGCATCCTGAAGTAGGGCTGACGCCGGGCGTCGAAACCACGACCGGCCCGCTCGGCCAAGGCCTCGCCAATGGCGTCGGCATGGCCATCGCGGAGCGTCATCTGGCGGCGGAATTCGGGCCCGAGCTGGTCGACCATCGCACGTATGTATTCGCCTCCGACGGCGATTTGATGGAAGGCATCAGCCACGAGGCCATCGCGCTCGCGGGGCATCTGCGGCTCAACAAGCTGATCGTCCTTTATGACGAGAACCGGGTGTCGATCGACGGCCCGCTGCTCCTGACCGACTCGGTGGACCAGGTCGCCCGCTTCAAGGCTGCCGGCTGGGCGGCGACCCGCATCGACGGCCACGATCCGGCGGTGATCGCTTCAGCCCTTGCCGCGGCGCGGGCGAGCGAACTGCCGAGCCTGATCGCCTGCCGCACCATTATTGCGTTCGGCGCCCCGACCAAGGCCGGCACCGAGGGCTCGCACGGCGCCCCGCTCGGGGCGGAAGAAGTGGCGGGAACCCGGGTCGACCTCAACTGGCCCTATCCGCCTTTCGAGATCCCGGAAGAAATCCTTCACGCCTGGCGCAACGCCGGCGAGCGCTCGCAATCGGCGCGCATTGCCTGGGAACGCCGGTTCAACGCCCTCCCGGCGGAGAAGCGCGCGGAGTTCGAGCGCCGCATGCGCAGCGAGCTCTCGCTGGAACGGCTGCAAGCCGCGGTGCACAAGGTCAAGGAGCGGCTTGCCGCCGAGCCGAAGACGATCGCGACCCGCGCCGCGTCAGGGCTGGCACTTGAGACGCTGGTGCCGACCTTCCCCGATCTGATGGGCGGCTCCGCCGATCTCACCGGCTCGGTCAATACCAAGCTGAAGGGCATGCCGGTGTTCACCGGGGCATTCCCCAATGGCCGCTATATCCACTACGGCATCCGCGAACACGCCATGGCGGGTGCGATGAACGGCATGGTGCTGCATGGCGGCATCATTCCCTATTCCGGCACTTTCCTCGTCTTCTCCGATTATTGCCGGCCATCAATCCGGCTTGCGGCGCTGATGCATCTGCGGGTCATTCATGTGATGACCCATGACTCGATTGGTCTGGGCGAAGACGGCCCAACCCATCATCCCGTGGAGCAGCTCGCCGCATTGCGGGCGATCCCGGGGCTGCAAGTATTTCGGCCATGTGACGCGGTGGAGACCATCGAGTGCTGGCAGCTCGCTTTGCAGGCCGCCAATCGCCCCAGCATTCTCTCCTTGACGCGCCAGGCGGTGCCTCAGCTTCGTACCGGGTTCGACGAGGAAAACCGCTGTGCCACCGGCGCTTACGAGTTGATGGCGGCGGACGACGGCAAAGCTGAGGTGTCGTTGTTCGCAACCGGCTCGGAAGTAGCGATTGCCGCCGAGGCCCGACGCCTTCTCGCCGACCGCGGCATTTCGGCGCGGGTTGTTTCAGTTCCGTGCTTTGAGCTGCTTTTGGAGGCTCCAGCCGAAATACGTCACAGAATTATCGGCGATGCGCCGGTAAGAGTGGGCGTCGAGGCGGCAATCCGGCAGGGATGGGATACGCTTATCGGAACTGATGGCGCGTTTATCGGCATGAGCGGATTCGGACTAAGCGCCCCTTCCAAAGACCTGTACAAACATTTCGGGATCACAGCGGAAAAGGTCGCCGAGGCTGCGTTGACAAAGCTTGGGTGAGGGTGAAGGAATCTGCTGGCCGGTTTCGGATTTCGGCAGGGGAGAAAACTGTTCGCGTTGAAATAAATTTTGTGAATCGCGCGGGCTTTCCGGCGCATACAAGGAGAAGAGCATGGCTGTTCGGGTTGCTATCAACGGGTTCGGACGCATCGGCCGCCTCGTGCTGCGGGCCGCTGCGGAGGCGGGCCGCAAAGATATCCAGATCGTAGCCGTCAACGACTTGGGACCGGTCGAGACCAATGCGCATCTCCTGCGCTATGACTCCGTGCACGGCCGTTTTCCCTTAGAGGTCAAGGTCAACGGTGACTCCTTCGATTACGGCATGGGCCCGGTGAAGGTGACGGCGATCCGCGATCCCGCCCAGTTGCCGTGGAAGGACCTGGGCGTCGATATCGCGATGGAATGCACCGGCCTTTTCACCGCCAGGGACAAGGCGAAGGCGCATCTCGCGGCGGGCGCCAAGCGCGTGATCATTTCGGCGCCGGCCGACGGGGCGGACCTCACGGTCGTCTATGGCGTCAACCACGACAAGCTGACCAAAGACCATCTCATCATTTCGAACGCCTCCTGCACGACCAACTGCCTTGCTCCCGTCGCCAAGGTGCTGAATGACGCGGTTGGGATCGAAAAAGGCTTCATGACCACGATTCACGCCTTCACGGGCGACCAGCCGACGCTCGACACCCTGCACAAGGACCTTTACCGCGCCCGCGCCGCGTCGCTGTCGATGATCCCGACCTCCACCGGCGCCGCCAAGGCGGTCGGCCTCGTGCTGCCGGAACTCAAAGGCAAGCTTGACGGCGTCGCCATCCGCGTGCCGACCCCGAACGTGTCGGTGGTCGACCTCAAATTCGTGGCGAAGCGCGCCACCTCGAAGGATGAAATCAACGCGGCGATCAAGGCCGCGGCCGAGCAGCAGCTCAAGGGCATTCTCGGCTACACCGAAAGCCCCAATGTCTCGATCGACTTCAACCATGATCCGCGGTCGTCCATCTTCCACATGGACCACACCAGGGTCATGGAGGGCACCTTCGTGCGCATCATGTCGTGGTACGACAACGAGTGGGGCTTCTCGAACCGCATGTCGGATACCGCGGTCGCGCTCGCGAAGACGATCTGAAGACACGATGTTGCGACGACGCGCCGGACGGCAACGCAACGAGTGGCGGCACCCCCGCCACTCGCCTTTTGCGTTGCCTGGCGCGAGGATTTGCCAAAGCGGGGCTCGGCTTGACGGGCAATTTGCGGGCGAAGCTGTGGTGGGAATGTTGCATACCGGCGGGCCGGCAAGCCGGAGAGAGTACCGGCTCTCCGTACTCCTAACATAGTTTTGGTCTCTGCTTGGTCTGCGCCGCGCGCGCCGGGGCTGCAGCCGGGGCTGCAAGGGTTGGCACGAATTTTCAGCTAGGGATCAGATGACCGCATTTCGCACACTCGATCAGGCCGACGTGAAGGGCAAGCGCGTGCTGCTCCGCGTCGATCTCAATGTGCCGACGGAAAACGGCAAGGTTACCGATACGACCCGCATCGAGCGGGCCGCCGAGACCATCACCGAGCTTTCCGACAAGGGCGCCAAGGTGATTCTGCTCGCCCACTTCGGACGACCGAAGAAGGGGCCTGAGGAAAAATATTCGCTCAAGCCGATTGCGACGGCTGTGGCCGAGGTGATCAAGCGCCCGGTCGCCTTCGCCAGCGACTGCATCGGCCCGGAGGCCGAGAAGGCCGTCGCCGCGATGAAGGATGGCGACATTCTCTGCCTGGAGAACACCCGCTTCCATCCGGAAGAGACAAAGAACGATCCGGCCTTCGTCGATGCGCTCGCCAAGCTCGGCGACATCTGGGTGAATGACGCGTTCTCTGCCGCGCATCGCGCGCATGCGACAACTGAAGGGCTCGGGCACAAGCTGCCGGCCTATGCCGGGCGCACCATGCAGGCGGAGCTCGATGCCCTCACGCGCGCGCTTGAAGCGCCGCAGCGGCCGGTCGCGGCGGTGGTGGGCGGCGCCAAGATTTCCGGCAAGCTCGACCTTCTCGGCAACCTGCTCGACAAGGTCGACGTGCTGATCATCGGCGGCGGTATGGCCAATACGTTCCTCGCCGCGCAGGGCCATCCGGTCGGCAAATCGCTGTGCGAGAAAGACCTGATCCCGACCGCCACGGAGATCATCGAGAAGGCGAAGAAGACCGACCGCGAAATCGTGCTTCCGGTCGACGTCGTTGTCGCCCAGAAGTTCGAAGCCAATGCGCCGTCGCGCACCGTCGATCTCGACAAGGTCGGGCCGGAGGATATGATTCTCGATATCGGGCCGCGCAGCATCGAATATGTCGTCTCGCTGCTGGCGCGGATGAAGACGGTCGTCTGGAATGGTCCGTTTGGCGCCTTTGAGATGCAGCCCTTCGACAAGGGAACCATGACGGTCGCCGCGGCGGCCGCCGACCGCTCGGCAACCGGGCGGCTTGTCACCGTCGCCGGTGGCGGCGACACCGTGGCGGCCCTCAATCAGGCCGGAGCGGCGGACAAGTTCAGCTATATCTCGACCGCCGGCGGTGCCTTCCTCGAATGGCTCGAAGGCAAAGCTTTGCCTGGGGTCGAAATTCTGCGGGCGAAATAGCCCCTGGCGGGCGTGGCCGATCACGGGCGCGCGCGCTTGATCGAATGATCCGGTGCGCCGCGGCAGCGGCAATGACCTGCGAAGTGAACGGTTGGGCTGAGAGACCGTGATTCGCTCGGGGAGCAGGGCTGGCGCGCCAGCCGGATCCCGCCCGCGCCGATAGACGTGGCGCCTGCGCCGGTCGCGCAGGTTCTTTGCCTCCGCTTGGGAGGTCACATGATTACCAAGCAAGTTACACGCAGGAGGGTTCGATGAACCTTGACGAACTGAACAAGGTCGCCAAGGCAATGGTCGCCCCTGGCAAGGGGATTCTTGCTGCCGACGAATCGTCGGGTACGATCAAGAAACGCTTCGATGCGATCAGCGTCGAGTCGACGGAGGATAATCGCCGCGATTATCGCGAGTTGCTGTTCCGCTCGACCGAAGCGATGAAGAACTACATCTCGGGCGTCATTCTGTATGATGAGACCATCTGGCAGAAGGCGAAGGACGGCACGCCGCTCGTCAAGCTGATCGAGCAGTCCGGCTCCATCCCCGGCATCAAAGTCGACGAAGGCACGAGGCCGCTGCAGAACTGCCCCGGTGAAGTCGTCACCATCGGCCTCGACAAGCTCGATATCCGGCTTGCCAAGTATTACGAGCAGGGCGCCCGGTTCGCCAAGTGGCGCGCCGTGATCGATATCGGTGCCGGCATCCCCACCCACACCTGCATCTACGCCAA
>CAZTTL010000109.1:1585-10824 GCA_964616635.1 uncultured Rhodoplanes sp. | reverse complement strand
TCACCTTGCGAGATTGACGACCACATGCGCCGCGTGCTCGCCGGTCTGGGCGAGGTCGCCTACATCGTGGCCCCGGGGACGTTTCACTACCTGCATGTGGCTTCGGCGCAGGCGGTTTTCCCCGAGGCAGAAACCTTCATTTGCCCGGGCATCGAACGCAAACGTCCCGACATGCATTTTGACTGGCTTCTGGGGGACACTGCGCCAGCGACCTGGGCTGGTCAGCTTGACCAGGTTCTGGTGCGCGGCAACCGCTGGATCTGGGAGGTGGCATTCTTTCATCGGCAGACCAGGACGCTGATCCTGGTCGACCTGATTGAGAAGTTCACCGATTCAACGCCACACGTCGATTGGCAACTGAAGCTCTGGTGGAAGGTCGTGTTCCGCATGTGGAACACTCCGAAGCCCGCGCCAGAATATCAGCTAGGCTGGAGCGACAAGAAAGCCGCGCGCGCCTCGCTGCAGCGTATCTTGCAGTGGGATTTCGAGCGCGTTATCCTCGCGCACGGTGACCTCGTCGAAGCCGATGCCCGGCAGGTGGTTGAAAGGGCGTGGCAAAAACCGCTTGCCGAAGCTTGAGCCACAGCACGTCTCAATCAGCTCCACTCAAATTCCCGCAAACGCGGCTCAGCTCATTAAGTCTGCATTCGCCGCGTGGCCGGCTCCGCAAAATCATGTGCTCCGCCGGCCATGCTAGTCTAAGCTGGGGCGTCGCGTTGCCCCGGGCTCGCGCGCCAAGGTCAGATTGTGAAGAGAGCGGGTTGAAGAATTTCGGGCATGAAGAAAACAAGCATCTTTTCGCCAATGCAGGTATTTGCTGGCGCGTTCGCCGGTGGTCCGATCGCCGCAGTGTATTTGGTGTGGAAGAACTTCAAGGCGCTCGGCAACGAATCGCTGGCGCGGCAAACCATCCTCTGGGGCTCGATCCTGGTGTTGGCGACAGTGGTCAGCGTGCCATTCCTTCCTGACAAATTTCCCAATTACGCTCTGCCCGCCGTTTTCGGCGGCGTAGCAATGGTCGTCGCCAATAATTTTCAGATGCGAAAAAAGGCAATTGAGGAGTCAGGAGAGTACGGATTCGCCTCATTTTGGCGCGTCACCGGGGTCGTGGTAGTATCTATTATCGTTTTTATGGTCGTAATCTTGGCTTTTTGGTTTGCGCTTTCAGCTCTTGGGCTGAAGACGTTCGATTGATCCATAATATTTTTATTGTCCACGGAAGGGATCGGGCAACGCTTCAAGAACTTGAGCTGCTTCTTCGTAAATATGATGTCAAGCCAAAGGTGCTCATCAAGTCAAATACTGGACCCAATTCGATCTTAGAAGAATTAGAGGGCCTCATCCGAATTTGTAAGGCAGGGTTTATTTTGGTTACGCCGGACGACGAGGGGCGGCCACAAGGCAGCGTAGAGCCAGCGGTGGGTCGCGCCCGCCAAAACGTCATATTCGAAACGGGCTTGCTATTTGCAAAATTCAGAAGATTCGAGCGCGTGGCGTTGGTGGTGCGAAGACCAATCGAGCTGCCATCCGATCTCAACGGAATACTATATTTGGAATTTGAAAAGTCCGTGGGCGAGCTTGAACTGCAAATCGTCGAAAAGCTCAACGGATGGGGCATTCCGACGAAGCTGACGGATTGATTTTTTTGAACGCGGGCGCGATCACCCGCTTCACGTATGCTGCCGCAGCCGCGCGAGCAGCTTCAGGCCGGCATAGCCGTCCGGCTTCATTCCCACCTTGCGCTGATAGGCGGCAACCGCGCGCATGGTGCCGGCACCGACACGCCCGTCAGCACCGCCGGTGTCGAAGCCGAGCGCGGTAAGCCGGCGCTGGATTTCCTGCAATTCGGTGAGCGTAGGCGTGCGTTCGCCGCCCGGGAACTGCTGCACGAAGGGTCCCATGCCGCGGATGCGGTCGGCAAGATACACGATGGCGAGCGTATAGGAGAAGGCCGGGTTGAACGAATGGACCGCCGCAAAATTGTGGCCGAGCAGGAACGCCGGTCCGCCGGCGACCGGCACCGTCAGGCGGGCCTGATCGCCCGGCCGCGGGAAAGGCTGGCCGTCGGCGCGCTTCACGCCGAGCGACGCCCATTTGGCATAGGAGCGGTAGGTCTTGCCCGCGTGCCGCTTGTTGAAACCGTGGGGCAATCGCACTTCGTAGCCCCATGCCTCGCCGCGCCGATAGTGCCCGCGAACGGCGAGATAGCGCGCCGCCCCAGCCAACGCATCGTCCGGCGGACCGAACGGGAAAATCCGGCCGTCGCCGTCATAGTCGACGCCCATGTTGAGCCAGACCTCGGGCATCCATTGGGTGTGGCCCATCGCACCCGCCCAGGAACCGATCATCTCCTTCGGGGCGGCCCAGCCGCGTTGCACGATGACCAGCGCGTTGAGCAGTTCCTGCTCCCAATAGTGGCGCCGCCGCGGCTCGCCCCACGCCAACGCGGCCAGCGCCGGAATCACCGGCCGCATATATCTCCGGTTGTCGATGAGTTCACCGAAGCCCGACTCGACGCCCCACAGCGCCACCAGGATGTACGGATCGACCCCGTAGTCGCGCTCGATCCGCGCCAGCAGGTCGGCGTATTGGCGCACGCGCTCCTGACCAAGCGCAATGCGCCACTCGGAGACGCGGCGGTTCAGGTATTGCCAGAGTTCTTCCTTGAACTCGGGCTGGGATCGCTTGAGGGCATAGACCGAGGTATCCGGCTTGATCGCCATGGCTCGGTCGTAAACCTCCGGCGAAATCCCGCGCTTGAGCGCGCGCGGCCGGAATGAGGCGCGCCACTGCTCGAACGACCGTGATCGCGCAAGGGCAGGGGAGGCAACGGTGGCGAGTGCCGCGACGCCGCCGACGAGGCTGCGCAGCACGTCACGGCGGGCGATCAACGCAGGCAAAGCTCGAACCGCCTCGCCGGTCGATGAATTGTCGATCGTCAAGCAGACCTCGATCGCGAATCAGGTGGCGTCAAAGTTTGAATTTTGTCCCACCCGAATGCGGCAGGGATTTGATCCGACACGCGGAGGTAGCGAGGACTTACTAATTCTCCAGGCTTCGTTCTTATTTCAGAATCGGGTCACGATCTCGGCGAGCGGTGGCCGCGGCCGATCCTCCGGCCGCTCGCTGATGCGGCCAATATGGATAAAGCCGACGATCTTCTCGTGCGGCTTAACGCCGAGCGCAGCGAGAACGCCGCGGTCATACGCATACCATTCAGTGATCCAGGTGGCGGCGAAGCCAAGCGCATAGGCGGCGAGCACCAGGTTCATCGCGGCGGCACCGGCGGACAGCACCTGCTCCCATTCGGGAATTTTCACATGCGGCGCGGCCCGGCTCACCACCGCGATCACCAGCGGTGCCCGCGCGAGCCGGGTCTTCTCATCGGCGATCTGCTCGGGCGTTGCGTCGTCGTATTTGGCGGCGAAGGCGGCGGCAATGATCTCGCCCGCCCGCGCGCGGCCATCGCCGGCGAAGACGATGAACCGCCAGGGCGCGAGCTTGCCATGATCGGGCACCCGCGACGCAATGGTCAGCAGCGTTGCGATCTCGGCGTCGGTGGGGGGCGGGCCGGCAAGCTCATTGGGCTTGGCCGAGCGGCGCGTTTTCAGAAGGTCGAGGGCGTCGGGCATGCGGCGGTCCTGTGCTGATCGGATTCATCGGGCGGCTGAGACCGCGATCCGAGGTGGTTCGCCTGAAAATGCCCCAATTCCTTGGCTAAAAGCCAGTGCATGACCGGGGCAATGGCTGGCATCGAGCCGTGTTCAGTGACGGGGACACCAGTTCGTCGACGAAAATGCAAGGGCGCAAAGGAACACAGCGTGAATTTCGCTTCTGAGGGGCCGGAATTCGCTGTGAGCGGCGCATCATCGAAGCCATCGTGGACATGGCTCGGGCGAGCGGCCGCGGTCATCAGTATTTTTACTCTGGCGTTCCTTGCCGCAACGCCCGCCTCGGCACAGGCCCAGCAGCAACCGCAGGCGCAGCAGCAGGCCCGCGGCTTCTTTGGCGGGACGATGCAGCGCCTGGTCAATTCGCTGCCGTTCAGCGGCATCTTTTCGTCAAGGCCGGCACCGCCGACGACGGCCAATCTCAGCTCGACCGGTGGGGCACCACGGCCGCAGCCGCTGCCCGGCGGCCAGTCGCTGCTGCCGCCGCCGCCCATCCCGCCGGCGTCGATTCCGAGCGTTGAATCCCCCGGTGCCTCCGGCGCACCGCTGGCGCTCGCGCCGCCGAGCCATGCCCCGGCAGGGACGACAGCTCCGGCGCCACCGAGCCAGGTCGCCCTGGCCCTGAGCGCCCGCTACAACAAAGAGATCGCTCAGCCGATCAATGGCGGCATCGTGTGGCGCGTCTATCCGATGAAACCGGGTATCAGCGGCGTATTTCGGCCGCTGCGCGAAGAGCACCACAATCCGTCGCCGACAATGATGCTGCCGCCCGGCGACTATGTGGTGCATGCCAGCCTCGGCCTCACCAGCGCGACGAAGACGGTGCACCTGAAGGGCGAGACGACGCGCGAGGTGGTCGATTTGCCGGCGGGCGGGATTCGCGTCGAAGGCAAGGTTGGCGGCGTGCCGATTCCGGCCGGGCAGATCTCGTTCGATATCTTCCGCGGCAGCCAGTTCGACGGCAATGAGTCCCGCGCCATCGCGCAGGGCGTGATGACCGGTGAGGTTGTGATCGTTCCGGAGGGGACCTATCACATTGTCTCCAATTACGGCGACGCCAATGCGGTGATCCGCTCCGACATCCAGGTGCATGTCGGCAAGCTCACCGATGTGACGGTGACCCATCGCGCCGCCGTGATCACGCTCAAGCTCCTGGGCGAGCGCGGCGGCGAAGCGCTCGCCAATACCAGTTGGACGGTGCTGACGCCGGGCGGCGATGTCGTCAAGGAAACCATCGGCGCTTTTCCCAGAGTCGTGTTGGCCGAAGGCGATTACCGCGCAATCGCCCGTAACGAGGGCAAAACCTTCGAGCGCGATTTCCGCGTCATAACCGGCGTCGACGGCGAGGTGGAACTGCTGGCGCACTGACCGGCTTGCCGTGGTCGTGAGAATGCTGTTTCCGCAATGGCAGGAATTGATTTATGGGTGGAGCGCGATCCGGTGCTGTGGACGTCACCGCCCTGGTCGCATGGTCACCGCCGGTCGACTGAGCGGGCCGGTCGTCCTCAACTCTTGCGAACGAGCTGATTTCTCCAATGACTGCCAGAAACCTGACCGCGACCTGCTTTGCCACCGTGCTTCTCGGCTTCGCGCCGATCCTGATCGATGCCGCGTCGGCGGCCGATATCGCGGCCGGTGAGGTGATTGCCAAGCGCTGGTGCGTGTCGTGTCACGCGGTCTCTGCCGCGCCGCAAAAGGTCGCAACCGAAGCGGCCACGTTTGTGGAAATCGCCAAGAGGCCTGATTTCAATGAGAAGACGCTCGCCTATTTCCTGCTCGACCCGCATCCGAAGATGCCGGACATGAGCCTGACCCGGAGCGAGGCCGGGGATCTTGCCGCCTATATCCGCTCTCAGCAGAAATAGGCCGGCCCGCAGCCTGCGCGCGCCGATTTCCGAACGGGGTCCGACCCCTCTGCACGCATCATGACCGAGCTATTGTTCTACCACCTGGAACGACAGCCGCTCGAAGCGGTGCTGCCGAAACTCCTGGAGAAATCGCTGGAGCGCGGCTGGCGTGTTGCCGTGCAAGCCTCCTCGGAGGAGCGGGTCGAGGCGCTTGACGCGCATTTGTGGACCTATCGCGACGACGGCTTCCTCCCCCACGGCACCTTTCGCGAAAGTCTGGCGGCCGAGCAGCCGATCCTGCTGACGGTCACCGACGACAATCCGAACCACGCGGTGGTACGCTTCCTGATCGAACGCGCGCCTTTTCCGGACGACGCCCAGGATTATGATCGCATCGTCGTCCTATTCGACGGAAATGACGAGGAGGCGGTGGCGGAGGCCCGCGACCTCTGGCGCAGCGCCAAAGCGCGCGGGTTCGCGATCACCTACTGGCAGTGCGACGAGCGCGGACGCTGGCAGCAGCGCGGGTGAGGCGAAGACAGCCTGCCCAAACCGCTCCGACGCGCATCCTCTCGGCCGGGAGCTATGCTGTCATGCTCATGGCCGATATGGCGCGAAATGTCGAAATTTTGGGCAGGATGGGGTATATTTGCGTGCAAACAGGGCGACCTGTCTGTCGAATTGGCCGCTGGCCTGATCCGCCAATGCCGGATCGGTCGAGCTGACGCAGCCGGGGAGCCCGAAGTGGGCGCCGCCGAGCCTGACGAAGGGCGACGCCAAGGAGGCCCGTAAAGCGTAGCGAGGGGTTGCGATGGAGAGCATTGAACAGGCGTTTGGTCGAGCTGGCTTATTGGCGGCGGCCATGGTGGGCTTGATGCTCGGTGGCGGCTGTTCCAGCATGCCCGGCTTTTCCCAAGTCAAGCTGACGCCCAGGCTGAGCGACGTTTTGCCCAAACCTCCGGTGGGCACGAACCGGGAGTCGGCCGGCTTGAACCGGCCGGTGACTCCTGCCGATCTCGTCGATGCCCAGGGCGTGTGCGCGGGAGGGGCGGGGGTCGTTGCCAACGAAGGCGAGGCTGCTCCCCAGCCGACGCGTGGTGTCGGTCTCTTCATGACCGAATGCCAGGTCGTGCAGGTGCTCGGCGTGCCTCAGCAGACCAATATCTCGACGACGCCCCGCGGCGAACGCGAGGTGACGATGACGTTCCTCACGACGGATCACGCCGGCATCTATCGCTTCGTCAGCGGGCGGCTGAAGTCGATTGAACGGGCGCCGGGCGCCGTCGAGCCGGAGCCAGCAAAGAAGAAGCCGAAGCGGCACTCGCGAAAATCAGGGCCGGCGTAGCGTTACGCTGGCGCCATGCTGTTGCCTGGAGCGCAATTGCCGCAGGCGGCAGGTTCCCGCGAGAGCGACACAATTGGATGCAAAGCACAGGGCCACCAGTCCTGCGGGCCGCAGGTGTCCGTTGATGCCGAGCACTCCATGCCTCCGCAATCCATTCGCTCTCCGTTTTTGTCTTTTCCCCGATCTCACCGGGTCTGCACATTCGCGACGGTTGTAGCCGCAGTCGCTGCGCTAGCGTTCGGCCTTGCCGCGCCGGCGCTGGCGCAGGTCGACCATCAGGCACGGCCTGCGAGCGAAGCGGCACCAGCGGCTGCGGCACGTGCGGCCACGCCCGCCGCCGAAACGCGCCGCGACGAACGCTCGCGGGGCGGCCAGGCGGCTGCTGCGGATAAGCCGGCAGGCGACAAATCCGGCTCGGATCGCAGCGGGGACATCGCCCGCAAAAGGCTGCCCGCCGATGTGTCGACGGAGCATGTGCTCGACCTTGCGGGACGGACCTTGCGCTTCAAGGCCACGGCGGGCGCGATCCCGCTGTTCGATGCCGACAGCGGCAAGCTGCAGGCCGAAGTGGCGTATATCGCCTTTACCGTAAGCGAGCCGGCGGCAGGGCGGCCGGTGACATTCCTGTTCAATGGCGGGCCGGGCGCGTCGTCCGCCTATCTCAATATCGGTGCACTCGGCCCGTGGCGCCTGCCGCTCGACCACATCACTGCATCGGCCCCGACGGCGCTGGTTCCCAATGCCGAGACCTGGCTCGACTTCACTGACCTCGTCTTCATCGACCCGCCGGGAACCGGCTACAGCCGGCTGGTGGGTGGCGACGAGGCGCGGCGGGAGTTCTGGTCGGTGGATGGCGACGCCGATGCGATCGCCGTGTTCATCCGCAAATGGATCGCGCAGAATGGGCGCCAGCGCGCGATCAAATTCCTCGTCGGCGAAAGCTATGGCGGCGTGCGTGCGCTCAAGGTCGCGCGCGTATTGGAGCGAAGCCAGGGCGTCGGCGTGCGCGGCCTCGTGCTGTTGTCGCCAGTGCTCGATTTCTCGCATCTTGCCAGCCGCCGCTATGTGCCGATGACCTTCGTCGATCATCTGCCCTCGATGGCGGCGACGGCGCAGGAGCTCAACGGCAAATTCGATCGCGCTTCGCTCGCCGCGGTCGAGGCTTATGCCGCGGGCGAATATCTCACCGACCTGATGCGCGGCATCAACGACAAGGCCGCGATCGAGCGCATGTCCGCAAAGCTTGCCACGCTGACGGGGCTCGACCCGGCGCTGATCAAGCGGCACAGCGGGCGTATCGATGTCGGCACGTTCCAGCGCGAGCTCTATCGCGGGCGTGGTCTGGTCAGCAGCATGTATGACGCGACGGTCACCGCGTTCGATCCGACGCCATCGGCGACGGCCTCGCAGTTTCCCGATCCGGTGCTTGATGCGACGCGGGCGCCGCTCACTTCCGCGATGATCGATCTCTATCAGAACACGCTGAACTGGCGGGTGGAGCAGCCCTACCGCATTCTCAACGGCGCGGTCAGCTCACGCTGGAACTGGGGGCGCGGCCGCACATCGCTTCAGGTCGTCGATGAGCTGCGCACGGTGCTCGCCAGCGATCGCTATACGCGGTTGCTCATCGCCCATGGCGCCAGCGACCTCGTGACACCGTATTTTGCCAACAAGCTGATCCTCGAACAGCTTCCAGTCTATGGCTCGCCGCGGCGGGCGCAGCTCAACGTCTATGGCGGCGGCCATATGTTCTACGCACGCGACGCCTCGCGCCGCGAGCTGCGCCGCGATGCCGAAGCGCTCTATCGGGCGGCACTGTCGCCGCAGCCGGCGGGGGAGTAGACCGAGCCCTCACACCGGCGTCGGCGGTCGCTTCTTGTCGGGCGCGGTGCCTTCGTCGACGAATTGGGTGAGCATGTCGTCGAGCGCGAGTGGCGTCTGCTTGTCACTCCCGAGCCGGCGGATGGAGACGCTGCGGTCGGCGGCTTCCTTCTTGCCGACGACGATCAGCGCCGGCACTTTCGCCAGCGAATGCTCGCGGACTTTGTAATTGATCTTCTCGTTGCGCAGATCGGTCTCGACCCGCAGGCCCGCGCGGCGGCACAAAGCCGCGACCTCATGCGCGTAGTCGTCGGCATCCGAGGTGATGGTGCAGACCATCGCCTGCACCGGCGCGAGCCACAGCGGGAAATGCCCGGCATGGTGCTCGATCAGGATGCCGAGGAAGCGCTCGAGCGAACCGAAGATCGCGCGATGGATCATCACCGGCGTTTTCTTCGACCCGTCGGCGTCGATATAGAAGGCGCCGAAGCGGCCCGGCAGATTGAAGTCGACCTGGGTGGTGCCGCATTGCCAATCCCGCCCGATGGCGTCGCG
>CAZTTL010000109.1:0-1575 GCA_964616635.1 uncultured Rhodoplanes sp. | reverse complement strand
ACGCGCCTTCGCCGGGGTTGATGCCGGTCTTGATCCGCCCACCCGATTCAGCGGCGATGCGCTCCAGCACCTCGGCCATCGCGGCTTCCGCACGATCCCATAGCTCGTCGGCGCCGACGCGCTTGTCCGGCCGCGTGGAGAGCTTCACCACGATGTCCTCGAAGCCGAAGTCGGCATAGATCGAGAGGATCAGGTCGTTGATCTTCATGCACTCGTCGGCGATCTGCTCCTCGGTGCAGAAGATGTGCGCGTCATCCTGGGTGAAGGCGCGCACGCGCATCAGCCCGTGCAGCGCGCCCGACGGCTCGTAGCGGTGCACCACGCCGAATTCGGCGATCCGGTAAGGCAGCTCGCGATAGCTGCGCAGGCCGTGCTTGAAAATAAGCACATGGCCGGGACAGTTCATCGGCTTGATGGCGAACCAGCGCTTGTCGTCGGCCTCGTCGCCCGCGGACTGCGCCGCGAACATGCTCTCGCGGTACCATTCCCAGTGGCCGGAGGTTTCCCACAGCGACTTGTCGAGCAGTTGCGGCGCATTCACCTCCATATAACCCGCCGCATTCTGGCGGCGGCGCATATAGCCGATCAGCTCCTGAAACAGCGTCCAGCCGTTCGGATGCCAGAATACGACGCCGGGGCCTTCCTCTTGGAAGTGGAACAGATTCATCTCGCGCCCGAGCCGGCGATGGTCGCGTTTCTCCGCCTCCTCGATGCGCTTGAGATAGGCGTTGAGGTCGTCCGGCTTCGCCCAGGCCGTGCCGTAAATGCGGGTGAGCATCGGATTGCGATGATCGCCGCGCCAATAGGCGCCCGCGACCTTCATCAGCCTGAAAGCGTTGCCGACCTTGGCGGTCGAGGTCATATGCGGGCCGCGGCAGAGGTCGAACCACTCGCCCTGCTTATAAATCTTGATCTGCTGGTCGTCCGGGATGGCATCGACCAGCTCGATCTTGAATTCTTCGCCCTTATCACGAAACACGCGCTTGGCCGCGTCGCGCGACCACACCTCCTTGGTGAAGGATTTGTCGCGCGCGATGATCTCGCGCATTTTCTTCTCGATCGCGGGAAAATCCTCGGGCGTGAACGGCTCGTTGCGGAAGAAGTCGTAATAGAAACCGTTCTCGATCACCGGGCCGATCGTGACCTGGGTGCCGGGCCACAGCGTCTGCACCGCCTCCGCCATCACATGGGCGGCGTCGTGGCGGATCAATTCGAGCGCGCGCGGATCGTCGCGCCCGATGAACTCGATCTTGGCGTCGTGGTCGATCGGATCGGAAAGATCGGCGAGCGTGCCGTCGACTGCCATCGCAACCGAGCGCTTCGCCAGCGACGGCGAAATCTCTTTAGCGATGTCGAGACCGGTGATGTTTTGGGGAAACTCCCGACGCGCGCCGTCGGGAAAGGTCACTGCGACCATGCGCATCTCCTGTTGCTCACTCGCTGCCTACGAACGCAGGTAAGCGGAATCATTAGGGGATATAGGGCAGGGGAAGGCGGGGGCGCAAGTCGGGGGCGCAAGTCGGGGGCAGGGGAGGGCGATCGCATATGGCGATACAGACAACCTCCCCCTGAAAG
>CAZTTL010000108.1:0-10970 GCA_964616635.1 uncultured Rhodoplanes sp. | reverse complement strand
GCCTGTTCTGACGGCGTGCCTGCGCATGGCGCGTCGTTATGCCCCGGGACGGCGCTATCGCGCGAGCCAAGCCAGCACGCGCTTGAATGCATCGGTGCGCGCCGCCGCGTCGGTGCCGATATGAACCGTCCCTGAGCCGTCGGCCGAGCGGGCGACTCCCTTCACCACCTTAATTGGCCGATTGGGGTGGTCAAAGCCGTGATAGGCGCCGCGGTAGACGACGATGGCGACCTGGGCGCTGCGTCCGCGGGCACCGGCAATCATCTGCTCGCAGGCCTTCGCCGGCGTCCAGTCGTCGTTGGCGCCGATCAGCACCAGTGTCGGAATGCGCGCGCTCCACGCCGTCGCATTGGAGCGGCGGCAGCCTGGATAGAGCGCCACCGCTGTGCGGAAATCGGCTTTGCCGGGTTGTTCGACGCTGCCGCCGCGGCGCACCGCCCATAAAATCGTGCTGGCGCCATTCGACCAGCCGAGCAGCGACACCCGATCCGGCTTCACGTAGGGCTGAGCGCGGAGCCAGCGCAGCGCAGCAAAGGCATCGGCGACGCGTTCGCGACTGCTGTTGACAAGTCGCCGCCGCACCCGGCATTGCGAGCCGAGATGGCGTGAGCCGAAACTGTCGGGAAACAGCACGACAAAGCCGCTGTCGGTCAGGCGTTGCGCCCAGGCGTGGTCGCGTGCCGCAGTAGGCTTGGCCAAGCCCCCGCATCCATGCAGGGCGACGACGGCAGAAAACGGCCCGGGGCCGTCGGGCCGATACAGAACGGCATTCAGGGTGATGTCCGGGCCCGGGATGCTGACCAGCGTGCCGACCGGCTCCGACAAGCCGGCAGGCTCGGCAACGGTCGCGGCGGCAGCTTGATGCAAACCGGCCATGGCAGAGCATATGCACGCAACGAGGAACATCCGCATGGCGGCCCGCATCAAATGGTTCCTCTCAACAACACAATTCTAACATGCGGCCGGGCCTGCTTCGAATCACAGACGCGAGCGGGGTTTCGCGAGGCCGGCCGACATATTATGTTGGCGGCGTCCGTTATTGGTGCAAAGGCCGTTCGCGATCGCTGCGCGACGCGCTAGAGCATTTTCCGGCGAAGTGGACGCCGGTTCGCCGCAGAAAATGCGATCACTTAAAGAGAAATAGAGCGGTTTGCGATTCTGTCAGGTCGGATTTCGCTCTAGGCTATTGGAGGTTGTTCTTGCTGAACCGCTTCGACCCTCGTTCGCCGCAGGCGGGCGAAGCCGAGGTCAAATATCTCGATTCGGATTTCCGGGTCGTGCGCGCCGGTACGTTCGTGCGCTGCGCCGTGACCGGGGTGGCGATTCCGCTGGAAGAGCTGAAATATTGGAGCGTCGAGCGTCAGGAAGCCTATTCGTCGCCGCTGGCGGTGCTGCAGCGGCTGCATCCGGACCGCGTCAAGCACATCAAGTAGAGATTTCCCCAAACGGTGGTGCGCGATCGCGCGTGCGCTGCGCGCCGGTGGGGGGCCGTGGGTGTTACAGCGCAAGCTCCGTCCGTTCCCGTAAGAATGCCCGCAGCCGATCCTCATCCTCGACCACCAGCGTGACCGGCAATGCGGTGCTGCGGGCGGCGAGTTCTGTCAGGGCCGGATGACCCGCGCAGCGCGCGGCGTCCTTCTCCGTCGTCACGAGCTGCAAGCCGTTGCGCGCCGCCGCCGCGAGCAGGCGGTTGGCATCGGCGGCGGTATAGCGGTAGTGATCGGGAAATTTGCGTTTTTGCGCGACCGTGATATCGGCGCGCGCGAGCGTCGTAAAAAATTTTTCCGGATCGGCAATGCCGGCATAAGCGAGCACCGGCCGTTCCTTCAGTTTGGCAACGACCGCGCTGCTCGGTTCAAGGTGGGCGGAGAAGAGTGGCAGGCTGCACTCCTGCGCGGCACAGATAACCTCGCGCGCGCTGTGGCCTGCTTCGCCGATCACTACGAGCGCGCTCACATGGTCGAGTTGGCGCGCGAGCGGGGCCCGCAACGGGCCCGCCGGGATGACCTTGCCGTTGCCAATGCCGCGGCGGCCATCGAGCGCAACAAGGGCCACGGTCTTTGTGAGGGCCGGATTTTGCAAGCCGTCGTCCATCACGATGATATCGGCCCCGCCGTCGACGGCGGCACGGGCGCCGGCAACGCGGTCGCGGGCAACGATGGTCGGGGCGATGCGGGCGAGCAGCAAAGGCTCGTCGCCGAACTCGGCCGCGTTGCCGCCCGGCGTGACCGGCACTGGACCAACGCAGCGTCCGCCATAACCGCGGATGAGAAAAACCGGCCGCCGTCCCGCTCCGAGCAGCATGCGAGCGATCGCAATCGCCGTCGGCGTCTTGCCGCCGCCACCAACCGTCAGATTGCCAACGCAGATCACCGGAACATCGGCACGCGTCCCGCTGCGGGCAAGGCGGGCGCCGGCGATCGCGCCGTAAAGCACTGCGAATGGCATCAGCGCACGCGCATATGCGCCGGATTCCCGCCACCAGAACGGCGGCTCACGCATCATGCAAGCTGGCCTCGAGGCGAATCTGTGCGAGATAGGGCTCGATCGCTGCCATCGAGCGGTCGGCCGCTCCGGCAAGGGCGTCGATCGTCGCGCGGCCGGCCGCCGCCAGGCGCCCCCGCACCTTGTTGTTACTGAGCAGTGCCTTCAACCGTGCCGCAAGGTCGGCCGCGTCGGCCACCGCGCTCGTGCCTGACGCCTTGTCCAGGGCCTCATACAGGTCGGCAAAATTCTCGACATGCGGGCCGTGCACGACCGGGGCGCCGAGCTTGATCGGTTCGATCGGGTTCTGACCACCGTGCGGAATCAGCGAGCCACCCATGAAGACCACCGAAGCAAGCCGGTAGATCAGCCCGAGCTCGCCGAGCGTATCGCAAATATAGATTTCAGTCGCGGCGTTCGGGAATACGCCCTGCGAGCGCTGCACGGCTTCGAGATTCTGCGATGCTGCGAGCGCCGCGACCTCGGCGCCGCGCTCGGGATGACGCGGCACGATAATCGTCAGCAGGCGCGGATAGTCGAGCCGCAGCCGCCGGTGCGCTTCGAGCACAGCCCCTTCTTCCTCGGGATGGGTCGAGGCGGCGACGATGATCTGGCGGCCGGCGATCGCGACGCGGAGCGCGGTAAGCGCTTTCAGGTCGGCGGGCAGCGGCGGCACGTCAAGCTTGACATTGCCGGTCGTCTGGATGCGGGGCGCGCCGAGCGCGCCGAACCGTTCGGCGTCCTCGGGCGCGCGGACGAGACACAGATCGAATTGCTCGAGAAGCGTCTCGATCGTCTTCGGCAGCCGTTGCCAGCGCGCGAAGGAACGCTCCGACATGCGCCCATTCAAGAGGATCAGCGGAATGCGGCGTTGCGTAGTGCCAAGAATCAGGTTCGGCCACAGATCGGACTCGACGAACAGCGCAAGATCAGGCCGCCAATGGTCAAGAAAACGCTTGATGAAAATCGGTGAGTCGAGCGGCACAAACTGATGAATCACGTTCGCTGGCAGACGCTTGCTTGCCAGCTCGGCCGACGTCACCGTCCCCGAGGTGACGAGCACCGGGAACTCACGTGCCCGCAAACGCTCGACGATCGGCAGCGCGGCCACCAGTTCGCCGACGCTTGCGCCATGGACCCAGACGAGCGGTCCCTTGGGGCGGGGCACGCTCGCCTCGCCACGCCGTTCGGCGATGCGGGTCGGATGCTCTTTGCCGCGCGCCAGCCGGCGCTTGAGAACGGTGCCGGCCAGCGGTGTCAACGCCGTGGCCAACAGCCGGTAGGTCGTGAATGTAAGAGGTAACCGCTTAGCCACGACAGCAACCACCCGATCGCTGATCGACGATCATCAACGCGCGGTCGGTCGCTGCGTTTAATCCGGTTTCGATGGCACGTCGAAAATCTTCCCGCATGGCCTCGTCCGCATCTCCGGGAATGCCGATCGGCGCGCTCGCGACAATCGCCATATGGCTGAACGGCAGATTGATGGTCGAGCGGTCCCAGGTGTTCAAGTGCAGGCGCCGGCTTGTGGCGATAGCGACCGGATAGATCAGCCGACCCGAGAGCTGCGCAAGCTTGACCACACCGCTGCCGGCGACCCGCGGCACCTTGGGCACGTCCGCGGTCAGCGCCACGCTATATCCTTCCGCGAGCGCGTCGAGCATGGCGCGAAACGCGCCGACGCCACCCTTGCGGTCGAACCGACTGTCCGCCGCGCCGGAGCCGCGGATCGTGCCGATCCCCAGTCGCTCGGCCGCGATCGCGTTCATCGCTCCGTCGCGGTGTCGCGAGACCAGAACCTTGACGCGGTGCCCCCGGCTGACAAACGGCATCATAAAGTGCTGACCGTGCCACATTGTGACAATCACCGGCAGATGCGGCTCAGCCGTTTTGTAGATGTCTGCAGGTTCAATGGTGAGATCACTGGTGTTGCGAACGAGGCGGAGAAACCAGGCTGCGGTTATTCCGACCGCCTGCTGCACGCCGGGCACTTGCGCAATACGCTTGAACAGCCTCATCCGCGCAGGTCCGACTCGATGCGACGATCCAGGAATTTCTTGACCCGCAGCCGGTCATGAGGCGACTGATTGAGCGGAGAGAAGATCGCTTATTACCACACGATGACGCGGACGTCCGGCCGCCACCAGCGCCTCATGTTGGGGATGCGGGCGATTATAGGTGATGGTCTCACCGGTCATCGTCGTCAGCACCCCGCCAGCTTCGTGCACCAAAAGATCGGCGCCCGCAAGGTCCCAGTCATGGCTGTTGGGCCCGGCGAATGCGACGTCGATCCGTCCCTGGGCGACGCGGGCAAAGCGCAAAGCGAGCGAATGGACTTTCGGTTCGCAGTGAACATCGGGCGCCTGCTTCGAAAACCGATGGAGCATGCGCTGCGGTCCGGCAATGCGGGCGCCGGCCAGCACGGCACCGGGATCGGTCGCGATCGGCACGCCGTTCAGCGTCGCCCCGTGACCGCTGACCGCGAAAAACATCTCATCGGTGACTGGCGCGTAGAGCACGGCAATGGTCGGCCGCCCGTGCTCGACAAGCGCCGCCGAAATCGTCCAGTCGGGATAGCCAGCGAGGAAGGCGCGCGTGCCGTCGATCGGATCGACCACCCAGATGCGATCGCGGGTGAGCCGCGCCGGATCATCTTCTGTCTCTTCCGACAGCCAGCCCCAATCGAACCCGGTCGCGGCCAGGCGCTCCTTGATCAGCCGATCGACCGCGATATCGGCTTCCGAGACCGGCGATCCTTTGCCTTCGCCCTTGAACCAGCTCTTCACCGGGCCACGAAAAAAACGCAGCGCGACGCCGCCGGCCTCGCTGACAATGTCGATGAGCTGCGCGCCAATGGCAGTGCGATCAAGTCCCTCAAACTCCGGCAACAGTCGCGCCCTCCACCCGCACCGTCGGCGCGTTGATGCCGTAGCGGAAAACCAGATCATTGGCCGGCCGCAGGCTCGCGAACATGTCGACGAGATTGCCGGCAATCGTCACCTCGCTGACCGGAAAGGTAAGCTCCCCGCGCTCGATCCAGAAGCCGGCGGCGCCGCGGCTGTAATCGCCGGTCACCATATTGACGCCCATGCCGATCAGGTCGGTGACGAACAAGCCCTGGTCGATGTCGCTGATCAGCGCATCGGGGGTTTCGTCGCCGGCTTCGAGATGGACATTGGAGGCGCCGGGGGACGGCGGCGACGACACGCCGCGCTGCGCGTGCCCGGTGGTCTCCATGCCGAGCTCGCGCGCGGTTGCGCAATCGAGCAGGAACGTGGTCAGCACGCCGTCCTCGACCAGCATGCGGCGCTTGCCGGCAACGCCCTCGGCATCGAACGGATGCGAGCGCAGTCCACGACGGCGATGCGGATCATCGATGACGCGGATGCCGGCAGGAAACAGTTTCTCATCAAGCCAGCCGCGCAGGAAGCTGGTCTTGCGCGCGATGGCACTGCCGTTGATCGCGGCGGTGAGATGGCCGAGCAACGTGCCGGCGACCCGCGATTCGAAAACAATGGGAACGCGCTGCGTCGGGACTTTGCGCGGATTGAGCCGCTTCACCGCGCGCTCGCCGGCATTGCGGCCGATCGCTTCCGCGGCTTCGAGGTCGGCGGCATACACGGCCGACGCATAATCGTGGTCGCGCTCCATCGCAGTGCCGTCACCGGCGATGGCTTGCATCGATATGCTGTGGCGCGAGCCGAGATAGCAGCCGGTGAAGCCGCCGCTTGTCACCAGCACCAGTCCGCCGACGCCGGCCGAGGCCGATGCGCCGCCTGACTTGGTGACGCCCTTCACCGCAAGCGCGGCAGCTTCCGCAGCCCGCGCGCGTTCCTCGAGAACACGGATATCGGGCATTTCAGGATCGAGCAGGTCGAGCTCGATCATTTTGCCACATGCAAGCAGACTCGGCTCGGCGAGGCCGGCATAAGGATCCTCGGGTGCGACACGCGCCATCGCGACCGCGCGCTCGGCAAGCGCATCGACACCTTCATTTATGAGATCGCTGGTCGACACCACAGCCTGACGCCGCCCGACAAGAACGCGCAACCCCACATCATCGTCTTCGGCGCGTGCCGATTCCTCGACGCTGCCTTCGCGCAACTCGATCGATTGCGATATGCCGCGCACGGCGACCGCGTCGGCCGCATCGGCGCCTGCGCGCCGCGCAGCAGCGACGAGACGTTCGGCGATCGAAACGAGTGCAGACTGGTCGAACAGCGAGGACATTGCACCGCAAGAAAGATGTGTGAGGAGGATATCAAGCTATAGCAAAAATGGGGCGCCAGCGGTCAGCATTCAAGCCATCGCAGCGCGCACGCGAACTCATTACAGGCGACGCGATCCGGGGCAAGCGCAAAGCTAACCAAGTGGTATCTGCAATTCACACAGCCGCGGCAAGACCTCGTCAAGCATATGCTGCAAAGCGCCAAGCAAACACTCGATTAACCAGGCATTTTAAGCGGAATCGAAGCGTTCCCGCCTAAGCTCGGTAACAAGATCGGGCCAAAGAGCCCGACCAGGGAAGCTGAATAAGCGAGGCGTCAATGAGTGCCGGCGGGGTCATGCCCTCCGGGTCGAGCCGGTCGGACCGGCTCGACCCGTATGCACTGCCTGTGCAGTTTCGTACGCGCGATGCGGCGGCTGACGGCAATGTGCGGGTGGTCGAACTTCATCGCGAACGGGTGATCGTGCGGCGTGCGGTGCATGGCATGCGCATGGCGGTGTCGCTCGCGGTCGCGGATTTTCTCGGCGTCGCAATCCGGGTGATGGCGCCCGAGGAGGCCGGCAACGGCGCGGTCGCCATTGTGCTCGAGCATCGCGATCCCGCGCTTGCAGTGCCGCTCTATTATGCTCCCGACGGCGAGGAAGCGATCGCCGAATGGCAGCTCTGGGCGCGGGTGCTCGGCCTGCCGCTGCTGGTCGGCGATGCCGACGGCACATTGCATGAACCGTTCCAACGCTTGGGCGCGCTTTGCATCGCAGGGCCAATGGCCCGCCGCCGCCGATCAAGCGCGCTCAAGCGGCGGCGCCCGCGCATTCTGATGCGGCGCAAGGCCGGGCAATTGTCAGATGATACGTCGATCCATCGCGACGAGCGCGAAATCATCGCGCGCAATTGATTAAGGTCAGCGCAGTTACGCGAGCGCCCGCACTGCTGCGTCGGCAACGAGTCCGGCAAACAGAATCAAGCCGGCATTGCGGTTCGACTTGAACAGTTTCAGGCACAGGTCGGGATTGCCGACATCGAGGCGGTAAATCTGCCAGGCGAGATGCGCGGCGAAGGCGGCAAGCCCGAGTGCGAACACGAGTCCGGCGCCTGCGGTAATCCCTGCAAGCGCAAGCAGCACCACCGCAAGCCCGTAAAATACGCAGAGCATCGGCCTAGTCCGTGGGCCGAACAGCAGCGCGGTCGATTTGACGCCGACCAGCGCATCATCGTCGCGATCCTGATGGGCGTAGATCGTGTCGTAGCCGATCACCCAGGAAATCGAGCCGGCATAGAGAAGAAGCGCGGGCAGATCGAGCCGCCCGAAGGCGCCAGCCCATCCCATCAACGCGCCCCAGGAGAAGGCGAGGCCGAGTACGATTTGCGGCCAGTAGGTGATCCGCTTCATGAAAGGATAAAGCGCAACGATCGCGAGCGAAGCGATGCCGGTGCCGATCGCAAACAGATTGAACTGGATCAGCACCAAAAAGCCGACCAGCGATTGCGCGATCGCATAGCCAAGCGCCTGCCGCACGGTGACTTGCCCCGACGGGATCGGCCGTGAGCGCGTGCGCTCGACGAGCGGGTCAATGTCGCGGTCGACGATGTCATTCCAGGTGCAGCCGGCGCCGCGCATCACGAAGGCGCCAATGAAGAATAAGACGAGATGCCAGAGGTTCGGCAGCGGCGTGCCAGCATACACCGCCGCGAGCGCCGCCGACCACCAGCATGGGATCAGCAGGAGCCAGGCGCCGATTGGGCGATCGAACCGCGACAGCCGCAAATAAGGGCGAAGCGGGGCTGGCGACCGGTCGACAAAATTGCCGGTCGAATCGGCAACGCGGCCCGATGCCTCACTCATCGCCCGATTGGCACTCCGGTCAGCGTGTCAAACGTCCCGGTGGCGATGCTCGGCCTGGAGGCCGGCTCAGCCGTCGGCATCGCCGTCTGGCCGAGCGCGTCGCTCAAGGTAGGGGCCGCCGGTCGCCCCGGGCCCGCCATGCCGCCGGCACAGACCTGTTCCTTGCTCTTTGCGATATTGGCGGCGCCCACCTTGATCTGGTCGACGACCTTGGATGGAATGCCGCAGGAGGAGGCATGATCAGCAGTATATTTCGCCCATTTCTTGATCGCGGCGGCAAACGACTTGAGCTGCGTGCACATCTTCTCGCGCGGCACTTTGCGTTTGCTGGCTTCCTTGGCGGCTTTGGCGTGTTTGTCGGTCTCGGCCTGGAGCCTGGTGAACTCGGCCATGCAGGGGGGGGCTCCGCCGCCCGGACTGCCAGCTCTTGGAACCGGGGTCATCGGGGCCGCAGCCGGCGCGCCCATCATCGGCGCGGGGCTTACCGCTGCGGGCGTCGAGGCTCGCCCCGCCGGCGGTGTTGGCCAGGCCGTCGGGGCATTCTGCCGCGATGTTTGGCCGGGCCAGGGAAGCGTTTGCGCTTCGCCGCGAACGGCGAGCAAGGCGGCGGTGCAGAACACCAGCGCTGCCAGCGGCAGCAATGCTTTCCCCAGCATGGTCTCCGTCCCCTCGGTCGGTGTTGGTCCCAGAAAACCTTGCAAATTCGGCGACAAGGGGGCGAACCTCGACGCCGCGGCTCGGCCCACTATGCTCGCGCCCCGGAAGCCCCGGGGTTGCCGCGGCCGCCCACAGCCGGGACCAAGCCGCATGACCCGCTATGATTTTCGCACGCCCCGCCTCTATGTGGAGCAGGCCCTGTCGCCCGGCGCGCATGTGAACCTGTCAGTATCGCAACTGCATTATCTCAAGGACGTGCTCAGGCTCAAGCCCGGCGCCGCGGTTCTCCTCTTCAACGGCCGTGAGGGCGAATGGCAGAGCGTGCTGGCAGGCGGCGAAAAGCGCGGGATGATGCTGCAGGTCGCAACGCAGACCCGGCCGCAGACCGAATCGTGTGACCTCCATTACCTGTTCGCCCCGCTCAAGCGCGCGCGCCTCGATTATGGGGTGCAGAAGGCGGTCGAGATGGGGGTTTCGCGACTACAGCCGGTGCTCACCCGCCACACCCAGGCCGAGCGGGTGAATATAGCCCGAATGCGCGCTAACGTTGTGGAGGCCGCCGAGCAGTGCGGGATTCTGGACCTGCCCGAAGTCGCAGAACCGCAGCCGCTCGCCCGCGTGCTCGCGGCGCTGGAGCCAGGGCGCATGCTGGTTTTCTGCGACGAGGACGCCCCCATCGCCGATCCGATCGCGGCGCTGGCGGCAGCGCGTGGGGAGGAGGCCACATCGGGAGGCGAGGGGAGGCGGGCGAAGCACCGGCCGCCGCTCGCTGTCCTGGTCGGTCCGGAGGGCGGGTTTCATCCCGACGAACGCGCGCTGCTGCTGAAACGGCCGAATGTGGTCCGGCTCGCACTCGGGCCGCGGATCCTGCGCGCCGACACCGCCGCGGTTGCCGCGCTCGCTCTGGTGCAGGCCGTGCTGGGCGATTGGGGGTGAGCCTGGCCGATGGGGATAGCCGAGACCTTTCGCTGATGCCGCCCGCAGGTTAGTGTGGTGCCATTCTGCCCGCGGGGGTGGCGCACGTGGCGCATGTTTTCATCAGTTATTCCAAGAAGCATCGCGCGCTGACCGAGCGTGTGGCGGCGCTGCTGGAGGCTTCCTCGTTCACGCGGCCGGACGGCGGGTCGGAGCCGATCACGGTGTGGTGGGACAAGAGCCTCCTCAGCGGCGATATCTTTCACCGCGAGATCACCCAGGAGATCGACAAGGCGGGCGCGGTCGTCGTGATCTGGAGCGAAGGCGCGGTCGCCTCCGACTGGGTTTATGCCGAGGCGCAGCGCGGCGCTGCCGGCCGCAAGCTGGTGCCGCTGCGCGATCCGGTGCTCGCGCACGATCGCATCCCGCTGCCCTTCACCGTTTTCCATATCGACGACGCGACGAACGACGCTGCGGTGGTCGCGAGCGTATTAAAGCGGCTCGACGGCACGCCGAGCGAAGATGTCGGCGGATTGCCGGGCGATCAGCGCTGGCTGCTCGACCCCAAGGCGGAACAACCGCTCGATCGCACCGCGCGCAACAGCCCGGCCGCGCTGCTGCAGGCCAAGTACCGCATCGCGCCCTTCGTCGATTTCGGTGACCGCCGGGAAAAACTGCTCGCCTGGGCGCAGAACCCGACGAAGACGCTCGGCAAGGTGATCCACGGCCCCGGGGGCTTGGGAAAAACCCGGCTGATGATCGAGGTGGCGAGCAAGCTTGCCGATGACGGCTGGCTCGCCGGCTTCGTCAATCGCGACACGCTGGGGCACGTCACGCGCGGGC
>CAZTTL010000107.1:0-11005 GCA_964616635.1 uncultured Rhodoplanes sp. | reverse complement strand
GTCGCAACCTGCACCCACCTCCTGGTCCTCTATTGGATGCACCAGGCGCGGCGCGACCTCGTGATCCAGGTGCCGCGCCATTACGGCGAGCCGCGCGGCACGTTTGCGCTGCGCTCACCGGTGCGCCCCAACCCGATCGCGGCCAGCGTGGTGCAGCTCGAGGCGATCGAGGGCACGCGGCTGCGCGTGGTCGGGCTCGACTGCCTCGACGGCACGCCGCTCCTCGACATCAAGCCGTACTTTTCCTCGACCGACGCCGTGCCGGACGCCGTCGTCGGCTGGCACGCCGCGAAGAAGGGCTGAATCCACCCTCTCCCCTTGCGGGAGAGGGTGGCGAGAAATGAGCGACGCGAATTTCGAGCCGGGTGAGGGGTACAAGCACCGAGTCCGAGCGGATCGCCCCCTCACCCGCCCTCACGTCGTTCGGACACCCTCCCCCGCGGCGGGGGGGAGCGAAAAGTTTGGCGAGACCTCGCACGACCGGACGATTTGCCCTGCTTCAGTTATTGCCAGTTGACGCTCACGCCGCGGCACACACCGCCGGCATCGGAGGCGCCAGCCGTTCGCGCATTAGCCGCCGCGCTTTGCGGGCCTTGCCCCAGCGGATCCAGCGCCAGGTCAAACGCTCGGTCAGATTCTTCACCGCCGCGCAAAAACCGATCAGCATCATCAGCGCACTGAACGACCAGTTGGTGAGCGTGAACAGCGCCGTGGTGACGGCCAGCGCCGCGCGCCCGCCGAGCTTGAGAATCGCGCGGGTCTTGCTGCCCCTCTTCTCAGCGAGCCGGGCGAGGCGCGCCATGTCCTGCGGCTGCTCGGCGACCTTCAGCCCGTCCATCGCCGCGCGCGTGCCTGCTTTCGCCTGCACCCGTTCGGTATCCTCGAGCAGGCGCAACACCCCGCCGGCGCGGTCGAGCTTCACCGCGTCGCGCGCCGCGCGAACCGCGGCGACCGGATGCAGCAGCGAGGCGTTCGATGCCATCCGCGACAAGCCGGAGAGTTCGGCTGCCTTGCGCAGCGAGCGCCCGAGCGACGCCGCGAGCTTCTCGCCGAGCCGCCCCGCCTTGCGCGCCCCTTTGAGGAGGGAGACGCCGATCCGCGCCGGGCCGCCCAGCCCAAGCGATGCATAGGTGCCGGCGGTCACCGCCAGCCCGACACCGGCAAGGCCGAGGATCAGCTCGTCCGCCTTTTCGCCGGCCGCAAGCCGCGAGCCTTCGCGCAGCGCGTCACGAATATCGCCGAAGACGAACAAGTCCCCGAGCGCGGTGCCGGCAAATCCCACCGCATCGCGCGGCTCGCCGGTGATGAGACCTTCGGCAAAACTCTTCGTCGTCCGCACCGCCACGGCCTCGGCGGAATTCGCCGCAGCCACGCGCGCGACGAGGTTTTGGTCGACGGCAATGTCTTGCTCGCGCGCGAGATCGAGAAAACTGTTGGCGAGATCGATGTCGTCGGCGGCAAGCGCCGCCTCGATCTCGCGCTGCGCGACCGCCGGATCGAGTGACCTCTTGACCATCCGATCGGCGAGCGCGACCGGATCATCCTGATGAAGCAGCAAATAACCCGCATCGATCCCGCGCGGGGCAAGCGCGACGCCGGCTGCGGCAAATCCGAGCACCGCGATCGCCGCGAGCACGAGTCCGGCGCGGGCCGTCCAGCCCGGACAGCGGCGCAAAGAGCTTCGCAGACGGCCTAGGAATCGCATTGCTTGCCAGCTATGGTTCGTGCCGACTTTGCCGCTGCGGCGACGATCGGCACGCGTGAAAAGGTAATTCCATGGCAGATCAGGGCGTTCCGCACTTTCACAACGATCTCGGCGTGCCGGTGATCGAGATCGGCGCCAAGCGCTTCATGTGCATCGGCGCGCTGCCGCCGTTCGATCATCCGCATGTCTTCCTTGATATGGGGGGCGACCACGAAATTGTCTGCCCCTACTGCTCGACCCTGTATCGGTCGAATCCGAAGCTCGGCGGGTTCGAGGCGCAGCCGGCCGAATGCGCCCTCCACGATGCGGCCTGACACGATAACGGATTGCAAGCGTGGTTTCCTCCCGGACCATCATCCTTGCGGGAGCCGGAATAGGCGGCCTCACGGCAGCCCTCGCGCTCGCCCGACGCGGCTTTCGCGTCCTCGTTCTCGAACAGACGGAGCGGCTTCAGGAGACCGGTGCCGGCCTGCAGCTCTCCCCCAATGCCGCGCGCGTGCTGATCGGCCTCGGGCTTGAGGATCGGCTGAAGGCGAACGTCGTCGCCCCACGGGCGATCCGCGTTCGCAGCGCGCGCAGCGGGCGCGATATCGCCTGCCTTCCGGTCGTTCGCGCTGAGCAATATTACGGCGCGCCGTACTGGGTCATCCATCGCGCCGACCTGCAGGCGGCACTGCTGTCGGCCGCGGAGGAAAACCCCGATATCGAAATCCGGCTGGGCACGCGCCTGGAAGAGTTTGCCGCGCATCCGAACGGCGTCACGGTCGCCTATAGCTGCGGGGCAAAGCCCGGCGACGCCACCGGGATCGGTCTCGTCGGCGCCGACGGTCTGTGGTCAGCTGTGCGGGCGCGTCTATGGGGCGAAGCCGAGCCGCGCTTGGTGGGGCGGACGGCGTGGCGCGCGCTGATCTCGACCGAGGCCGTCGCGCCCGAATTCCGTGAAGCCGTCGTCCATCTGTGGATCGGCCCGGACGGGCACATCGTGCTCTATCCGGTACGCCGCGGACGCGCGCTCAACATCGTCGCCATCACGACCGACAGTTGGACCGGACGCGGCTGGAGCACGCGCAGCGATCGCGACGAGTTGCTGTCACGCTTTCCGGCACGAAAATGGACGAAGCAGGCGCTCAGCCTGCTCGCGACGCCCGAGCGCTGGCTCAAATGGGCGCTTTATGATCGGCCGCCGACGTCGCGCTGGGGCCGCGGCGCGGTGACGCTGCTCGGGGATGCCGCGCATCCGATGGTCCCCTTCCTCGCCCAAGGTGCGGCGATGGCGATCGAAGACGCCGCGGTGCTCGCCGATGTGCTGGTGCAGGGGTCGGGCGTTGCGGCCGCGATGCGCCAGTACGAGGCCCGGCGCCGGCCACGCACGGCCCGCGTCCAGCACGCCGCGCTGGCCAATGGGCGTATCTACCATCTCGGCGGACCGGCGGCTCTTCTTCGCAATGTCACGATGAGATTTCTGCTCGGCAGCGAGCTCGTGCTCAGCCGCTACGATTGGATCTATGACTGGCGTCCGCCCAGTCTCGCCGCCCCCGCGCCACGACCCGCCGTAAACTGAAATTGCATGACGGAATAGTAAGGCACCGTGACGGATATCAGCAGACCCAGCGAATACGCCGCAAAAACCCGATGGATTGATTGGCTCGCCGCACTGGGAATGACCGGCACGCTATTGTGGCCCGCCTTCTGGAATGGCTTTCCCCTGATCTTTCCCGACACCGGCGGCTACCTGCTGCGGCCGCTCGAAGGCACCGTCGGGTACGGACGCTCGGCGTTTTACGGCGCGTTTCTCGCAGCCGGCATGCCGCTCGATTTCTGGCCGAATATTGTGGTGCAGGCGCTCGTCACGGTCTTTCTCATTCGCACGCTGGTACGCACGCACGGTCTCGACCATGACAGCTACCGGGTCCTGGTGATCACGCTCGCACTCGCGGCGCTCTCATCTTTGCCTTGGTATGTCTCCCAACTGATGCCGGATATTCTGGTCGGCTGGGCGGTGATCGCACTCTATCTCCTCGCCTTCCGGCGCAGCGACCTCGGCCCGTTCGAAATGCCGGCGCTCATCGCCCTCACCGCCTGCGCCATTGCGAGCCACATGGCGATCCTCGCCCTGTCTTCGGGACTCCTCGCCTGGTTCGTGCTGATGCGCCTCGTCGCACCGTGGATCGGGCTGCTGCGCCCGCGGCTCGCCGGGCCGGCGCTCGCCGTCGCGGCCGGCATTTTGCTTTGTCCGGTCTCCACCTATCTCGTGACCGGCAAGTTCGCCTTCACGCCGGGCGGCTCAACCTTCGTCTTCGGCCGGCTGGTGCAGGACGGCCTCGTCCGGCGCTATCTCGACGATCATTGTCCCGACAAGACCGTCAAGCTTTGCCGCTATGAGAAGGACATGCCGGACACTGCCGACGAATGGCTATGGACCTCCACCACGCCGCTCTACAAGCTTGGCGGCTGGAAAGCCTTCCGGCCGGAAGCGGAACGCCTGATCGCCGCAACGCTCCGGCTCTATCCCTACCAGCATATCCGCACCGCCGTGGAAGCAGCGATCGATCAGTTTCTAATGTTCCGCACGAAGTTATCCGTCGAGCCTGACGACAATGTCCATGTCATTGCGACGTTTGACGAGGAGCTGTCGTCGGCCGCCAATGCCCGTTTCCTGGCGGCACGCCAACAGCACGATCAACCCGATATCAGCGCCATCAATGTCATCCACGTTCCGATCGCGGCGGTCAGCCTCGGCGCGATCGCATTCATCGCGATCTTCAAGCAGCCGAAATGGATCGACCCGGCACTGCGCACGCTGTGCGCCACGGTCCTGCTGGCGCTCCTTGGCAATGCCGTCATCTGCGGCGTGCTTTCCAATCCCGATGACCGCTACCAGAACCGCCTGATCTGGCTTGCCGTGCTTGCAGCCGCGATCGTCGCCGCTGAATGGCGGCGCTCGCGCACCGACTCCGCCCATTCGGAAGGCCCGCTCAAGACGTGAGAGGTCAGGCTTTCGCGGCCACTCTGCGCTCTGCGGTCGCGGCAACATCGGCGGCACGCGAGAGCAGGGTCGCGTAGTCATCGCCGAACAGCCTGGCGCAGAAGCGGATCGTCGCCTCCATCTGCGCCAGCCGGTAACTGCGCTCCGGTCCTTCGGCGTTGCGCAGCACATCGATTAGCGCATGCGAGCCGTTTTCGAGATAGTTCTGCAGATCCGAGAGCACCCGCAGGGTGATCTCGTTGAGCGCGAGTTCGCTCGCATAGGTCTTGCAGGCGGCGAGGAACGCCAGCATCCCTTCGATCTCGTCGACTTCAGCGGGATCGATGCTGCCGCGCGCGACCTGCTTGCCCGAGGTGATGCGCAGGACACGGCGAACGCGCCCCGGAATCGACTCAAGCTCGCTCTTGAAGGAGCCGGCAATGCCGGCGCGAATACCGGAAAGCTGACGCGCCCAGAGCGAGCCGTTTCCGAGCGCGATCTCACTCCGCATGCCGCGGACGGCGTCATGCACGTCCTTGAGCTGGGGGATCGCCCGCTCGATTTGCCCCTGCCTGAAATTGCGATCGAGATCGCGTACCACCCGCTCAATCTCGGCGAGCACGATATTCACTGCCGTCGCATAAGGTGTCTCAGCGATCCGCTCCGCAACGTCGCTCTGCGCGCCTCCCACCGCGACCCGCAACAGCTGCCAGGAGGCCGGCAGCCGGCTCATCACCAGCGTCAGCGCATAGGAGAACAGACTCTTCTGACGCGACAGCACGTCGTCGAGATTGGCGACGATCGAATCGAGCTGATCGCCGGAAAACGTGCGGATGCGCGCCGGCAGCCGCGTGGAGAGCGCAGCGAGCGCATCGCGCGCTTTGAGGAGTGTCAGGAATTCGAGCACGTCGGCCTGCGCGCGCGGCGTGCCGAGGCGAAAGGCGATCTGCCGGCGCACCTTATCGTCACGGCCGGCATTCGCGAGTGCCTCCTCGATGCGCAGGACCACGATATCCTGCAGCGCGCGCGCCGCCTGCTCAGCCCGGCCGGTCTCCTTGTTGAGGATGAAGCGCCTGACGTCGGCGCAATAGGTCTTGCACTCGGCGGCGGCGATGTCGCCCTCCAGCCATTCCCAGATCGGCCCGACGCAGGCGCGGGAGAGCCGGCCGTCATGCGCATGCTCGGGCTCGTCATCAACGATGAAGGGCTCCATCGACATGAAGAACAGGCGGACCGGATTACCGGCGCGGGTGGGTACCGGATCGTCGTCCGCCAGGAGGGTCCGCAGATGCTGCAGCAACATCTGTGCCTGCGGGAACGCATCGCCGCGCAACAGACTGCGTTCGAGCTCCGCCATCAGCGTCGCTCGCGTCTCTGGCGCCAGTTCGCTCAGATAGACATTCAGCTTCTCGGAGGCTTGCTCTTCGCTCGCCATCCCAACATCCTGTTAACGGAGTCTTCGCTCGCCTTGTAGCGCGACGAGCTTAAGAACTCGTTGAACGGGTGGCGTTGTTTTTCTTCAGCGGCGCAGCGGCGGGACCAGCATGCCTTTGCCCGTCACGCTGCGGCGAGAGCGAACGAGCACAACGGCACCGGACCCTCACCCCACCGGCGTCCAGGTACCGTCTGGGTTGCGGCAGGCGGTGCCACGCGCGCTTTGCGGGCGGCCGTCGATATAGATCGTGTGGGTGAAATGGCGGCAATGCGCGCCGCCCCGGTCATAGGCCGGACCCGGCACGATGGTGCCGTAGCGCCCCGAATCGGGATTGCGCCAGGTCCGCGGCGCATTCGAGGGGCCGGATTCGAGCGCCGCCATCTGCGCCTCATAGGCGAGCCGGCGATCCTCGTCGTCAAGCGCGGCGCCGATGCGGTTGCCGATCAGCCCGCCGATCGCTGCGCCGGCAACACCCGCGGCAATGTGCGAGCCCGGCGTGCCGCCGAACTGCGAGCCGATGGCCGCGCCGGTGACCGCGCCAAGCAGCGTGCCGGTATTTTCGCGCGGGCCGGTGCCGGTGACCGGATCGCCGGCGCAGCCGGCAAGCGGGAGCACGGCCACGCAAATCGCCGCTGCGGTCAGTCTGAAATGCATGGTCGCCCCCTCCCCCACACCTGCACGCGTTTCTGCCGGTGATGAAGCCCGCATACCGCGCGGTCTGCGGCGGCCTGCGGTCAGCCGGTGACCGAGCCGAACAGGCTCCACCGGCCATGCCTTGCCAACGGCAATCAACGCACAAGAAGCTGGAAAATAGGGCAAAACTAGGCCAGTGCGGGAGCGCGCCCAGCGACCCAAGGCTACGCTCATCCGCTCGGCAAAGTGAGTTCGGCGCGCAGCCCGCCGATCGGTGCATTGGCCAGGTTGAGCTTGCCGCCATAGAGCGTGGCAAGCTCGGTCACGATCGAGAGGCCGAGCCCCGATCCCGGCTTCGACTCATCGAGCCGCTTGCCGCGCAGGGCAACCTGTTCGCGCTCGGCGGCCAACAGGCCCGGCCCATCATCATCGACGGTGATGCGCAGCAGCGGCGCCGTCCCCTTGCCGGTCGGCCGGTCGGCCATCGCCTCGACCGCGACCCGCGACCGCGCCCATTTGCAGGCATTGTCGACGAGATTGCCGACCATTTCCTCGAGGTCCTGGCGTTCGCCGGCAAAGCGCAGGGTTTTCGGCGCATCAACGTCGATCAGAATGCCGCGGTCATGGTGCAGCTTCTCCATCATGCGCGCCAGCCTGCCGACCACGGGGGCAACATCGGTCACGTGGCCGACCACGGTGAGGCGAGCGATCAAGCGCGCCCGCTCGAGATGGCGGGTGATCTGGTGGCGCATGATGTCGGCCTGCGCGCGCATCTTGCCGGCGATTGGATCGTCGGGATGCGCCGCGGTCTCGTTAAGGATGACCGACAGCGGCGTTTTCAGCGCATGGGCAAGATTGCCGACATGGGTGCGCGCGCGCTCCACCACCTGCCGGTTGGCATCGAGCAGCGCATTGGTCTCGCGGGCGAGCGGCTCAATCTCGACGGGAAATTCTCCTTCGAGGCGCTCGGCACGTCCGGCGCGGATCGCCGCAAGGCTTTCGGAAATGCGCTTGAGCGGTGCCAGGCCGAAGCGCACTTGGAACATCGTGGTCAACAGCAGCACGATGGCCAGCAGCCCGAAGGTGATCAACAATGTCTGGTTGAACGCTTGCGTCTCTTCGGTGATCTCGACCGGATCGCCGGCAACCGAAATGAGATAGTGCCCGTCATCGCCAAGATCGACGAGGCGCTCGACGAGGCGCAGATGCTGATCTTCCGGCCCTTCGACATAGCTGCGGCGGGTGCCGTCGCTCTCGGCTTTCACACCGCGATCGGCAAGGTTCGGCAAGGTACGGTCCCATAAGGACCGCGAAACCCGCGTCTCCGGTTTTGCTGGATCGAGCCGCTTGATCTGCCAGTACCAGCCGGACAGCGGGAGCTCGAACAGCGGCTCGCCGAGCGAGAAGTTTCCGTGATCGCCGCCTTCCTCCGGAGCCGCGACCGCGGCGACGAGCGTGCGCAGATAGACCCCGAGGCGGCTGTCGAACGAACGCTCGACGGCGTGGCGATAAAGGGAGGAGAGGCCGATGCCCGCGGCGAGGAGGATGACGACGATCCAGGCGGTGGCCGAGAGGAAGAGGCGAAAGGCGAGCGAGTTGCGCCGCATGAGCCTCAGCGTGCTTCGCCTGGCGGAGAGAGCAGGTAGCCGAGGCCGCGGACGGTCTGGATGACTTCGACGCCGAGTTTTTTGCGGATGCGGCCGACAAACACTTCAATCGTGTTGGAGTCGCGGTCAAAGTCCTGGTCGTAGAGGTGCTCGACCAGCTCGGTGCGCGAGACCACCCGTCCGGTATGGTGCATCAGATAAGCCAGCAGCCGGTATTCGTGGGAGGTGAGCTTGACCGGCGTGCCGTCGACGGTCACCCGGCCGGTGCGCGAATCGAGCCGCACCGGCCCGCACAGGAACTCGCTCTTGGCGTGCCCGACAGAGCGTCGCAGCAGCGCGCGGATGCGGGCGAGCACTTCTTCCAGATGGAACGGCTTGGCGACATAATCGTCGGCACCGGCGTCAAAGCCCTGCACCTTGTCGCTCCAGCGATCGCGCGCGGTCAGCAGCAGGACCGGCATGGCGCGGCCGGCCCGGCGCCAGGCTTCCAGCACGGAAATCCCATCGAGCTTGGGCAGCCCGATATCGAGGATTATCGCGTCATAGGGCTCGGTCTCGCCGAGATAATGGCCCTCCTCCCCCTCGAAGGCGCGGTCGACCACATAGCCCGCATCGGTGAGGACGGTCGCGAGCTGGCGATTGAGATCAGGGTCATCCTCGACGACGAGGATACGCATGGAAAGATGTCCTGGAGCGGCTGCGGCCCGGGCCGCAGCAATACCGCATTGTCCTGCCTGGATATGGTATTTTCTATGGCAAATGGAATGCGTTTTTTCGAAGGCCCCAGCTTTCGGTTAAATTTCACGACGTCACCGCGGCGCGCCGACCATCCTGCCGGTTTTGGCATCGATCGTGACCCGCAGCACCTTGCCGTGACGCCCGAGGATTGTCAGCAGATAGAGCAGCTTCCCACGCCGCACACATAACCGCGCGCGCAAGAGGTCCCCGTGGCCTTTCACCGCGCGGACCGCCTTTCCCAGCGGGATAGCTGCGTGCGCCGCGATGCGCGCGCGCTGCTCCTGGCGCGACAGGCAGTGGCCTTGCTGGGGAGCAGACCTGCCAACCTTCGCCCGCACGCTGGTCGGGCCTTCGGCGGCGCCGACCGCGGTGACAAAGGCACCAGGCCCGACCGGGCCTAAGCCTGCGAGAAAAGTCGTCGCAATCGCGAATATGAGGAGGCCGAACAGCAAACGGGGCCCCGAGCAAACACAAAGGCCGCCGTAAAGCTGTCGTACCGAAGATCGCGACCGCGCCACGACGCGTCCTGACTGACGAAATCTTACCATGAAGCTGTCGAACCCATGCCACCCGAATCATGCGGTTGCCGTCTGGCCATTCAATTATCGTGCCGGCGCGTCGAGACTGCGGCGGCGCTGGTAGCAGCTGCAACGCACCGGAAACGGCTGGCTAATCAACGCCGACCAGCCGCGCCGTCAGCACCTTGACGAGCTCTGCGATCGAGCGGTCCTGCTTTTCGCTCAACCGGTCGACCGCGGCGGAAAGACCGTTGACGGCAGCTTCGAGGTGGTCGCCGCGCTCGTCGATCGCCTCCTTGATGATCTTCTGCGCTTCGAGCGTGACATAGGTCTGCGACACTTCGGTGCGCAGCCGCCCGAGATCGGCGCGCAGATTGTTCGATTCGGCATAAATCCAGGTGAACACCCGGATCAGCACACCGCCCGTAATGCCGACCGTGAGAATGATCGCCGACACGATCGTCAGCAGAACAGACCATTCAACCGTCCCGGGCATCGCTTTTTTCCTTCTTCTTAAACAGGGCGACAACCTCGTTCGGATCGTCGGCCCACAGCGGCAGCGTCAAGATGGTTGCCCGCGGGATGGCGATGAGAAGCCAGCCGATCATGCCGGCAGCTCCACTTCGCGGCGCGCCTTGGGCGCCGGCGTCACGATCGGCAGCACCGACACATCGGTCATCGAGGCGCCGACCTTGGCCGGCAGCGGATAGTCCTTCGGCCAGGTATAGGCGACGATATCTTCGGCATCGAACACATCGTCGCAGACCATGTCGGACTGGTTGCCGCCGATGCCGACCAGACGCCCGGCGCTGTCACGCCCGAGCACAAAGAACACGTGGCCGCCGCCCGAGCGCTTCTTGCAGGCGATCGCGCCGACCGCCGGGCCGCTGAGCTTCTGGCCGTAATTGGCAAAGTCGAGCGCCCACAGGCTGTCATTGCCAGGCTGGCCTGCCGCCCGCAGGTCGTAATTCACGAACAGCGCGCACCAGGCGATATCGTCATGCTTGTAGGTCGCCGCGATCTGGCCGCCGCAGAACCGCGCCATGCCGAGAATCACCGCATTGTCGGCGGCGCCGGGATGCTCGTAGAGCCCGAGTAGCGCCACCGCCCGGCCAAGCCACGGCGGCACAGTGTCCTGCGTAACGATCGGAGCCGCGATGCTTCCACTCGCCCATGCGAGGGCGTGGGTTTTGAAGTCCGCCAATCGATTGAGCCAGCCGGTGCCAAACCGGGGGAACGTCGAGATGCCGCGATAAAATGCTTCGTAGGTCGCGGCGTAGTCGTTCACGAGCCGCGTCTGGTCGCAGCTCACGGCGGCAGCGATCGTCAGCGGGCCGATCTCGCCGTCAACACCGAGCGCGAGGCCCTGCTTGTTGAGGCATTGCTGGAGAAACTTTGCGCCTC
>CAZTTL010000106.1:0-11099 GCA_964616635.1 uncultured Rhodoplanes sp. | reverse complement strand
ACCATCCGGCCAAAAACTCCGCTCCCGAAGCGATAATTCCTGAACAAGCCCTAAGACCTACTTTTACCAACAAATGCGCGGGGGATACAGTGGGGCAGTGAGGGTCGGAAGGCTTCCCGCCGGCAGCCAAATCGATATGCGCCATCTTCTGTGCAGCACTGTATACCGCGCTTGGCGGTGCGATGGCCGCCAAGACGGCATGGCGCAGTCAGGGGCAAAAAAGACTGCGCTTGCCGGTTGGCCCGGAGCAAATAGCGGATGGGAAGAATTTCGGTGCTAGAGCGAATCCCGTTTTGATAGAATCGGGCTTCGCTCTTTTCTCTTTGTGTAATCGCATTTTCGGACGGCGAACCGGTATCCACCCTCGGATCAAGTCCGAGGGCATGCTTCGCCTGAAAATGCTCTCTAGCCCTGCCACCACATTGTTTCGCGCAGGATGTCGACAACTGTAATCACGCCGAGCAGCCTGTCCTTGATGACGGGCGCGCGGTGCAGATGGTTGTTGGCGAAGATCTGGCACACCTCCTCCACCGTCATGTCAGGGTCGACGCCGACGCACGGCTTGGTCATGATCTCGCTGATCTTGACCGTTTCCGGGTTCTTGCCGAACGCGGCCACCTTGTAGATGACGTCGGTATTGGTGACGATGCCGTAAGCGTCGTCCGCGCTGGCAGGATTGACCATCAGGCCGCGCAGGTGCTTGTCTTTCATGACCTGCATTGCCTCGGCGACAGTGGCTGACGCTGCGATGGTCACTACCGGCGTGGTCATGACTTCTTTTGCGGTTTGCATAGCGAGTTCCTTTTTCTCGTGACCTGGACGCCGGCGTTACCACCACTTGCCGCGATGCAGGATGTCATCCACGGAGATAATGCCGAGCAGGTCGTCCTTGATGACCGGGGCCCGATGGATGTGGTTATTGGCGAGCAGCCGAGCGACGTTTTCGACGGTCATCTCGGGATCGACGGAGATGCAGGGCTTGGTCATGATGTCGCTGACTTTCAGCGCCTTCGGATCCATATCCTTGGCGATCACCTTGTAGGCGATGTCGGCTTCGGTCAGCAGGCCATAGCCCTTCTCCGGCGCGCGCGGCTTGACGACGAGAGAGTGGATTTTCTTCGATCGCATCAGTCCGATCGCCTCGGACACCAGGGCCGACGCCGCGATCGTGACCACTTCGGTTGTCATGACATCTTTTGCTTTGGACACGGCTCACCTCCAGGAGTTCGATTCACAGGGGTTCGATTCTAACCCGCAATGATGTGGTTCGGTGGAAAGGGGACTTCGTCTCAGGAATTCCTGTTCGATGTTCTGGACGTTAGAGCGTTGCCCCTCCATCGACGCCGATCACCTGCCCGGACACATAGCGGGCCTCGTCCGAGGCGAGCCATACGTAGGCGTTGGCAATATCTTCCGGCTTGCCGAAGCGGCCCATGGCGATGCGTTCCAGCATCTTGTTGACCACGGGCTCGGGAATGCCGGCCGTCATCCGGGTCTCGATAAAGCCCGGCGCCACCGCATTGGCACGAATGCCTTTGCGACCGAGCTCGCGGGCCCAAACCTTGGTCATGCCGACAACGCCAGCCTTGCTGGCCACATAATTGGTCTGGCCATAGTTGCCGTAAGGCGCAACCAGCGACGAGGTGCTCAGAATGACGCCGCTACCCTGTGCCAGCATCGTCGGGACGACGGCTTGGGCGCAATTGAAAACACCCTTCAGATTGATCGCGATGACGAGGTCGAAATTCTGCTCGCTCATCTTGACGAGCTGAGCATCGCGGATGGTGCCGGCATTGTTCACCAGCACATCGATGCGGCCCCCAAAACGGTCCAGTGTCGCCTTGACCATCGCATCGACCGAAGGCCGGTTCGATACATCGACCTTCTGGGCCAAACCCTGACGGCCCATGCCTTCGATTTCGCTCACGACGTCTTGGGCTTCATCGAGATCGAGGTCGACGACAACGACCTTGGCGCCTTCCTCCGCAAAGCGGAGGGCTGTGGCGCGACCAATACCGCGGCCGGCCCCGGTAACGATCGCAACTCTGTCTTTTAGACGCATAATCGACTCCTTTGACGATGGGCGAGAGTGGAGAAGGGAAGCTTGCGGGCGTCCCCTCTCCCTCACGGCTTAACGGGCGAGAGGGTCGTTACAACTTGGCCGCGCGTCTGGACTGGCAGTCCGGGCGACCGCTTGCGAACGGCTGCGGAAGGGACTCGTGGCGAGGTAGACTGAACGCGGATCGTGGCCGGCTGGCCAGGATCGTGGAAATGACGAAGCACATTTCGATGGGGCGCGCACCGTCTGGCCCTGGGCGTGCAGCGAGATGGTTTTATTATTGGTGCCATCGAGCCGGGTCTCGCCCCTCGGCGCGATTCTTTGCAGCTTGCATGAGTCGTAGTCACCGGGCCGGACGCCAAGGTCTGCCGACCCTTCGTCGCTCATTCCGTCTTGGATGTCGCTGTCGATGCGATGAATCGCGCGGGCGCAGCCTTGCAGATCGGTAGTGCTGACATGCGGCGATACTTGCGTGGCCACGAACTGATCTTGATGCGCAAGAAAGTGCCGGCTTGAGCGCCCTGCGCGGCCGGACTCTGCGCTGCCGCCGCGGATCCGCTCAACTGTACCTGGCTCAGAGAAAACGGCGGACGGGAGGGCGAAAAACATCGAATCCAAGGAGTTTGCTAGATTGCAAAATCGTACTGATCTTTGCCGCCGGCGAAATTGAGCAGGCTCAATTATTGCGGTGGTTTATGCTGCTAAAATTTTCGTTATATGCAATGATCCCGTTCGGCGGGCGGAGGGCTTGCGCGCGCGCTATGCGCTTGTGTCGAATTTGCGGCGGCCAGGCTTCGCTGACCTATAGCGTCGCGCCTGCACGACGTCACCCGCGGCGGCATATCTAGCCCCGCCATTCCCGCACGTCGACGAAATGCCCGGCGATCGCCGCCGCCGCCGCCATGGCAGGTGACACGAGATGCGTGCGGCCCTTGTAGCCCTGGCGGCCCTCGAAATTGCGGTTGGAGGTCGAGGCGCAACGCTCGCCCGGCGCGAGCTTGTCCGGGTTCATGGCGAGACACATCGAGCAGCCGGGCTCGCGCCAATCGAAGCCGGCCGCGCGGAATATCTTGTCCAAGCCTTCGGCTTCCGCCTGCTCCTTCACGAGGCCGGAGCCCGGGACGATCATCGCCCGGACATTCGCATTGACCCGCTTGCCGTCGACGATGCGGGCGACCTCGCGCAAATCCTCGATGCGGGAATTGGTGCAGGAGCCGATGAAGACCCGGTCGAGCGCGATGTCGGTGATCTTCTCGCCGCCCGTGAGACCCATATAGGCGAGCGCGCTTTCGGCGGCGCGGCGCTTCTTCGCGTCGGCGATCTCCGATGGCACCGGCACACGGCCGGCGATCGACACCACCTGCTCAGGACTGGTGCCCCAGGTGACGAGCGGTGGCAGTTTTTCGGCGTCGAGCCGCACGATGGTGTCGAAATGGGCTCCCTCGTCCGAGCGCAGCGTCTCCCAGAAACGCATCGCCTGCTCCCAGGCGGCACCCTTCGGTGCCTTGGGCCGGCCCTTGAGAAAGGCGAACGTCTTCTCGTCCGGCGCCACCATGCCGGCGCGGGCGCCGGCCTCGATCGACATGTTGCAGATCGTCATCCGCCCTTCCATCGAGAGCGCCCGCAGTGCCTCGCCAGCATATTCGATGGTATGCCCGGTGCCGCCGGCGGTGCCGATCTCGCCGATCACCGCGAGGATAATGTCCTTCGCGGTCACGCCACCGTGGAGCTTGCCGTTGACCTCGACCAACATGTTCTTTGATTTGTGCTGGATCAGCGTCTGCGTCGCCAGCACATGCTCGACCTCGGATGTGCCGATGCCGTAGGCCAGCGCGCCGAACGCGCCGTGCGTCGCGGTGTGGCTGTCGCCACAGACGATGGTCGTACCGGGCAGGGTGAAGCCCTGTTCGGGGCCGATGATATGGACGATGCCCTGGCGCTTGTCGAACTCGTTATAATATTCGAGGCCAAAGAACTTCGCATTGGCGGCGAGGGTCGCGATCTGGGCGGCGCTTTCGGGGTCTTCGTTCGGTTTGGAGCGATCGCTCGTCGGTACGTTGTGGTCGACGACGCACAGCGTCTTTTCCGGCGCCCGCAGCGTGCGGCCGGCCAGCCGCAACCCCTCAAAGGCTTGCGGGCTCGTCACCTCATGCACCAGATGGCGGTCGATATAGATCAGGCAGGTACCGTCCGGCTGCTGGTCGACGAGGTGATCGTCCCAGATCTTGTCATAGAGGGTGCGGGGGGGTTGGGGTTTTGTCATCACCCTTTGTCCTGTTAGAGAGGGCCGATCCGCGCGAGTGCTATTTAATGGGTCGCGGACGCGAGGGAAAGGCGGGGATGCCGTCGGGCGTTTCCTGCCGCAAGCAAGGAGCGGTCATGACGCAGAGAATCATCCCCTATCTCACGGTGAAGGGCGCGGCCGATGCAATCGCCTTCTACAGCAAGGCCTTCGGTGCGATCGAAACCAAGCGGCAGACGGCGGATGATGGCAAGCGCTTGATGCATGCCGTGCTCCTCATCAACGGCGGGATGGTGATGCTGGCGGACGAGTTTTCTGAGCGCGGCGGCACGCCGGCGCCGACGCCCGGCAAGACGACGCCGCTCGCGATAACCATCAACTTCGATTCGGCCGGCGAGGTGGATGCCACTTTCGACCGCGCGATCGCCGCCGGTGCGAAAGGCCGGCGGTCGCCGGCCGACATGTTCTGGGGCGGCCGCTTCGCAGTGGTTGAGGACCCGTTCGGCCATCGCTGGATGCTGTCGGCGTGGTTCGACCAGAGCGAGGAAGGGGCTTGAGGCTGAATGCCGATGTGGCACGGCCAAAGCGAGAAATCGAGAATTATGCCCGCGCTTGCAGCCAAGCCTGCGCAGGCTGCACAAGCTTGTCTGCGCGGGCATCCACGATTCAGATGCGGCGCTGCGAAGAACGTGGATGGCCGGGACGAAGCCCGGCCAAAATACGTCGTGCACAGCTCGCACGGTGGCGCGAGACTTACTCCGCCGCGGCTTCCGGCGTGTCCGTGCGGTTTTCGCCCTTGTTGGCACGCGGGGGGCGCTCGCTGATGCGGGCCGACTTGCCGCGCCGCCCGCGCAGATAATAGAGCTTGGCGCGCCGCACCTTGCCCCGACGCACCACCTTGATCGAGTCGATCATCGGCGAGTACAGCGGAAACACGCGTTCCACGCCCTCGCCATAGGAAATTTTCCGCACCGTGAAGCTTTCATTGAGCCCACCACCGGAGCGGCCGATGCAGACTCCCTCATAGGCCTGCACGCGGGTGCGCTCGCCCTCGACCACCCGGACATTCACGGTGACGGTGTCGCCCGGCTCGAAATCGGGAATTTTCTTCTTCTTCGCGAGCTTGGCGACCTGCTCTTTTTCAAGCTGCTCGATCAGGTCCATGGGAAATCTCCAGCGCTGCGCCAGGCGCAAGCGGGCGCGCCGGTCTCGTCAGTTGCAATCGGATGGCGCCGTATACGCCATCACAGGGGGTTTGTCATCCTTCCGTCGCCTTGCGCCCGAGCACGGCGAGATAACGCGCCCAGAGGTCAGGCCGGCGAGCGCGGGTGCGGCTTTCCGCCTGTTCCTGCCGCCAGGCGGCAACCTTGCCATGATCGCCCGAGAGCAAAACCTCAGGGATCGCATGGTCCTCCCAAATCTGTGGCCGGGTATAGTGCGGATATTCGAGCAGCCCGTGGGCAAAGCTCTCCTCGGCTGCGGATTCCGCCTTGCCCATGACGCCGGGGATCAGCCGCACGCAGGCATCGATCAGCACCATGGCGGCAAGCTCGCCGCCCGAGAGCACGTAGTCACCGATCGAAATTTCTTCGAGGCCGCGCGCCGCAATCGCGCGCTCGTCCACCCCCTCGAAGCGGCCGCAGATGGCAATCAGCCCCGGACCCGAGGCCAGCGCGCGCACGCGCGCCTGGGTCAGCGGCACGCCGGCCGGACTCAGCAAGATCCGCGGGCGCAGGTCACCTTCGCCCGCAACCGTATCGATCGCGCGGGCGAGCACGTCCGCCTTCATCACCATGCCGGGGCCGCCGCCCGCCGGCGTGTCGTCGACGGTGCGGTGCCGGTCGAGGGCATGGTCGCGCAGATCAACCGGGTCGAGCGCCCAAAAACCCTTGTCGCGCGCCTTGCCGGCGAGGCTCGCGCCGAGCGGGCCGGGAAACATTTCGGGAAAGATGGTGATGACGGAGGCGCGCCACATAAAGCGCTTGTAGCGATCTGTTCCGGTCGCGGAAAGGTGGTGCGTCCGGCCTTATGTCTTGATTCGGTCTGCTTCGATTTCGTTTCCGGCGCTGCGATCGGTGCCGCTGCGCAAATCGGTGCGAATCCGCGCAATCAGCTTGCCGAGCTTGTTGAGCCCGGTGCCGTCGCGACCGACGCCCCAATAGGTATCGGTCGGCGCCGCCTCCTCCAACTCCGGTCGAACGCAGCAGCTCCCGCAGTTCGGCATGCTGCGCGAATTTGGCGCTGACTGCGCGCTCCATGACGGCGTCCTTGACCTGATCCCAATCCGGCCGGATCGCGGCGCGATGCTTGTCGGCAAGGTTTTTGGCAATCGGCGGCTTTTCGGCCTTGCGGATTTTGCGACGCAGCTCGGGATCGGTGAATTTCTGCGCCTGGTAGTAATGCTCGACCGTCGGCCACCACGCCCCGTCCAGCTCGATCCCGAACGGGGCAAAATTCGAAAATTCGCGATAGGTTTCCGATTTCGAAAAGAAACGGATGGCCATGACGGCTGTCAGCGCCCTTCCTCGGCGGGGCCGCCGTCGAACAGCCCGGCGGGCGGATTGACGACGATGCGACCGGCTGAAATATCGACCACCGGTACGATCGCCTCGGTAAACGGCAACAACAAGGTCTCGCCACCGGCGGAGGGCGTGATCTCGATCAGATCGCCGGCGCCAAAGTTCTGGATCGCGACCACGGTCCCGAGGGTCGCACCCGCGGAGTCGACCGCGGTGAGGCCAATGAGGTCCGCGTGATAATATTCCTCGGTGTCCGCGGGCTCCGGAAGCTGCGCGCGCGGGACGAAAAGTTCGAGGTTGACTAGGCGCTCCGCCGCCGCCCGGTCGCTCACACCGGCAAACCGGGCGACGAGGCAGTCCTTCGCCGCGCGCAGCGCGGTGATCTCGAAGCGGTCACCGGCCGCGCTTTCCAGCAGGCCGTAGGTTGCGACGGCGAGCGGGTCGGTGGTGTACGACCACAGTCGCACCTCGCCACGCACGCCGTGCGCAGCGCCAATCCGCGCAACGCAGATGCGCTTGTCGCCGGCTGCCAGCTTTATCATCGCTTACACCTGCGCGCGCCGGAACGCCGCATCGAGCTCCGGCGGGCAGGTCAAGCTAAGCGGCATTCGTTACCGCTGCGCAAGCTACCGGCATTCCTCGGCAACGCGTTCGAGCGCCTTGGTCACGCCTTTCAGCGAATAGACATCGGTCGTCGTGGCGCCGCGCGCGGAGACACCTTTCACCGTCGCATCACTTCCCCTGCGCAGGGAGTTGACGAGGCGCGGCTCCTCCGCGGCGTTCTTGATCCAGCCGCCGTCGGACTGCGTATAGAGCGAGAAGGTCGAGCCGCCGACCTCGACCGAGGCTTCGGCATTCGGCTTGAAGGCGTAGCCGAAGATCACCGAAACCTCATCCCTGACCTTCTCCGCCGGTCGCGACGAGATGAAGAGATAGGGCTCGTCGCGCGGGCGATTGGGCGGGTCAGTCTCGGCCTTTACTGGCTTGGACAGGGCGAAGCACACCTTGCGACCGTCCGGATTGGCCGCATAGACGCCCCAGTCGTCATATTGGCCTAGCAGTTGCGGTGCCGCACCTCCGGTCTGCGGCGCAGCTTGGGCGATGGCAGGAACCGCAGAAAGGGCGAAGGCGGCAGACAGCAGCGCGGGAAATGCGGGTGCGAGCCGGAAATGAATCGTCATCAGGCCTCCTACGATGCCAAAGGCAGATCGTATCGTGCGTGTGATCATTGGATTTCGGGCCATGTCGCACGTTGATTCCGGGCGACATCAGCAGTTTAAAACGAATCGCCGGCCGATTAAACCCGGGTTCCATTAACAATCGTTCAGAATCGTAATTTTCCGTAAGCAAAACAACGGAGTCTCGTCGCTTGGCAGTCGAACTTGCGGTTGCGAGGCGTCTTCCTGTCTACGGCAACGCGTACTGGATTCGGTATCGGCGCCCACAACGAATTCCGTTCTAATCGAATCAGAATTCGCTCTGTATCTCTTTGCCTGGTCGTATTTTCTGCGGCGAACCGGCGTCCACTTCGCCGCAAAATGCTCTAACCGCTCAGCGCGCCAGTTCGTCGAGCGCGCGCCGGGCCGCGGCGCGATGGATGGATGTGATGTTGGAGGAGACGAGCTTGAGTACGGTCGCCAGGATCGCGGCGTCGTCGGTGAAGCCGATCATCGGCAGCATATCGGGGACCACGTCGGCCGGGAACACGAAATAGGCGATGGCGCCGAGCAGGGCAATCTGAACGTGCCGCGGCGTTTCCCGGTCGAAGGCACAATAATACCCAGCAACCAGATCCTCGGCGAACGGTAGCTTCGCCGCCACCCGTTTCAGCTTCGGCCAAAATCCCGCGCGCACCGTCGCTTCGTCGCTCCGTGCCTGGGCTTCCGCATCCACGTCAAGATCATCCATCGCTGCCGATCGATATCCGTCGCCCATGGCGCTCCTCCCCGGTGCGGCCGGTCCAATCGGCCGCGCATCTTTAGGTAGGTGCCCGGGAGGGCGGCGCAAGCAGCCGCGCCTCTCGGAAGCTTCATGCCCCGGCGATGCGGTCCATCGCTTCGGCCAGCTTGACATCGCGCTCGGTCACGCCGCCGGCGTCGTGGGTCGACAGCGTGACCTCGACCGTTTTGTAGACGTTCAACCATTCGGGATGATGATCGAGCTTTTCCGCGACCAGGGCGACGCGCGTCATAAAGCCGAAGGCGGCGTTGAAATCGGCAAAGACGAAGGTCTTCGCGATAGCGTCGCGTTCGTCCAGATTACGCCAGCCCTTGAGCCTTGCGAGCGCATCGCGCCGGGCTTGTCCGCTCAGTTTCTCTGCCATCGGGTCTCTCCTCCACGCGTTGCCGGCCTTGGATAAGCGTGCGCGCACGGCGTGGCGGACGATCGGGGTCCTTCGGCTGGCATACGCGGCCTTGCAATCATATCTGAATGACGAGCGAATGTTCCGGGCTTGCCGGTATTGTTTCACGCGCGGAGAGAAAGCCATGGCCTGGTCGGTCAATCTCGGTACGATTGCAGGCACGGCGGTCCGTATCCACGTCACCTTCGTGCTGTTTCTGGTGTGGATTTTCGTCGCGGGCTGGGTGCAGGGCGGCCCCCAGGCGGCGTGGTACGCGCTCGCCTTCCTGATCCTGCTGTTCGCCTGCGTGCTCGCGCATGAGTTCGGTCACATCCTCACGGCGCGCGCGTTCGGGGTGCCGACGCCTGATGTGACGCTTTTACCGATTGGCGGCGTGGCGCGGCTCGCCCGCATTCCCGAAGAGCCGGGTGAAGAACTGCTGATTGCGGTGGCCGGCCCACTCGTGAACGTGGCGATCGCGCTGGTCCTGGTGGTGTTTTTCGGAGCTAGCCTATCGCTGCAGCACTTAGCGACGGTCGAGAGCGATCAGGTATCGATGCTCGACCGCCTGGCGATCGTGAACATTTTCCTTGTCGTGTTCAATATGATTCCGGCCTTCCCGATGGACGGCGGCCGGGTTTTGCGCGCGCTGCTCGCGATGCGGCTCGGCCATGTGCGCGCGACCGAGGTTGCGGCGACGATCGGCCAGTGGACGGCGTTCGCGCTCGGCTTTCTCGGCCTGTTCACCAATCCGATGCTGATCTTCATCGCGATCTTCGTCTATCTCGCAGCCTCCTCGGAGGCACAGCTCGTGGCGATCCGCGCAATGTCGCGCGACGTACCGATCAGCGCCGCCATGATCACCCAATATGCGACGCTGCAGCCCGACGAGCCGATCGAGGCGGCGATCGACACGCTGCTCCGCACCAGCCAGGCGGAGTTTCCCGTGGTCGACGAAGGCGGGCACCTGGTCGGCGTGCTCGGCCGCGACGACATGATCAAGGCGCTCAAGGAACTCGGTCCGCAGGCACGGGTCGCGGAGGTGATGACGACCGACATTCCGACCATGAGCCATCGCGGCCGCCTGGAAGACGCGTTCCGGGTGCTGCAGGAGAAGTCGAAGCCCGCGGTCGGCATCGTCGATCCGTCGAACCGCCTGGTCGGGCTGGTAACGTCGGAAACCGTCGGCGAGATGCTGATGGTGCGCGATGCGCTGCCGCGTGGGGTGCGGATCGGACCGTGGAGCCGCGCTGCCGGGGCGCGAGGCGTGTCCGGCAAAGCCTGAGCGGCAAGGCGAGACCGCGTCAGGTTTCCGACCGATCGCCGGCCAAACGCCGGTCGATCGTCATCATCGCGTCGCCGAACCGTCGCCGCGCCGAAAGCGCCGACTAAGGAGCAGGGCGTGAACCTGCCGCCGAGTTTTGGCCTGCAGTTCTTCGGCCATGTCGCCATCGATGGCGACACTGAGGTGATGACGGTCACGCTGAAGGACGTGGCCGACACCGCCCTATGGTCGACCACAATCGAGCCGAAGCTGGGCTAGTCCGCGAGGACACACTCGAGGCGGCGCTCGCCGCCTCAGGCGTCATAATTGCGTCATTGCCTCGCCGCTTATCGTGACTATATTCCGCCTATGTTCTGCGGGCCGAAACGGCCCGCTTTCCGTTTCCGGAACCAGCATGAAGCTCCGCAATGTCGCGATCATCGCCCATGTCGACCACGGCAAGACCACGCTGGTCGACCGGCTGCTGCAGCAATCGGGCGCGTTCCGCGAGAACCAGCGCGTCGCCGAGCGCGCGATGGATTCCAACGACCTCGAGCGCGAGCGTGGCATCACCATTCTTTCCAAGGTGACCTCGGTCGTCTGGAAAGATGTGCGCATCAACATTGTCGACACGCCGGGCCATGCCGATTTCGGCGGCGAGGTCGAGCGCATCC
>CAZTTL010000105.1:0-11191 GCA_964616635.1 uncultured Rhodoplanes sp. | reverse complement strand
GCTAACGCTTGCAATGCTGGATTCGCGCGGTCTCGCCATGGCCGCGCCGCTTGATCAATCGCGCGTTGGCTGTCCCGTCGTGTCTGGCGTCGCTTTGCGCGCGAGAGCGTCCGATCCATAAGCTTTACACTCGTGCGAAGAAATAACGGAAAATGCGGTGTATAAGGTCTCTGCCTTGCGATGGGTGGAGATCGAGCGCCCGGCCATTGGGCTGGAGCAAGATGAGGCTCTTGCTACGGTCTTTTTGCCGCTTGCGGCGCCGCCTCGGAGTCCGCGTCGCGGGTTGGGGTCGATCCGGCGTATCCTGGCGTCGCTCACCAGCGTCGTAGGCGGCGCGTCGTTGCGGGGTCTTCAAAGCGTCCCAGGCGTCAATGATTCGGTACGCAAACAGCGAACGATCTCCGTTCATCCGGTCGGGATGCATGCTCTTGAGCAGCAGGGTTAAGTTGCGTCGGAGTTCGAATTGGCTGGCGTCCGCAGAGGCCCCGAGTCTGCGATACGCGTCGGCGTCCGGTGCCAAGAGAATTTGCTCAATAAAAAAAACGGCTGCCTCAAAGATCAGCTGCGGTGACCGGCCGGTTTGCTCGGCGATAGCCTGCTCCATATCGATATCACCGGCCGCAATTTGCAGAAGGGGGATAACTCCATCCGGCAAGGGCTGTAACCGCGCCCATTGCAGCCGCGACGGCACAAGAAGGAGGTCGATCGCGACCCGGATAGCGCTTTGCTCCATCATCCGCTCTTGTGCGCATCGGTAAGCTGCGGTTGTCGTTCATTATTGGTGACGGCTTCGCCTAGGGTGCGATCCTTGCCATAGCCATAACCATAACCATAACCATAACCATAACCATAACCATAACCATAACCATAACCATAGCCATAGCCAGCAGATTTGGCATCGTATTTTGTGAGAATGGCGCCAATGACCGGAGCATGCGCGAACTGCAGCCGCTTAAGGGCGCCACGGAGCAAACCAATTCGCGTTTGCCCATGGGCAACCACAAAAACGGTTGCGGCCGCCGCGTTGGATAACAATGGTACATCGGCGAGTCCCATCACGGGGGGACCATCAATAACAATTAGATCAAAGACTTCCCGTCCGACAGATAATAAGGAAAGTACGCGCGCGCTCCCAAGGAGGTCGGCTGCATTCGGCGGCAGCGGCCCAGACGCCATGAAGGCAAGGGTGGGAACTGCCGTCGCTTGCAATGTATCCGGTGGAGAGCATGCGCCTGTGAGATAGTTGCTGAGGCCGACCGTGTTATTGCGCCCTAATTTGACGTGCAAGGAGGCATTGCGCAGATCGGCGTCAACCAACAAAACATGCTGGCCAAGCTTGGCAAAATGGCTCGCGATTGCGATCGCTGTGAACGACTTGCCTTCTGAAGGTCCGGCGCTCGTCACCAACAAGCTCTTCGGCAAACCGCTTTCTGTCGAGAACTGAAGCGAGGTGCAGAGCGATCGATAGGCTTCTGAGAGCGCTGAGCGCGGATCGGCGAGTTCCGCTTCCACCGTTTGGTCCTCACGCACTTTGGGAATGACCCCGAGTGTCGCCAGGCCAGTGATATGTTCAATCTCGTCAGCCGACTTCACCGTATCGTCAAATCGCTCGAGCAAGAAGGCAGCACCAACCCCCACGCCCAACCCCAGCGCCAGCGATAGGAGCAGCGCCCGCCCCTTGCGCGGAAAGGACGGCGACCGCGGCAATTCGGCCTTGTCCACCACGAAGACGTTATTGGCAGCGGCGCCGCCGGCGACATCGATCTCCTTATAGCGTTGTAGCAACCCGTCGTAGAGTGAACGATTGGTGTCAGCTTCTCGTTTGAGAATATTATACTGAATGCTGCGGTTTTGCAGATCGAGCGCCTCGGCTTTGAGTTGCTTGATCTGCTTCTTCATTTCTTCTTCTTGCTCTAGCGATGCTTCATAACCCGCCTTATACGCTGCTTTGATGTTTCCGACCTCAGTCGCAATCTGGCGATCGATTTCCTTGATTTTGTTGTTGATCTGGATCATCGCCGGATAGCTCGGCTTGAACGTTTCCAATTTCTCCTGATATTCGGTGACGAGCTTGCCGCGGCGGTCGCGCAGATCGCTAATGACGCTATTCGAAAGCAGCTGCGGGAGGTTGATCGTCGATGCGGTTTCGATTTGCCGCCATTGCTGCTCATTTTTGATTCGATCGGACGTCAGATTCCCAAGCGCAGTATAGGCAGCGGCGAGCTTGGCCTCGGTAATGTTGGATTTTTCAGTGGCTACAACAATTTCCTCGCGCTGAGCGAAATCGAGCAGCACTTTTTCGGATTCTTGAAGACGCAGTTTAAGCTGTTTGACCTGATCCTCAAGAAAGGTTTTGGCATAGGCGTTGGCTTGAAATCGCTTGTCGAGATTGGACGCAATAAAGGCATCGGCATAGGCGCTGGCAATGCGTTGGGCGCGCGCCGGCACCGGATCGCTATAGGATACGTCGACCAGACGCGAGCCGCTGACCGGCCGCACCGTGCGATTATCGAAAATGATCGCCGCGGCCGCCCGCTCAAGATCGGCCTTGTCCTTCTGACTGCCTTTAAAAAAACTCAAAAGCCGCGATAACCCGAACCCCTTCGGGCCAAGCATGTCTTTATCGTTGCCAAGCTTCAGGACAGAGGCGACGCGTTCGGCGAGGGCGCGGCTTTGCAACAACTCGTATTGGGTGCGCATAAACTCAAGATCGGACCCTTCGACCGGAGTCACCGCGCTTCCCTCGACAATTTTTGCCACATTGCGATCGATCTGCAGCCGCACCGTCGAGGTGTAGTACGGTGTCTGCATCAAGACCCATAGCAGGCCAAGGACGACAAAGGCTCCGGCGATGCTCGCGATCAGCCATTTACGCTTATTGATAATCCGCCAATATTCAAGCAGGTTGAGATGAAACGGCGGCGCTGCTTCGCCGAAATCGTCGGGATAAGCCGATGCGCCGCCGATCGGATAGGCGACCGATGTCGCGGTGCCGGTCGGGACGAGCCGGGCCGGCATATTGGCCGGGTCGGGCGGTAAAAGCTGTTGATCGTTCATCGGTCGCGCTCAAGCTTTTTCATGCCGGGGGGCACCATCACAGCATCAGCGGAACAAAGGCACCGATCGACGGAATTATCCTGATGACGTTATCAAACGCTTTTTTTGTACTCGAGGAATTAACCACGATGACGTCGCGCTGACTGATCAGGGGATCTTCGCTTTTGCCGTCCTTGATGGCATCAATATCGAATTTTGCCGCCAGCCGCTGTTTGCCTGTTTGCCGAAACACCAGCACCGTCGAGTCGTAGGAGGAGTCGAGGCCCTGTGCCATCGCGATCGACTGCAAGAGCGTGGTTCCCCCCTTGATCGAATAAACGCCCGGCTTCTTGACGGCACCTTCGACGGTGACCCGCTGGCTATTATATTCTTTAACAAACACCGTCACTTGCGGTGATTGCAGGTATTTTGCCCCGAGCTTTGCGGTGAGGTCGCGTTCGACCGCTTCAGGGGTCTTGCCCGCAGCCGGGATTTCGCCGAGCAGCGGTAAGTTAATGGTGCCGGTCTCGGCGACCTGAACGCTGGTTGAGAGCTCGGGGACTTGGAATACTGAGATGTCGAGAACGTCCTGCGGCCCGATCTTGTACGCCATGCGATCAATGCTTGGAGTCGATGACGCCCCTGCAATACGGGCAAAGCGATCGGCGCCTGGGTCCGCCGCCGCAAGTTGGGCCGAGATCCGCGCCTGCGATGGCGTTGCCAACTCGCTGTTGAAAGAGGCGCCACAGCCAGCGACCAGCATCGCCGTTATGATCAGCCCGACGACTGGACAAACAAGCCGCCAGGTGCTGACCGATCGAAGGCATCGCAACGCTGACGACACGCGTTGCAAACTGGCGTGAAGCTTTCGCGGTCCTATCCGTTCGCGCTCGCAAGATCGCAACCGCAGGCGATTGCTTTCGTGTTCGCGACGCTTGATCATGACGCCAATTTCCGGATACATGGCAATCATGCCTTTCATCATTGCGCAAGACGAATAAAGGAGCCGCTGTTTGGAAGGACACGCAAGACATTGTCAAAGGCTTTTTTGGTCATCGACGTATTGACCACTACCGTATCCCCTTTAAGGATGGCCGGATCTGCCGCAATTCCTTTTTTGATATCGTCAATATCGAATTTTGCCGCCAGCCGTTGGCCCTCGTTTTCGCGCAGCACCAGGACGGTGGCGTCATAAGTTTTATCCAGCCCCTCAGCCATCGCGATGGTCTCCAACAGCGACATCTTGCCTTTGACGGGGTAAACTCCTGGTTTTTTTACTGCACCTTGGATCGTCACTTGTTGGCTATTATATTCCTTGACGAAGACGGTGACTTGTGGGGATTGCAGATATTTGGCGCCAAGCTTGGTGGTGAGATCGCGTTCGATGTCTCGGGCAGTCTTGCCCGCAGCGGGAATGTCACCAACGAGTGGCAGATTAATGTTGCCGCTATCGGCGACCTGAACCCTCTTCGACAGGTCCGGCACCTTAAAGACCGTAATGTCAAGAACATCGCGCGGCCCGATCTTGTAGCCGGCAGTTGCCACGGCTGGCCCTGGTGGCAGGGCGGCCGCCGGCTCAGCGCGGCCGGCGACCGTCTCCACCGGTGCCGGGGTTGGGAGCGACACGCGTTCCGTGGCCGCCTCATTCGCGTTCAGCATGCCTGCGCCATCCAAAGAGGCGCCGCAACCCGCGCCGAGACCGCTCATTGCGATCACCAGGAGCAGCGTGCTCGCGCCCTTCCCTCTCTCGCGCCGGCGGCTCTGGCGTCGGATCGGCCAACATTCCGGTCGGCGGCGTGATCTCAGATGCCGGATCATTGGCGAGCACCCCTCGCGGTCGGTACAGAACTAAGTTCTCTGCCTCTGCATCGCCGACCCGCTTGGCGGCGAGTTCGCGTCCGCGGCTCAGATCGGGCGGGCGATGGTGGAGATCATGGGCATCTGTTGCCAGGATATGAACGCACCCTTCATCGAGCATGCGCTCCGCCCAATAACGGGCGGAACGACCGAAAACGCCGGTGAGCGAGCCCGCCGTGATCTGCACCCACACCCCTGCTCGCAGCAATCGCTGAAAAACCTCATATTGCGAGCGGATCCAGGTTAAACGCTCTGGATGCGTCAGGATAGGCGTATATCCACTAACGAGAATATCGAAGAACAGCTCTTCGAGCCGGAGCGGGGCGACGTGGTGGGGCGGCTCGACCAGCACATAGTGGGAGTCCGCCAGCGTCAGCAGGTGACCAGACCGTAGTCCGGCGACGAAATCCGGCACGATATGATTATCGGCGCCGGTGGTCAGCCGCAGCGCGATCCCCGCGTCATCGAGAATGCCCTGTAACGCGGCACAGGCCTGCCTGATCGACGACCCGGTGTTGTGATAAAGGCCGGGCAGAATATGCGGCGTACAGGCAAGGACGGTGACACCATCGGCCACCGAAGCGCGCGCCATCGCGACCGACACCGCGAGGTCGGCGGCGCCGTCATCCAGTCCGGGAAGGATATGGCAGTGCAAATCAATCATAATGTTGATCACGCCAGCGTCGGTTGGTCGATGCTCACAAGCTGAGCTTGGGCATCATGGCGATGAAATGTTGCTGCTGGGCCACACCATTCAGGCAATATTAATGCTCATCGGCCTTTCAGTCTTGGCAGCTGCTCCCATTGGTTGTAGCAGTAAGATCATTGTTGGTCTAGTTGGGAGGGGGGTCCCATGCGCAGTTCGACGATCGTGGTCGCCGTCGCGGCGACAGTAGGCTTAAGTTTGCCGTCCTATGCGGCGACGTTGCAGTCGGTCGCGGGGACGGTGTCGATCAACCACGGCGCCGGGTACAAGGCGGCAGGGCTTGGCAGCGAAGCCAAGGTCGGGGATGTGGTCATGGCGAGCCCCGGTGCCCGCGCTCAGCTGGTCTATGCGGACGGCTGCAAGGTCCCGGTCAATCCCGGGGCGGTGGTGACGATTCAAGCGGAATCGCCCTGCGCCGGCGCTTATGCCCAGGTTCCCGGGGACAATACTGGTGCCTATGTGGCTGGCGCCCTTTTGCTCGGCGGCGTCGGCGCTGGGATCTACTATATCACGCAGAACAACAAGAAGTCGTCGACGCCGACGTATTATGCGGCGAGCTCGTCGAAACCGGCGAGCCCATAGCGACCCCGGCTGCGCTTGTACCGGAGAGGGATAGACGCTGCGTGCAATTCTATCTCTCCGCCTTCCTCATCGTCGCCAGCGTCCTGTTGGGAGGCGGGACGCGGGGCGGCTTTTTGTCGGATGCGCTGCTGCAGGCGGTGGCCATCCCCATATTGGCCGCCGCGGCGTGGATGGCGTGTGAGCGGCCATTGCCGCGACCGACGCGGATCGCCCTGATCATTGCCTTTGTGCTGCCGGCCATTTCACTGCTGCAACTGGTTCCCCTGCCGACCGCAATGTGGACGGCATTGCCCCATCGCGACCTTGAGGCCGAGGGATTCAAGCTCGCTGGCGCCGCACTGCCATGGATGCCGCTGAGCCTTGCGCCGACGGCAACGTGGGCGAGCGCCCTATCGCTGCTGCCGCCGCTCGCGGTGTTTGCCGGGACTGTCATGCTCGGCCGTCGCCAGCGCCGCCTCCTGAGCGGCGTTATCATTGTGCTGGCGCTCGTCAGCGTGTTTCTCGGATTGCTGCAGGTGGCGCAAGGTCCGGACAGTCCGCTCCGGTTCTTCACCTTCACCAATCCGTCGGAAGCGGTCGGGTTCTTTGCCAATCGCAACCATTTTTCCGCGCTTCTCTATGCGGCGACGCTGTTTGCGGCGGCCTGGGCGATCAACATTTCGATCACCGCCGCGCCACAGGTCAGAACCTATGACCCGCGCGCCATCGTTATGATCATTGTTATATTTACGACCGTCGTTGTGCTCGTTGCTGGTCAGACCATGGCGCGCTCCCGCGCCGGTCTCGTCCTCACGATTATTGCCCTGCTGGGCGCCTTTGCTCTGGCGGTTTCGGATCGACGCGCCACCACAGGGCTCACGCCAACAAAATTGCTGGGCGGCGCCGTGACCTTGGCCGGAATTTTTGCGGCGCAATATGCCCTCTTTCGCCTGCTTGAACGATTCGAGGCGGACCCCCTCAAGGATGCACGTATTGTTTTTGCCCGCAACACCATTGCCGCAGCGCGGGCATTCATGCCCTTTGGCTCCGGGCTTGGCAGCTTCGTCCCCGTCTACGGCTTGTTTGAAAAGCCGACCGACGCCCTCGCCAACACCTTCGCCAATCACGCGCATAACGATATCGTCGAATTTTGGCTGGAGACCGGCGTCGTCGGGCTGCTGCTCATGGCACTGTTCGCGGCCTGGCTGATCTGGCGCTCGCTGCAGGTGTGGCGCGCCGCACCAGCCGCACGGATGGCCCCGATCGATCAATTGCTCATGCGCGCCGCGACGCTGGTCATCGCCTTGCTGCTCGGGCACTCGTTCGTCGACTATCCGCTGCGCACCGGCGCGATGATGGCGATCATGGCCTATGCCTGCGCCCTGCTGGTCGAGCCTCCCATCGGCGCTGAGGAAACCGTCAGCGCCGCAGCCGATGCCGCCGATTGGCTATCGCGGCCGCGTCAGCCCCGTCGCCGCACCACGGCTGTCGCCTCCCCGCGGCCGGCGCCGGCCGAATCCCGGTCCCCTGCCCCCGATCCTCCGAAGCCTCCACGTTCAGCACCCGCACGGTGGGGCGCTGATGTCGAATGGCCAGAGGCGTGGCGCCAGCCGACGACCTCCTCGTCGACGTCCCGTGATCATCCGGCCGCTTCGAGCGATTCGCAGGACGATTAGAGCATTTTCAGGCGAAGCGGATACCGGTTCGCCGCCCGGAAAATGCGACCCCTCAAAGAGAAATAGAGCGAAATCCGATTCCGTCAGGTCGGATTTCGCTTTAGAGCATTTTCAGGCGAAGTGGATATCGGTTCGCTGCCAGGGAAATGCGACCACGAAAAAGAACAGCGAACGCAGCGCTGCAAGGACGTCGCCACATGCCACAGCGGCGTGGTGAACGCCCGCTTGCGCACCGCAATAAGCCGCGATACGCGCAGTAATTGTGGCTAATCAGTAACAGATATCCAATAAAGCTTACGCCCAAGATCAAACAAGGAAAACTACTGATTGGGCGCCAGTGCCTGCCTCTGTAGCCTCTATGAGGGGTTGCAGGGGGGATGAGATGCGTGCGTTATTATCATTGATAATGGATCTTGTTTTGGTGGCGCTCGCCACCGTGATCGCGCTCCTGCTCCGCGATAATTTCCGCGTCGATTCCGGGCATTTTGCTGCCCTCGTTCCCTATCTCGCCTGGACTGTGGTCGTGGCCGGCATCGCCCTTCCGGCGCTGCAGGTCAACCGTACGCTATGGCGTTTCACCTCGCTTGGCGACTATCTGCGCATCGGCGTCGCTTCGGCGGTCACCGTGACGGGGGCGGTTGCAATCAGCTTCCTCGTCAACCGCCTCGATGGCGTTGCCCGCAGTTTGCCGATCTTGCAGGGACTGCTGATCGTCTTTTTCTTGGTCAGCGCCCGCATTCTCACGCGGATGCACCACACCAAACGCGCGCGGCCGCGGTCAACTGCTGGGCAGGCGGCGACCCGGACAACCGTGCTCGTGATCGGAGTCAACAAGCTGAGCGAGCTTTACCTGCAATGCGTCGCCCAGCAGGCGACCAGTCCCGTCACCATCGCCGGGTTGGTTGGCGAAACCGAGCATGTCGGGCTCTCCATCATGACCCATCCGGTGCTCGGAACGCCGGAGCAACTCGCGGCAATCCTGCGCAAACTGGAGGTTCACGGGGTCTTTGTCGATCGCATTGTGGTGACGACGTCGCGTGCCGCCCTGTCCGCGCCGGCGCAAGGGGCGTTGCACGCGATCGAACAGACCACCACGATCGCCATCGAGTTCCTTGAGCAAAAACTTGGATTGGTGACATCGCCCCAGGCCAATTCTGACGTCGACGGCCTCGACGGGGTCAAGACCTTTGCCGTCAACGCGGCCGGTCTCGATACGCCGACCCGGCGTCGGCACCGCACCATCAAGCGCATGCTCGACGTGGCCGCGGCGGTGGTGCTGTTGCTCGGCCTGGCTCCGGTGATGGCCGCGGTCAGCGTATTGGTCGTCCTCGACGTCGGCTTTCCCTTGATGTTTTGGCAGCAACGGCCCGGACTGGGCGGGCGGCCGTTTCGGGTTTACAAATTCCGCACCATGGGGGCAGCCTATGACGGGCATGGCCGGCGCCGCTCGGATGACGAGCGGGTGTCGGCGATTGGCGCTTTTCTCCGTCGCACCCGGCTCGACGAGTTGCCGCAGCTGTTGAGCATTCTTGTCGGCGAGATGTCCTTTGTCGGTCCCCGTCCCTTGCTGCCGGCGGATCAGCCGGCCGGCTATTCGGCAAGGCTGTTGGTCCGCCCCGGCCTCACCGGTTGGGCGCAGATCAAGGGCGGGCGGGCGATCGGCGCAGCCGATAAGGCGGCGCTTGACGTCTGGTATGTGTGCAACATGTCGCTCGCGCTCGATTTGCGCATCTTGTTGGCAACGGTGCCGATGGTGGTGTTTGGTGAACGGGTCACCGAGGCCGCGATTGTGCAGGCGTGGCTGGATCTGCAAGCAGCTGGCGTGTGCTTTGCCCAGGATTGTGTCACCGCGCCGGCGCTGGTCGCGCCGGAGAGCCCGTTGGATCGGACCGCGTGGCGCGACCCAGCCTTGACCGGCCCCAGCGTGCCGCTGTCGGCTTGAAGTCGCTGACCTTTGCAGGCCCTTGAGAAGCGCTCTGTGGTTTTGATAGAGAAATGGGGGCGCAGTGCGGGGAGCGCGTGTGCGCGGGCGGCTATGCACTGGCCAAATCTCGGAACGCCCGCGGGCACGCTTTGCCGGAAAACACTCAAGCGCAAATTCCATGCACCCGGCGCGAGCGAACATCGCCGCGCGGGGTTTGCCGCATCCGGACAAACTGCGCCGGCCGCCGGCCGGCGCATGCGGTCGCCGCGCGGGGTCGATCCGTCAGAACCGCGGGTCTGCCGCCGACAGCCGACCGCGCGATCAGACGACAGACCATGAGCGATCGGGTATTTCGACCGTACTGTGAGCGCCGACCGGTCATTGCGATGAGCGCGATCGCCGCGGCGGGCACAGCCGACGAACCGGTGCGCAAGCCCGTCCGCGGCGCCGGCCATTCAGCGCCGTCGCACCGGCTCGGTGTCGTGTCCAATGGAACCGCGCTTCGATCCCACTCATGCCGCGGTGACCCGGTCGCGGGCAACCTGCACTGGCACCGCACCGCCCATAATGCTGAGTAAAACCCGCACCCGCCCGCTGTCGTCGAGCCGTTCGAGGACGCCGAGTTGCTCGGCAAACGGGCCCGCCAGCAGGCGAACAGTGCTGCCGACGGTAAGGTTTTGCGCGAATGACAGGAGCCCATCATCGCCGGTCGAGGCGATCATCGCCTCCACCACGCCCGGCGGCACGGGCTGGGGTCGCTCCCCCGCCATCACCAGGGAAGAGACGCCAAAGGTGCTGTTGATGTTGCGCCACTGCTGCCGGGTGAGATCGAGGCTGACAAACAGATAGCGGGGAAAGAACGGCGCCAGCACGGTCACCAGTTTGCGGCCACGGCGGACCGTTTTTGGCCGTTTCGGCAGGTAGACCTGATAGCCTTGGTTCTCCAGCTGCCGTTGCGCCCGAGTTTCGCGTTTGGCCTGGGCATTGACGGCAAACCAGCGCAAGTCCCCGCGCGGTGCCGCGCAATGGTCCGCTGGCCGCAGCGGCAGCGGACAATGCTCGATGTCTTCCATTTCCATTCCTATTCGCTCGCGCGAAGTCTGTTCCCGCGGAATCCGAGCGTGCTCGGTTGCTCTTGCCGTGACTGCATTTTCCACAGCGACGTGTCCCCACGGATGACCGCCGCGGGGACGCGTCGCCGGAGAATGCGCGGTCCCCCGTCCCAGTGTTAGAACAACTACAGATGCAACCGTCAAGTGACCGGAATCACATCTGCGACTACCGCGCGGCGATGCGCCATCGGGTGCGGCGGTCGCTGCGTGGCGATCGGCGTCGGCACGTGCCGAAATCTCCCTAGAGCGAATTCCGTCCTGACGGAATCGGAATTCGCTCTGTTTCTCTTTGAAGGGTCGCATTTTCTGGCGGCGAACC
>CAZTTL010000104.1:0-11274 GCA_964616635.1 uncultured Rhodoplanes sp. | reverse complement strand
ACTTCGCCGGAAAATGCTCTAGCGCGATGATTGCTTCTGCATTCGTGCGGGCGGTTCGGGCCACGGCAAACGCGGCATGACTCTTTTCCATCCTGCGCCGCAAGGCGGGAAGTCGTTCGAGCCGGCCTATCGGCGCCTCGCCGGCACCGGCGTGCTCCTTGAGCGCGCACGGGAAGCTTGGCGGCGCCTCAGAGACTGCGATCTTTGCGCCCGCTACTGTCATGCCGATCGGAGCGAAGGCATCCGCGGCGCGGTGTGTCGGACCGGCGAGCGCGCGATGGTCTACTCTGCCGGCCCGCATCATGGCGAAGAGGATTGCCTGAGAGGGACCCGCGGTTCAGGCACGATCTTCTTCTCCTTCTGCAATCTGCGCTGCGTCTACTGCCAGAACTGGGACATCAGCTGGCAGGGGGAAGGGCGCGAGGTCTCGACCGACGCGCTCGCTGCAATGATGCTCAGCCTGCAGGCGGCAGGCTGCCACAACATCAACTTCGTCAGCCCGAGTCACGTCGTTGCGCAGATTATTGCAGCGGTCGACAAGGCGGCGGCCCAGGGTCTGAGCCTGCCTCTCGTCTACAACACCGGTGGCTATGACAGTCCGGAAGCGCTCGCTTTGCTCGATGGCATCATCGACATTTACATGCCGGACATGAAGTACGGCGATGCGCGACTGGCTCATCGTTATTCGCATGTCCGCGACTATGTGCGGGTGAACCAGGCGGCCGTGCGCGAAATGCATCGCCAGGTCGGGGATCTCGAAATCGACAGCAACGGCCTTGCGCGTCGTGGCCTTCTGGTGCGGCATCTGGTGCTGCCGAACCACATCGCCGGCTCGGAGGAGGTGATGCGGTTCATCGCTGATGCAATTTCGCCGAATACGTATCTCAACCTGATGGACCAATATCGTCCGTGTTACCGGGCGGAAGAATATTCCGGCTTGGAACGGCCGATCACCGAAACGGAATTCCGCGAAGCCGTTGATCTCGCGGCCCGCTACGGCCTCAGGCGGTTGGACCACGAGGCAATACGGCTGAGGTGGTTGTGATCCCGACGCTTCGCGCGTCAAATTTGTTTAACCGCGGCCGGCTTCAGTCTTCGCGCAAGCGCATTGATTCAAAGCAATGATCGATCTGGCTGCACGGGGTTGTATCATTCGACCGCCACGATCTTCATGGCAGATCGTTGCCGCAGGCCGTCCTGCGAATTTACAACGAGATAAGGCAATGGCGCTACGCCGATGGAGCATTGCGGCAGCATTTTCGGTCACGCATAGGCAGTACATGCGATGAATGCCGGAGAACGAGCGATCGTTACGCTGGAGGGGCTGCAGTCTCTGGTTCCCGTCCTCGCTCGGCGCGGCTATCGCGTGATCGGTCCAACGCGGCGCGACGGAGCGATCGTTTACGACGATATCTCGGACATCGCCGACTTGCCAAAAGGTTGGCGCGACGAGCAGGATGGTGGAACTTACCGTTTGCACAAGCGCGACGACGAGGCGTTGTTCGGCTACGCGGTGGGTCCGCATTCGTGGAAGCGGTTTCTGCACCCGCCGATACTGCCATTGTGGCGTGCCGAAAAGCGCGAGCAGGGTTTTGAGGTTATCGACGGCAGCGAAACGTCGCCGCGTTTCGCCTTCGTGGGCGTGCGCTCGTGCGAGCTTCATGCCATCGCCATTCAGGATCGCGTCTTTCTCGGTGGTCCCTATGTCGATTCGCATTATCGCGCACGTCGCGAAGGCGCGTTCATCGTTGCGGTCAACTGCGGGCAAGCCGCCGGTACCTGCTTTTGCGTGTCGATGGGCACCGGCCCCGAATGCGCGAGTGGGTTCGACCTCGCTTTGACAGAAATCGTCACCGCCGAACGTCACGTTTTTCTGCTGGAGACCGGCTCGGAAGCAGGGGCCGAGGTGCTTGGCGAAATCCCGCATGAGCCGGCGCAAGACGACGACATTGCGCAGGCCGCCGCGATCCTCGCGCGCACCGCCGCCAGCATGGGTCGCGCGATGGACACGGGCGGCATCAAGGAACTGCTCCTCGGCAATCTGGAGCATCCGCGGTGGGACGATGTGGCGAAGCGGTGCCTTGTCTGCGGCAACTGCACCATGGTTTGTCCGACCTGCTTTTGCACCGCGGTGGAAGATGCGAGCGACGTATCGGGTCAGGTTGCGACGCGGACGCGCCGTTGGGACTCCTGCTTCGCCATGGACTTTTCCTATATCCACGGCGGCAGCGTTCGAAGCTCGGCGAAGTCCCGCTATCGCCAATGGATGACCCATAAGCTCGCCACCTGGTTCGACCAATTCGGAACCTCGGGCTGTGTCGGTTGTGGACGTTGCATCACGTGGTGTCCGGTTGGCATCGACATCACCGAGGAGGTGCGGGCTATTCGCAGCAGCGCTGCGCGCTGAAGGAGGCGATCGTGGAAGGGCTCGAACGCATCATCAGGGAGCATCGGTTTTTCGCCGGCCTCGACGAAGGATTCTGCCAGCTTGTCTGCGGCTGCGCCAAGAATGTGCGCTTTGAGAAAGGCCAATATCTTTTTCGCGAGGGCGATGCCGCGGACTGGTTCTACCTCATCCGCCACGGGCGCGTTGCTCTTGCCGTGACGACGCCGGGCCGCGGCTCCATCACCTTTCAGACCGTCGAAGTCGGCGAGATCGTCGGCGTGTCCTGGCTGGTGCCGCCGTATCGCTGGACCTACGACGCCAAGGCGCTCGAATTGACTCGCGCGATTGCGCTGGACGCGAGCTGCCTGCGCAACAAGTGCGAGCAGGACCACGATCTCGGCTACGAAGTGATGAAGCGGTTTGTGCCGGTCCTGGTCGAGCGCCTGCAGGCAACCCGTCTGCAAATCCTCGATGTCTATGGCAATGCGAGTTGAGTCGGCGGTGATGTCCGGTTCGTCGGATCCGATGGTCCCGAGATTGGCGCGCGTCACCGGGCGCTGGCGCGAGGCGCCGCACACCTGGACGATCGAGATCGAATCCGAGCCGCCCGGCGCTGAGGCGGCGTTCGCGGCCGGTCAATTCAACATGCTCTATGCCTTCGGTGTCGGCGAGGTCCCGATCAGCATGAGTGGCGATCCGGCCGAGAAGCGGCGGATACAGCATACGGTCCGCGCGGTCGGGCAGGTGTCTACGGCGCTTGCGCGCCTGCAGCCCGGCGAGACGATCGGCCTGCGCGGTCCGTTCGGGACCAGCTGGCCGCTGGCGGCGGCTGCCGGCCGCGATGTCGTCATCGTGGCGGGCGGTCTCGGGCTTGCACCGTTGCGTCCGGCGATCTACCGCGTGCTCGCCGAGCGCCAACGCTACGGCAAGATCGTTATCTTGTACGGTGCGCGAAGCCCCGACGATATCCTCTTTCACCGTGAACTCACGCGTTGGCGCGAAGAGCGCGGCGTGACGGTCGAGGTCAGCGTCGACCATGCGACCGACGCTTGGCACGGCAATGTTGGCGCCGTGACGATGCTGATGTCGCGCGTAACCTTCGATTCGTGCGACAGTGTCGCGATGGTGTGCGGGCCCGAAATCATGATGCGCTTCGCCGTTGCCGCGCTGACGCAGGCGGGGCTGCCGAACGACGCCATCTATCTGTCGATGGAGCGCAATATGAAGTGCGCCGTCGGGTTCTGCGGCCACTGCCAATTCGGCCCCGCTTTCGTGTGCAAGGACGGACCGGTGTTTCGCCACGATCGCCTGCGCAATCTTCTGCAACTGGAGGAAATCTGACGTGACGGAGGCCCGCCGCAAGCCGAAGATCGCCGTGTGGAAATTTGCCTCCTGCGACGGCTGCCAGCTATCGCTGCTCGACTGCGAGGACGAATTGCTCGCGGTCGCCGAAGCGGTGGAGATTGCCTATTTCCTCGAAGCGACGCGCGCGCGGGTCGGTGGGCCCTATGACCTGTCGCTCGTCGAGGGCTCGATCACGACGGCGCACGACGCCGAGCGGATCAAGGAGGTGCGGCGGCGCTCGCGCCGGCTCGTCACCATCGGCGCCTGCGCCACTGCGGGCGGTATTCAGGCGCTGCGCAATTTCAAGGATGTCGGCGCGTTTATCTCGGCCGTCTATGCGCGCCCCGACTACATCGACACGCTTGCCACCTCGACGCCGATCTCCGCGCATGTCCCGGTCGATTTCGAGCTCCGCGGTTGCCCGATCAGCAAGCATCAGCTCATCGAAGTGATCAGTGCCTTCGTGATCGGGCGGCAGCCGGTCACCCCCGCGCATAGCGTGTGCATCGAATGCAAGCTGCGTGGCAATGTCTGCGTCATGGTCGCAAGCGGCACGGCCTGCCTCGGCCCGGTGACCCATGCCGGCTGCGGCGCGCTGTGCCCATCCTACGACCGCGGCTGCTACGGCTGCTTTGGCCCGATGGAAACGCCGAACGCCGACGCGTTGAGTCGATGGCTGCACCGGCTCGGCATGCCGCCGCGCGATATCGGCCGCTTCTATCGGGGCTTCAACGCAGCGGTCGAGCCATTCCGCACCGAGGCCGACCGCCATGGGACGTAGGACGATCAAGGTCGATGCGCTTGCCCGCGTCGAGGGCGAAGGCGCGTTCCAAGTCGTCGTGCGCGACGGCGCGGTGCAGAAGGCGGAGTTCCGCATCTACGAGCCGCCGCGGTTTTTCGAGGCATTGCTGCGCGGCCGCGCTTTTGCCGACGCGCCTGACATCACCGCGCGCATCTGCGGCATCTGTCCGGTCGCCTATCAGATGAGTGCGGTCCAGGCGATGGAGGATGCGCTCGGCCTCGTGGTACCGAAGCCGCTGCGCGATCTGCGCCGGCTGCTCTATTGCGGCGAATGGATTGAGAGCCATACGCTCCACGTTTATTTGCTGCACGCCCCGGACTTTCTCGGATTCGAAGGGGCGATCGATCTTGGGCGGGCGCATCCCGACCTCGTGCAGCGGGGGCTCACGCTCAAAAAGACCGGCAATGAGCTGGTGGCCTTGCTCGGCGGGCGCGAGGTCCATCCGATCAATGTGCGGGTCGGCGGCTTCTACAAAGTGCCGCGCCGCCGCGATTTCGCGGTCCTCGCCGAATCGCTCAAGCGCGCCCGCGATGCGGCGTTAGAAACCGTGCGATGGGTGGCGGGCTTCGACTTTCCCGATTGCGAACGCGACTACGAATTTGTCGCGCTTTGCCCTGCGGACGAATATCCGTTCAACGCAGGTCGGATCGTCTCGAACAAAGGGCTCGATATCGCGCCGCGCGACTACGATGATCATTTTGAGGAGGAGCACGTCGCGCGCTCGACCGCGCTGCATGCGCGCATTCGCGGACGCGGCGCCTATCTGGTCGGCCCGCTTGCGCGCTACGCCCTGAACTTCGACACGCTCTCGCCGCTCGCGCGTTCTGCGGCACGCGAGGTGGGTCTTGGGCCAATCTGCAATAATCCCTATCGCAGCATCGTCGTGCGCGGCATCGAGATTCTCTTCGCGTGCGACGAGGCGCTGCGGCTGATCGACAACTACGAGGAGCCGGATCAGCCAGCGGTTGCCGTGATGCCGTGCGCCGGCACCGGCTATGCTTGCACCGAGGCGCCGCGCGGCATGCTCTATCATTGCTATGAGCTTGATGACGATGGCACCATCCTGAGCGCACGGATCGTGCCGCCAACGTCCCAAAATCAGGGGAGCATCGAGGCCGATCTCGCGTCCTGCATCACCGGTTGGCTCGATCTTCCCGACGAGGCGCTGCGTCATCGTTGCGAGCAAACGGTGCGCAACTACGACCCGTGCATCTCCTGCGCGACGCATTTCCTGCGGGTCGATGTAGATCGTGGCTGACCTGGAAGCCGGGACGATGGTCGCAAACGCGCTGGTCATCGGGATTGGCAATCCGGACCGTGGCGACGATGCCGTCGGCCGGATCGTCGCGCGCCACCTGATGACCCGGCGCCCAGCCGACGTGCGCATCGTCGAACATAGCGGCGAATCCACGGGCCTTCTCGATTGCCTCAACGGCGCGGAGTGCGCCTACATGGTCGATGCCTGTGTGACAGGCTGCCCGCCCGGAACGATCGCCCGCTTCGATGTCACCGCGACAGCGCTGCCGCCCGATGCGTTTCGTTGCTCAACGCATGGCCTGGGCCTTGCCCATGCGGTCGAACTCGCGCGGGCGCTCGGACGCTTGCCGCGGCCCTGCGTGGTTTATGCAATTGAAGGCCGGAGATTCGAAACCGGCGCGGCTTTGTCGCCGGAGGTCGCTGCAGCGGTGGAAAAAGTGGCGGACCTGATCTGGAATGAGCTGCGCCGGCAGGCTCCGAACTGCTCGCCCCAGCAAAACCTTGCCGAATGAACGATAAGCAGATGTTTCGGGTGTAATTGATTTGCGATATTCCCACTTCATCCATGTCAGGCGCGGAACAATCATGTTTTCTGATCGTTATCCAACGGCGTAGCGCTCTGTCGAATAATCGCTGATTTTTTTTATCGCTCTCCGACGAGAGCAGCGCCACTCAAGGCAATAAGGCGTGATCGTCGGAGACCGTGTGGCAGAGCGGAGGGCTGACCGTGCTCGATCCCGTTGCCACCGTTGATAACGTCGCAGTAAGCCGCGTCGAAGACTACGAGGTATTCATCGGGCCTGAGGCTGTCGACCGCATTCTCAACAAGGTCCGCCGGGTCGCCGATACGCATGTGGTGAATATCAATTCGACCTATTACGGCGGCGGAGTCGCGCAGCTTCTTTCGTCGATCACTCTCCTGATGAATGTTGCCGGCATCCGCACCGGTTGGCGCGTCATCCAAGGCCGGCCGGAATTCTTCAGCGTCACCAAGCGAATCCACAACGCGTTGCAAGGTGCCGACATCAATCTGACCGAGCTCAAAATGCAGATCTATGAAGAGGTGGCGCTAGAAAACGCGATCCGCAATCACCTCGACCACGACGTGGTCATTGTGCACGATCCGCAGCCCCTCCCGCTGATCAAATACTACCGCAAGAAGGCGCCATGGATTTGGCGTTGCCATGTCGACCTCTCGCATCCCAACGCTGCCTTGTGGTCCTATCTGACCCCGCTAATCGAGCGTTACGATGCGGTCGTGCTGTCGCAACCGGCCTACGCGCAGAAACTGAGCACGCCGCAGCGCTTCATCATGCCGGCGATCAACCCGTTCTCGACGACCAACAAAGACCTCTCGGAAGCCGAGATCGACGGGCGGCTCGCCCACTACAATATCCCGACCGATCTGCCGCTCGTCGTGCAGGTCTCGCGCTTCGATAAATGGAAGGACCCGCGCGGCGTCATCGAGGCGTTCAAGATAGCGCGCCAAGAAGTCGACTGCACGCTGGTGCTGGTGGGCAATATCGCGACCGATGATCCCGAAGGCCAGGACGTGTTCGCCTCTTTGTGTGATTGCGCGGATGAGCGCATCCGCATCCTCTCCGTGCAGGATTCCGCGCTGGTCAACGCCTTGCAGCGCAAGGCCTCCGTCGTGCTGCAAAAGTCGATCCGCGAAGGGTTCGGTCTGACCGTCACCGAGGCCATGTGGAAGGGGGCGGCAGTGATCGGCGGCCGGGCCGGAGGCATCACCCAGCAGATCGAGGATGGTGTGAACGGGTTCCTGGTCGATACGGCCGAACAGGCGGCCGAGCGGATCGTCGCGCTGCTGAAGGACCGGTCGCTTGCGGCCCGACTGGGCGAGGCGGCGAGGGCAACGGTGCGCGATCGGTTCCTGATGACGCGATTGATGGAGGACTGGCTCGATCTGATCGGGTCGTTCGAAGCGAATTTCCGGTTGAGGGGCACGACGGGGATGTGACTTTCTAGAGCATTTTCCGGCGAAGTGGATACCGGTTCGCCGCAGAAAATGCGATCACTCAAAGAGAAATAGAGCGAATTCCGATTCCACCTGAATGGAATTCGATCTAAGTGATATCAGGAGCGCGCGATGCCTCCGCAATCTCCGCAAGTGCTTGGGTTCGAAGAGCTCGGCCGCGTCGATGTCGGCCGGGTCGGTGGTTCGCCTCACACCTGCAGCCAGCGCTGGCGGATTGTCGGGTCGCTGGCAAGCGCCGCCGAGGAGCCGGACCAGACCGCATGGCCTTTCTCGATCACCACATGCCGGTCGGCAAGCTTGGTGAGCGCGTCGAGGTGCTTGTCGACCAGAAGGATCGCCTGGCCCTCGTCCTTGAGCACGCGCAGGCAGTGCCAGATTTCGGCGCGGACCAGCGGCGCCAGCCCTTCCGTCGCTTCGTCGAGGATCAACAGCTTGGGATTCGTCATCAGCGCGCGGCCGATCGCCAGCATCTGCTGTTCGCCGCCCGAGAGTTGGCTGCCGAGATGGTCACGTCGCTCGGCAAGGTGCGGCAACAGTGCGTAGATGCGCTCCAGCGTCCAGCGCTCGCCGAAGCGGGTCGAAGCGGTGGCGACGAGGTTTTCCCGCGCCGTCAGGGTGGGAAAGATCTGGCGACCTTCGGGCACGAGGCCAAGACCGCATTGCGCGATCCGATAAGAGGGCAGCCCAGCAAGCGAGCGCCCGTCGAAGCGGACCTTACCGCCGGTCGCTTGAATGAGGCCCATGATGGCATGGATGGTCGTCGTCTTGCCCATGCCGTTGCGGCCGAGCAGGGTCACGACCTCGCCGGCCTCGACCGTGAGGCTGATGTCGAACAGCACGGGAGTCGGCCCGTAACCCGCCTGCAGTTGCTCGACCGCCAGCATCCGCGTTCACTCCATCTCGTCGCCGAGATAGGCAGCGACCACCTGCGGATCGGCGCGCACCGCATCGGGCGTCCCGCTCGCCAGAATGCGGCCATAGATCAGCACGGAGATACGGTCGGCGAGCGCGAACACGGCGGTCATGTCGTGCTCGACCAGCATGATGGCAAAGCGTCCCTTCAACCGGTGCAGCACGGCGATCAGGCGCTCGGTCTCCTCATGGCCGGTTCCCGCCATCGGTTCGTCGAGCAGGAGCAGGCGCGGCTCCGACACAATCGCCATTGCGAGTTCGAGCGCGCGCTTTTCGCCGTGCGCGAGGTGGCCCGCCGCCACGGTCGCGCGATCGGCGAGACCGACTTCGTCGAGCGCCGCCAACGCCGCCGCGTTAAGCATGGGCTCGGCCGCGGCATTTCCGAGGAAGCGGAAGCTCGACCCGGCCCGCGCCTGCGCCGCGAGCGCGACATTCTCCAGCGCGCTGAAGCCGGTGAGGACCGACGTGATCTGGAACGAGCGCGCAAGCCCAAGCCGGGCGCGCGCATGCGCCGGCAGATCGGTGACGTCGCGGCCGGCCAGGATAATGCTGCCGGCGTCGGGGGTGACCAGGCCGGACACCTGGTTGATCAGCGTCGTCTTGCCGGCGCCGTTCGGCCCGATCACGGCGTGCAGCTCGCTCGGGGTGATCGCCATCGTCACATTGTCGGTGACGACGAGGCCGCCAAAATGCTTGCACAACCCGTTGAGCGCGAGTGCCGGCTCAGTCACCGCGCCATCTCCGCGCGACCTCGGCGACAGCGCCGATCAGGCCGCCGCGGGCAAGCACCACGATCAGCACCAGGGCCGGCCCGAAGATCACCCTCCAATGCTCGGTCACCCCGGACAGCCACTCCTCGGTCAGGAGATAAGCGGCGGCCCCGATGATGGCGCCATAGAGCGTCCCCATGCCGCCGAGCAGCACCATGATGATCAGCTCGCCCGAGCGCTGCCAGGACATATAGGCCGGACTGACGAACTCGGTCGCATTGGCGAGCAGAAATCCGGCAAGTCCACTGATCATGCCGGCGATCACATAGGCGACGAGCTGGAAGCGGTAGACCTCGAAGCCGAGCGTCGTCATCCGCACCGGGTTTTCCTTCGCGCCGCGCAACACCCGGCCGAAGCGTGAGACGACGAGCATGCGGCAGAGGAGAAAGGCGCCGAGCAGGCACGCGAGCGCGACGTAGTAGAAGGAGAGGGGGGAGTCCAGCAGCGGCATCCCCGCGATGGTGCTGCGCGATGCGATGGTCAGCCCGTCATCGCCGCCATAGGGCGCGAGCGCGCTCGCGGTGAAGAACGTCATCTGCCCGAATGCCAGCGTGATCATGATGAAATAGACGCCCTTGGTGCGCAGGCACACGATGCCGGTCACGAGCGCGAACAGGGCGGCGACGGCGAGCGCAGCCGGCAGCGCGATCAGCGCGTCGCCGATCCCGTGGCTGGCGAGAATTCCGACGGCATAGGCGCCGAGGCCGATGAAAGCCGCCTGGCCGAAGGTCACCAGCGCCGCATAACCGAGCAGCAGGTCGAGCGCGCAGGCGGCGATGGAAAAAATCATCACCCGGGTGAACAGATCGAGCAGGTAGCCATGCGCGGTCGCGAGTGCCGCGGGCGGCAGCAGCGCAAGAAGGCCAAAGATGATGGCCGGGACGACCACGCCGGCGCGCGGATGGCGGGACTGCGTACTTGGTGTTGCGACTGCGGCCGTCGCCCGGACCATCTCAGCGGCCCCGCGCCGGGAACAGCCCGGTCGGCCGCAGATAGAGCACCACCGCCATCAACAGATAGATCAGCATGGAAGCGATTGCGGGTCCCACCGTGCGCGCCGGCGACGGCGCCATCACCAGCCGCAAAATGTCGACCGCAAACGAGCGGCCAAGCGTATCGACGAGGCCGATCAGGAGTGCCGCGATAAAGGCGCCGCGGATCGAACCGACGCCGCCGATGACGATCACCACAAAAGCAAGGATGAGGATGGTGTCGCCCATGCCGGGCTCGACCGAGAGAATCGGCGCGATCATGACGCCGGCAAAGCCGGCGAGCATCGCGCCGAAGCCGAACACGATGGTGAACAGGCGGCTGATATTGACGCCGAGCGCCGCCACGATCGGCGCATGGGTCGAGCCGGCACGCACCAGCATGCCGATCCGTGTGTAATTGACGAAGACGTAGAGCAGCGCGGCGACCGCAAGCCCCGAGCCGATGATCACTAGCCGCCATACCGGATAGAGCAGCCCGTCCATCAACAGGATCGAGCCGGACAGCGCTTCCGGGATTGGCAGGCTCAGCGGCGCCGCGCCCCACACGATCTTCACGGCGCTGTTGAGAAACAGGATGATGCCGAAGGTCGCGATCACATGGTCGAGGTGGTCGCGCCCGTAGAGGTGGCGAAAGATCAGGAATTCGAGCACGATCCCGAACACGAGCGCGGCGGCGAGCGCGAGCAGCAGCGCGGCGAGGAAATTCCCGGTCACGCTATAGAACGCGACCGCGAAATAGGCGCCCAGCATGTACTGGACGCCGTGTGCGAGATTGATGATGTACATCACGCCGAACACGAGCGTGTGCCCGGCCG
>CAZTTL010000103.1:0-11276 GCA_964616635.1 uncultured Rhodoplanes sp. | reverse complement strand
CGAGCCGGTGACGCCGAGCAGCACTTGCGTGCGCTCGCTCTGGTCGATGCCGGCAACGAGGTCGGCGATCGCCTGCGGCTGGTCGCCCTGCGGCTCGAACTCAGACTTGATGACGAGGCAAACGCCGCCCTCGGTTTTTTCCGGGCGCGGCGGGCGGTGCGGCGTCCACGGCCGCTCGGTGAATTCCGGCCGGCCTTCGCGCAGCAGCCGGTCGAGCGCGTGCTGGCTGGCAATCCCGGCGATCGAGTCGGGCGCGGGAGTCAGGTCGTTCTTGCTCTTGCGCGCGGCACGACGAGGGGGCGCAGCGGTCCCCTCCCCATCCGCGGGCACAGAATATTCCCTCCCCCCTTGTGGGGGAGGGTTAGGGAGAGAAGAGGCTTGCTCGTGTTCATCACCGGGGTCATCGATCCCCAATGCACAAGCGAGATCGGGATCGAGATCGCCCGGTTGTTGCGCTGGCTTCCGCGCGCGATAGCGGGCTTGCGGTGGCTCTGCGAATTCTTTGGAGGCCGATTCGCGGGCGCGATGCGCGGCAGAAAAATCGGCGCGGCGATCACGCGAATTGTCGGCCGGCGGCTGCAACCGCGATTGCCCGGCTTGATCGTCGTCTCGTATCCGATGCTTGCTGCCGCTACCGACCTGCTCCCTCCCCCCTTGAGGGGAAGGGGCGGGGAGGGGGGTATGTCGCCGGTCGGACTCAGCAGAAGAATTGGACTCAGCAGAAGAATTGGACTCAGCAGAAGAATTACCCGCCTCCCGGTTTGCTGGGCTCACCGACCTCCCCCTCAAGGGGGGAGGTGCATCTTGCGATCGCTTCGGCTCTTTGCGCTCCCGCGCAGCAAGCCCCGTCTGCGAGCCGATGCCGGCGGTGCCCTTGCCAATGCCGGGGTTCAGCAGATCGGCGAGCGTTTGCTCGGTCGGCGGTAAATCCGGCCGCGCCGCCTTAGCGCGGGTCGGCCGCGCCGGGTCCTTGCGCAGCGGCTTTCCGTGCGCACGGGAGGGGCGCTTTGGACGGTCCGGCGGCGGTGCAAATTCGTCAGCCATGGCCGCAATATGGGCCCAAGAGGTGGCCGACGAAAGGCGAGCTTCACTCTCACACCGCCAGCCGGCGGTGCAGCGCTTCGTCCCACTGGCCGGTGAGATAGCGATAAATCCAGTTGGAGCGCAGGCGCAGGCGCTGATAGGCCGCCTTGAGGTCGAGCACCATGGTGATGCGGCGGCTGCGGCAGTGCAGTTCGCCGATATCGTGGGTGGCGACCGGGTGGAAGCCCATCACGCGGGTATGGAAACCGTAGGGACTGTGCTCGTCGTCCTCGAACACATCGGTGATGAAGTGGGTATAGCCGCGCGCCACTGTTTCCGCGGTCGCCGCGCGCATCAGCGCGGCGGCCAGCATGAAGCGCCGGCGATAGCGCGGAATCACGGCAAAGCGGCCGATCTCGGCGATGCGATTGGTACGCAGGAATTCTTCCACCGGCAGCGCCGCATCAATCAGCTTGAAGCCGTATTTGGCATAGGCCGCGAGCGGAGGGTCGTACAACACCCGCAGCACGCCGGCCGGCCGGGCGCGGACATTGACGACGAACCAGGAGACATCGCCGCGCTCGAGATCATCCGGCGGAATCTGCGACTCCGGTGCGGTCACCCAGCGCTTCTCGCGCAGATAGGTCGCGCGCAGCACGTCAATGACGGCCTGCCGATCCGTTTCATTGACGACGCGCCTTGCCGTTGTCCGGTCATCGAGCCTCATCGCGGCCCCCCCAGTCGGGTGCCCAGACTTTTCCCGAGAGCCGGGCGATCTCGGTCATGATCGCGGCATGCCGCTCGTGCAGGGCCGCGCGCGACAGATGCGCTGCGTCTGACGGCGGCCCGAACAGTGGCGCGCCGATATGGACGGCCATCGCGTCGCGGTCGCGGATGCGCCGGCCGGGCGGCGCTTCAGGAAAGCGGATGCCCACCGGCACCACCGGCGCGCCGGACTCGATCGAGAGCAGCGCCGCGCTGCGCCGGCCGGCGAGCAGCCGGCGCGGATCGCGATTGACCGTGCCTTCCGGAAACAGGCCGACCGAGCGGCCCTGCGCGAGGCAGAGGCGGGCCTGATCGAGCGCCGAGCGGGGGTGGCGATACAGCGGCTTAAGCGCGTCGAGCACGCGCGGCCGCGCTGATTTCGCCAGAACGTTGATGGTCTGCGCGCGCCGATAGAGCAGGCCGATCCCGGGGATCAGGCGAAAATTCCAGTCGGCGAGGAAATGGATCAGCCGACCACCGCGATACAGCATGATCAGCGCCGGGACGAGCAAGGCCTCGGTGCGCGTGGTGTGGTTGAGCGCGAGGATGAACGGGTCGAGGCTCGGACGAACATGGTACAAGCCGCGCACGGCGAGCACGCGGCCGCGCGACAGCATCGCCAAACCCCGGACGAGGAAGGCATTAAACCGGTTCTGGTCCGGCAAGGGCCAGTGCAGCAGCTCTCCAGCGGTCGGCGGTTCCCAGATAAGCGGGCGGGCCTCAAGCGACATCGGCAGGCTTTCGCGGGCCATTGTCGTCGCGAAGGCGACGCGCAGGCATGACAATCCGCATTTCGTCGCCGATTCCTGTTGCGGGATGATGAGAGTCCGGTGACGGGGAGATGACAGGCCGGGCAGCGGTGGGGCGCGGCGCCGGAAAGCGAAGAGGGCAGGGGGACCCTCGGCAAGCTCTCCGCGCGGGCAAACGCTTGCGCTTTGGAACGCGGCGTTTCGGCCTTGGCCCCTCTATCCTCCCCCGCCTTGCGGGGAGGATGACCGCTGAATGGCCGTGGAGGGGGGCGCTGGCGGCTTAGTCGCGTGCCCCCTCACCATGGTGGCGCATGGTCCCCCTCCCCCATTCATGGGGGAGGATGGGGAGATCAGGCTTTAATCGCCCCGATTGCCACGCATTGAAGCCGCACTTTTGCGCGATCTTGATGCGAGCATTGCTGCTTTAGAGCGAATTCCGTTCTAACGGGATCGCAATTCGCTGTGTTTCTCTTTGAGGGATCGCATTTTCTACAGCGAACCGGCGTCTGCCTGCGGATCAAGTCCGAGGGCATGCTTCGCGGGAAATGCTTTAGGGGGGTGCAAGATGCGAAAGCACACTGCCGCTCGGGCGGCGGCATGCGCGGGCGTGCTCGCCGCAACTGTCGCCTTACCTGCAACGCGCATTGCCTTCGCCGCCGAATGCCTTGCAAGCCCGCAAGGGGCGACGCCGGCCGGTCACCATTGGTATTATCGGCTCGATCACGCCAGTCAGCGAAAATGCTGGTATTTGAAAAGGGTCGGTGCAACAGCGGAGAAAAAGCCTGCACCGCGGGCCCGGCAAGCTGTTGGCCGCTCAGATGACGAACCGACGTCGTCTGTTGATCGGCGCCGTGCCAACAACCGCGAAGCGCTGTTCCAGGAATTTCTGCGCTGGCAGAAGCAGCAGGAAAGCCGGCGTTAAAATCGCCCGAATCCGTCGGGGCCTGAGCGAACGGGTCGGGTTTCGCGGCCGGCCCGCTCCAACTACTTGATCGCGAGGCTTTCCTTCAGGCGCAGCACCTGCGCGCGCAGCCGTTCGCAGCCGAGCTCGCGTTCGAACCGCAGCACCTCGTCGCGCCGCGGTCGGGCACGGAGCTCGTTCAGCCTATCCAGCTCCTCCCGGCAGCTGTCGTTGGGAGCACTGGCTGCTTTGGGCGCTGGTGCGTCGGACAGGGGCTTGGCTGCCGGGACGGCGAGGCCTTGGCTTTCCGCCGGCGCCGCGGCTTGGCTTCCCGGCGTTGCTGCCGGCGTCGAATTGTTCACCGGGAGGGCGCCGATGACGCTCTCGCGCAGCCGCACGACTTGCGGCTTGAGGCGCGGGCAGTCGAGCTCGCGTTCCAACTTGATCACGTCCTCCGGCACCGGATTGGCCCGCAGCCGCGCGAGCCGTTCGGCGTCACGCTCGCAGGGGTCGACCGCCGCTTCCGGCTCCTTCTGCGCCGGAGTGCCTTCGGGGCTCTTTCCCGGCCGGACGCTGAAATCCAACCGTGCCTCCTGCTGCGGCCTGTCCTCCACGCGGGCGGCTGCCGGCTTTTGCGCGGCGATGCTGCCATCGCCCGACGTCCGCGTCGCCATTGTCACCGGCAGGGCCGGCGCGGGCTTGGCGGCGGGGGCCTGCCCGAGTTTTGCCAGCTGGGCGCGCGCCAGCTCGGCATAATAGCCGCTCTGATACATGCCGAGGAATGCTTCCCACGCCGACCGATTGCCGACGCGCTCAGCAAACTCGTAGTCGACCTGAATCTGTGACGCGTTGGTCTTTTGGTCGGCCACCTTGGGCGCCGGCACGAGCGCAATGGTCGAGCCGCCGAGCGACCCATAGATGAAGGGTTCCTGGCGATTGCCGGTACTCTTGATGACGTCGTCGCGCACCCGGCCGAGTGCGATCCGGATATCGAGTCCCGGTTCGGCAATATGCTTGATCAGCGCTGTCGTGAACGGACTGTTGGGGCCCGCCCCGTCATACGAGGTCGATCCCGCCTTGGCGGCATACGCGATCAGCGTGTTCCCGGTGGTCGGCTCGACCGGCGCAAGGCCGCCGCTCACCCCGCGCAATGCTATGGTGCGCTGCATCTTACGCATGAACGGATTGTCGCGGCACGCGTCGAGAATGATCAGCCGCAACTGCTTCACCGGCGCCACCGCGAGCATGATGCGGTCGAGCGTCACCGCCTCGTCTTCGGCGTCGTAATCACTGGCGAGCTTGGCATCGATGGGAACGAGATAATTGGTGCCACGGATCTCGATGCCGTGCCCGGCGTAGTAAACGACGGCAATATCCGCGTCCTGCGCGGTGTGGACGAAATCGCGCAGCGCCCGTTTGAAATCCACCACGCCGAGATCGGCACGGGACTCCACAACGTCAAACCCGGCTTTGGTGAGCAGGTCCGAGATCGCCTTGGCATCGTTCAACGTATTGCTCAGCAGTGCGGCGTATTTGTAGGCGGAGTTTCCGATCACCAGGGCAACGCGCTTCTCCGCGAGCGCGGGGGTGGCCGACAACAGCCCGACGCTCGTCGCGATGACAAAGATGATCGCGTAAAGCCGATTGCGCATTACCCGTCCTTCACCGCTCCAGCTCCAAGTCCTTTCATCCACCCGCCATTTCACCGGAATCTTTCTTTGCTCGCCGTCCCTCAGCGATGTCGCCGTTTGCGATGGGCCCGAGGCCTGCGGCCGGTCTCCGTCACCGTCACCTTGATAACATCCGAAAAGACCGGCGGTTTGTGTGGGACGTGGTTTTCGTCACCGAGCAGCAGTTGCAGCCGGTGCACGCCCAAAGGCAGCGTCACCCGCGCCTCGGTCTGGCCTGCACCGAAATGGAGATGGTTAGGGTCATTGGGGATCGGCTGATCGAGCGGAGGCAGTTCGGTATCGATCAAAAGATGGTGATGGCCAGTATTGCGCTTCGACACGCCCGCGGGCGCCACCCCCATGTTGATCAGCCCGAAGCGCACGACGGTCTTGGGCTTCACATAGTCGCCGTCCCTGGGATAGACGAAATATACCTTGGCGCCCGGCGGGGAAGGATGTCGCGGCGGCGGCGGCTCTACCACCGTCACTCTGATTTTCGGCGAGAACAGCGGCGGCGTGTGCGGTATGTGATCCTTGTCTGCGAACAACAATTGCAACGTGTGCTCACCTGGCGGCAGTGTCACCTCCGCTTCGGTCTGTCCGGCGCCGAAATGAAGATGGTTGAAATCGTTAGGAATTGGCTGGTCGAGCGGGGGCAGATCGGTGTCGATCAGCAGGTGATGATGGCCGGAATTCTGCTTGTCCGATCCCGCCGGCGCCACCCCCATGCCGTGCAGGCCGAAATGGATGATAAACTTCGGTGGAACCTTATCGCCGTCATGCAGGTCGATGAAATAGACGCTGGCGCCCTTCGGCGACGGCGTCGGTCCCCCGGTTTTGGGGCTCTGTGCGAAAGCACTGGCGCCCGTGGCGATCGTTGCGATAGCTGCCAATAACACCATTAATCGCGTCAAGGTCCGAAATCCTCCAGGATGCTAGTTCGTGTCTAAGGGACCGAGACGGTTCGATCGGTCCGACAGGCTCGGATCATATCCGCGCGCCCATCCATCGGTGCGGCGCGAATGGCGGCATTGGTCGCGCTGGCGCGCAGGATTCAGGCATCAGTACCGCGACCTTGTTACCGGATAAATATGTCGATCCGTTCCCTCATGTGCGCTAGTTATCAGAATGCGTCGCGCGGCTGTGACGAAATCCTGGACCAGCTTGGTAAAAACCGGAACAGAAAAATGACTCGAGGCCTTCTCGTTCTCATTTTTGTGATTTCAAGCGCTACCGTCAGTGCTCTAGGCGCTCCGGCCGCTCCGACGCAAACGACGGCAATGACAACAGCTGTCCAAGGGCGATCCCATCCGAAGCTGAGCCCCAAAGAAGTCGGACTAAAGGCGAGGATCGCTATCCCAGCTGATGCCGCACGTGCTGCCAGGACAGGATCCGCCAAGCGTTGGGCACAAGCCGGCAGGGGACAATCGGAGGCGGGCACCCGTCTCCCCGGCGAGACGTTTCGCGACTGCCCAGATTGCCCGGAAATGATCGTCGTTCCCGCCGGCGAGTTTTCCATGGGCTCGGCCGAGTCTCCGCTCGAACAGCCGATTCATCATGTGATTATCCCGCGTCCTTTCGCCATCGGACGCCGGGAGATCACCTTTGCGGAATGGGACCAGTGCGTCGCTGCCGGCGCCTGCCGGCTCAATCCGGGCGATCGCGGCTGGGGACGCGGCAACCGTCCCGTGCTCGATGTGAGTTGGGACGATACCCAGGACTACCTGTCCTGGCTGTCGCAAAAAACCGGCCGGAAATATCGCCTGCCGACCGAAGCGGAATGGGAATATGCTGCACGCGCCGGCACGACGACCCCTTTCTGGTGGGGGCGTAACGCTAAAGAGGGGGCGGCAAATTGCTCCGGCTGCGGTCCGGGCTCGCAATCGAAGACGGTTCCTGCGGCGTCATTCCGGCCGAACGCCTTTGGCCTTTATGATACCTCGGGCAACATGGCCGAATGGGTGGAAGACTGCTGGAATGAAAATTTCCGCGGCGCGCCGAAGGACGGCTCGGCCTGGACCTCGGGACAGTGCAATCGTCGCGTGTTGCGCGGCGGGTCGTTCGCCAATAACGCCAGCATGGCACGATCGGCGGCTCGCTTCCGCTATGACAAGGACGTGCGTTATTTCGCCAATGGATTCCGCGTCGCAAGCGATCTGTAAGGCATAATCGCGCCGATGCGGCGAACCGGCCGGCCCGGGCGGGAGGGGGCGACCGGCATGCTGCCGATTTCCGAAAGGCGAAGCGCCGCTTGCCCCTGGTGTTTCCCGGTTGCCCGCTTACATAGCGGTGATGGACGACCGTTATTCCAAACGAGAACCGGAAAAGCCGCGTTCCGAGCCGGAGATCATTCCGCCCGGAGGCGACGAAAAGGTGTGGACCGACGCGGTACGGGCAGGACAGCGCTCGGATTTTTTCATCGCCTTCGATGAAGATGGGCGCACCCGCTACACGACGTTCAAACCGCCCAGCCCGTTCACCGTCTGGCTGGTGCTGATCGTCATCGGCCTCGTCGGCGCCGCGGTGCTGATGCTGGCGCTCGGCTTCGTCCTGTTCCTGATTCCGATTGTCGCGATCGCTGTCGCAGTACTGGTGCTGTCGGGCCAAATCCGCGCCTGGTGGCAGCGGCTTGGGCATGGCGGGCGGCAGTAGCCGGCTCCAACATCACGCGCGGCAATAGCAACAAGGCCTGCTGCCATGAGCCGGAAAAGGTTCAGCGGCTGCGCCTCTGCGTGCCTGTCTTCATCTCGCAATGCCACCGGTCTTCCGTTATATCGATGGTGCGGTCGTGCCCACGGCAGCGCCGTCAATCTTGTCAACTTTCACAACGAAGAAAAAGACCGCACCGGCCAGCATCCGGCCATTTCTCACCAAAAGATTGGGAAATCACATGCAGGGCGACATGGAATATCTGAGGCAGAGCCCTTTCATCGATTGCGATAATCACGATGTCCAAGAATTCGCCAGTGCGATTGCGGCGGGCACTGGCAGCGAGGATCAGACCGATCAAGCGGTTGCCCTTTACTACGCAGTGCGTGACCGCATCACCTATGACCCTTATGTCGATCTCACCGATCCCGCGAGCTACCGCGCGTCGAGCGTGCTCGCGTTGGGGCGCGGCTTCTGCATCGGCAAGGCCGCACTGCTCGCGGCCTGCGCGCGCGTCGTCGGCATTCCGGCGCGGGTCGGCTATGCCGATGTGCGCAACCACATGACGTCACCGCGGCTCTATGAGCTGACGAAGAGCGATGTCTTCCTCTGGCATTCGTATACGGACCTCAAGCTCGATGGCACCTGGGTGAAGGCAACGCCGGCGTTCGACGCCGAGCTTTGTCGTCGCGCCGGATTGGCGCCGCTCGACTTTGACGGCCGCAGCGATTCGCTGTTCCAGCCCTACGACCGGGCCGGCAAGCGGCGGATGGAATACCTCAAGGATCGCGGCACCTATGCCGACGTGCCGTTCGAAACGCTGCTGAAGGATTTCCGCGCGATCTATCCGGCGCTCGTGGCCGCCGGTGCCGCGCATATCAACGCCAATTTCCAGCAGGAGGCGGTCGCGCCCGACGCCTGACGGCGCACGCCGCCGCTGAACCGCGGCTCAGCTCAGACCGGCACGGCGTAACGCGCGAATTCTTTGACGATGGCCTCATAGACCGGCCGCTTGAACGGCACGATCAGGTCCGGCAGGTTGGCGATTGGCTCCCAGCGCCAATCGATGAATTCGGGATCGTGGCCGCCGCCGGGCGTTAAGATATCGATCTCACGCTCCTTTCCGTAGAAGCGTACCGCGTACCATTTCTGCGTCTGCCCTTTGTAGCGGCCTTTCCACGCCTTGCCGACGAGGTCCGGCGGCAGATCATAAGTCAGCCATTCGGTGATCTCGCCGAGCTTCACGATCGAACGGATATTGGTCTCTTCGTAGAGTTCGCGCTTGGCCGCCGGCCACGGGTCCTCGCCCTTGTCGATGCCCCCCTGCGGCATCTGCCAGCAATGGGTCTCGTCCACATGTTCGGGTCCGTTGCTCCGCCGCCCAATGAAAGCAAGGCCCTCGCGGTTGAGCAGCATCACGCCGACACAGGGCCGGTAGGGCAGCTCCTGCGCTTGTTCATTCTTGGGAGGCTTGTCAGTCTGCTGCAAGGCTTGTCTTCCTGGTGGCGAGCGCTGGCCGCTCGGCTTCTCGGCTTCGGCCAAAGGCTCTGGGGGTAAAGGGCCAGTAAGCTTATCTTTAGCGGAGGTTGACGGCAAACTGCGGTGTGCTTGCTGCCGGCCCAGGGACGGACGGAATGCAGGAACCAAAACAAGGGCAGGCGAATATCGAGCCGGACATCGACCTCGCCGACGAGGACGATGAGGCCGCGCTGCCGGACGCGACCGAGATCGCGAGCGAGTCTGCGGTAAGCGAATCCGGCACGCTGGCGCTCGGGCGCGAAGTCATTCTCCGGCACGGCGCGCACGCCCCCTCGGCGCCCGGCGTCTATCGCATGGTCGCGGCGAGCGGCGACGTGCTCTATGTCGGCAAGGCGAAGAACATCAAGAAGCGTGTGCTGGCTTATGCGCGCCCGACCGGCCATGCGACCCGCATCGCCCGCATGATCGCTTCGACCGCCGCGGTCGAGTTCGTCACCACCGCAACCGAAACCGAGGCGCTGCTACTCGAAGCGAATCTGATCAAGCGGCTGCGCCCGCGCTTCAACGTGCTGCTGCGCGACGACAAGTCGTTCCCCTTCATCCTGATCACCAGCGGCGACCTGCCGGCGCAGATCTGCAAGCATCGCGGTGCCCGCAATCGCGAGGGCGCGTATTTCGGGCCGTTCGCGGCCGTCAACGCCGTCAACCGCACGATTACGGCGCTCGAGCGCGCGTTCCTGCTGCGCTCGTGTTCCGACGCCGTCTACGAAAGCCGCACCCGCCCGTGCCTGCTGTATCAGATCAAGCGCTGCTCGGCGCCCTGCACCGGCGAGATCACGCCGGCCGATTATGTCCGGCTGGTCGACGAGGCGATCGCCTTCTTGTCGGGCAAGAGCCAGGCGGTGAAAGTGGAACTGGCGGCGGAGATGGACGAGGCTTCGGCGGCGCTCGATTTCGAACGCGCCGCCGTATTGCGCGACCGGCTTGCCGCGCTGTCGGCGGTGCAGGCGCGCCAGGGCATCAATCCGCGCGGGGTCGAGGAGGCCGATGTCTTCGCCCTGCATCAGGAGGGCGGGTTCACCTGCGTCGAAGTGTTCTTCTTCCGCGCCGGGCAGAACTGGGGCGACCGCGCCTATTTTCCCAAGGCGGATCGCGCGCTCGCCGCGGAAGCGGTGCTCGCCTCGTTCCTCTCCCAATTCTACGACGACAAGCCGTGTCCCCGCCTCATCCTGCTGTCGCATCGCCCGGAGGAATGCGATCTCCTGGCGGCGGCGCTGACGCTCAAGAGCGGGCACAAGGTCGAGGTTTTTGTGCCGCAGCGCGGCGAGAAGAAGGAGCTCGTCGATCACGCGACGGCGAATGCCCGCGAAGCGCTCGGGCGCAAGCTGGCGGAAAGCGCCTCACAGCAGCGGCTGCTGTCGGCGCTGGCGGCGACCTTCGGGCTGAGCCAGCCGCCGCGCCGGATCGAGGTTTTCGACAACAGCCACATCCAGGGCAGCAACCCGGTCGGCGCCATGATCGTGGCCGGCCCGGACGGATTCCAGAAAAGCCAGTATCGCAAGTTCAACATCCGCTCGACCGCGCTCGCGCCAGGCGACGATTACGGCATGCTGCGCGAGGTTTTTTCCCGCCGCTTCAAGCGGCTGCTGGCCGAGTCACCGCGTGTGGCGGTAGCACCGGTAGAAAGCGACTCTTCTATCGCCTCCCCCCTTGAGGGGGAGGCCGGCGGGCAATCGCGCGCCGGGAGGGGGGTAGACGAAGGCGACGCGTCCTCGGCCGCTGAGGGAAGTGACATACCCCCCACCCCAACCCTCCCCCTCAAGGGGGGAGGGAATACAACTGACGATTTCAGACGACCTCCCCCTCAGAAGGGGGAGGTCAACGAGCAGTCGCTCGCCGGGAGGGGGTCAGATGCTTCTCGCGACTCCTCCCCGGACAATCTGCGATGGTCCGACCCTCCCCTTTCAGGGGAGGGTGAAGCCAAATGTGATAGCCCTTCTCATAAGGGGGGAGGGAGCGAAGAAAATGGGGGAGGGAGCG
>CAZTTL010000102.1:0-11363 GCA_964616635.1 uncultured Rhodoplanes sp. | reverse complement strand
ACCCCCGACCTCTTGAATGCCATTCAAGCGCTCTCCCAACTGAGCTATGGCCCCTCCACAGGGTACGGGCAAGGGAAGCGACGTCCGCGGGCGGATCCGCCTCCGAACCGGCTCAACGCCAGCCGTAACAACGATGATTAGCGGGCGGCGCCCGCCCGATCAAGTCTCCTCCTCGTCCTCGATGTCGCCGCCGAGGATGTCCGAGACATCGGCGTCTTCCTCCTCGGTCTCCTCGATGAAGGTGGCGTCGTCGAGGCTTCCGTCTATCTCGACCTCTTCGTCGACGTCCGGAATCTCTTCGCCGGCAGCGCCCTTCTTCTTGCCTTGCGCCTCGGCATCGGCCTCTTCGAGCGAGATGAATTCGGCTTCCTGGGTCTCCGGCGCCTCGGCTTCCTGCGTCACGGTCCGGCCCGCATCCGGGCGGCCGCCGCGCGGCGATATCGGCGCGACTTCGTATACCACGCCGCATTTCGGGCAGGTGATGGGATCATGATTGAGGTCGTAAAACTTTGCGCCACAGGAGGCGCAGAGGCGTTTCGTACCGAGCTGTGATTTCGCCACGGTCGAGAATCCTTGCAGGCTGAAAAGGGAAACCTCCCCTTGGCGGCTTGGAGGCCCGGTGTCAATAGGGTCGGATAACACGGTGTCAATGGCGTCGGACAACAGGTGTTTGCGGCCGTCGCCGAAGATTCCTGTGGGCGTCCCGCCAAATCCCCGGTAAGGGGGCGCGCTGCCTCGATCCGGTGCCCGTATGAGCGTGTCTGACCACAAAATTGCCATCACCGCCCGCCGCAGCGGGCCGCTGCAGGGGCGGCTGCGCGTGCCGGGCGACAAGTCGATCTCGCACCGCGCGCTGATCCTCGGTGCGCTGACGGTCGGTCGCACCCTGATCACCGGCCTACTCGAAGGCGAGGATGTGCTCAACACCGCGAAGGCGATGCGCGCTTTGGGCGCACAGGTCAAGCGGTCCGGCAATGGCGCCTGGGTGGTCGAGGGCGTCGGCGTGGCAGGCTTTGCCGAACCGGGAGCGGTGCTCGATTTCGGTAATTCCGGCACCGGCTGCCGCCTGGTGATGGGGGCGCTCGCCGGCTGCCCGATCACCGCGACCTTCGACGGGGATGCGTCGCTGCGCCGCCGGCCGATGAAGCGCATCCTCGATCCGATCCTGCAGATCGGCGCGTGCGTGGAAACGGCCGAGGCGGGGGATCGCCTGCCGGTCCGGCTCGCCGGCGCGCGCGACCCGATCCCGATCATCTACCGCACCCCGGTACCCTCGGCGCAAGTGAAGTCGGCGGTGCTGCTGGCCGGTTTGGCGGCGCCGGGCCAAACCACCGTGATCGAGGCGGAGGCAAGCCGCGACCATACCGAGCGCATGCTGGCGCATTTCAGCGCCGAAATATCAGTGGAACCGGAAGGGGCACACGGCCGGTGGATCACCTTGACCGGTCAGCCGGAACTCGTGCCGGCGCCGATCGTGGTGCCGGCTGATCCGTCGTCGGCGGCTTTTCCGCTGGTCGCGGCTTTGCTGGTGCCGGGGTCCGAGGTGATCCTCACCGATACGCTGCTGAACCCACTGCGCACCGGCCTGACCACGACGCTCATGGAGATGGGCGCGTCGATCGAGACGCTCGGCATCCGCAGCGAGGGCGGCGAGGAGCTTGCCGATCTGCGCGTGCGCTCCGGCGCCTTGCGGGGTGTCGAGGTGCCCGCCGCCCGCGCCCCCGCGATGATCGACGAATATCCGATCCTCGCGGTCGCCGCCGCTTTCGCCGAGGGGACGACGGTGATGCGCGGGCTCACCGAGCTGCGCGTCAAGGAATCCGACCGGCTCGCTGCAACGGCGGCGATGCTCAGGGTCAATGGGGTCGCGGTCGACATCGACGGCGACGACCTGATCGTGCACGGCCGCGGCGGCGTTCCGGGCGGCGCCCTCGTCGCGACGCATATGGATCACCGCATCGCGATGTCCGCCCTGGTGATGGGGCTCGCGAGCGAGCACCCGGTCGCCGTCGATGACGGCTCGTTCATCGCGACGAGCTTTCCCGGTTTTGTCGAGGCGATGCGGGCGCTGCGGGGTGAGCTCGGCTAGCGCATTTTCCGGCGAACGGGTCGCCAGTTCGCCCCAAGATTGTGCCGCCTTTTGTCACATCCGGCGCCGCCGGGGCGTTTCGAACCCTACTGCGGCTAATTGCGACTAACCGTCCGAAGGCTGCGGCGCGCCGGCGGCCCTGGGAGACTCGGGTCGCATGTGTTCTGTTGATGAGCCGGAAGCCTGGGCAACGATGCCGATCCCTGGTCCCGGCAATTCGGACGAAGAAAACGCGCTCTTCGACGCGATGCCGCTTGAACGGCTCGCCCAGCTATGGTGCGACCTGCAATGTCTGAGTATTCGAGAGCAGACCGAACAATCCTGGATCGCGACGCTTTATTTCGACCGCCTGCCGCACGCTGCACCTGACCGGGCGCTCGACCTTGCATTGGCGGTGCTCGGCACCGATGCCGACAAGTCCACCAAGATGCAGCTCGGCGAAAAGTTCATGTCGACGCTGATCTACAATCATGCCGAGAGGCTGGTGGGCCGGCTCGAGGCCGAGGCTGTCGCCAATCCGGCATTGGCCTGGCTGCTCGGTGCCGTCCATTGGTGGGCGCCGAGCCGCGAACTGAAAGCACGGCTTGCCCGCATCGCCGATGAGAGGGCGTGGCGCGCGGATGAGGCGAAGCGCGACAGGCCGGCCATCAGCATCGACTATACGACGCTGTCGATGCCCGACCTCGCGCGGTTTTGGGTTGACCAACACGCCAAGCCGGAAAAGGACCACGACCGCAACTGGCACGCTCTGATGGATTACGAGCGTGATCTGAAACGTAGCGATCCCAATGCGGTGATCGATCTCGTTGTCGAGGTTCTCAAGATCGAGACCAATCCGGAAATGCTGTCGCTGCTCGCGGCGGGGTTGGTCGAGGACGTCATCGCCGAGGACACGATCGAGCGGATCGAGCGCGAAGCCACAGCCGATGAGCGCTTTCGCCATCTCCTCGGTGGGGTCTGGTATGCCAACAAGGGCGCAGCGCTGAAGGCGCGCCTTGATGCGATCGTCAAGGAACGACCCTGGTAGCACCGCGGCCCTGGTCGCCGCGCGACAGCAGAGATGTGGCCTGCGCGGGTCCCGGCTGCACCAACAGCTTACGGCTTGTCGTCAGCCTCCTGACCCTTCACATCGCGCAACGATAGGAGATCGGATCGGTCCAGGCGCCGCAGCGACACTTCCAGCCGTTCGTTGTCGCGGCGGATTTCCTCGATGGTGTTGAACGTGTAGCGAATGTGTTCGTCGGCGACGCGGCTCGCGCGATCGACGTCGCCGGCGAGTACGGCGTCTGCGATTGCGAGATGCTGCTCAAGCAGGATCGGGCGAGTGCCGTGGCGGCGGTAGAGCTGGTCGCGATTGTAAAAAACCCCTTCGTGCAGCAGCTCGGCGAAGACCCGCATCACATGCAGCAGAACCACGTTGTGCGACGCCTCATAAACGGCGAGGTGCAGGTCCGCGTCGGCCAGCGCTTCTTTGTAGGGGTCCTCCAGCGTATTGGCCTGCTTCAGGCGATTGACGATCCCGCGAATGGTCTTGCGATCGAGATCGGTGGCCCGCAGCGCCGCAAGCCGTGCGGCCTGCGCTTCGACGAAGCAGCGATATTCGAAATAGTCCGCCGTCACCCGCGGCTTGTCGCGATAGAGTTCGGCAAGCGGCATTGACAGGGGTGCGAGAAACTGTGCGACTGTCGTGCCGCCGCGGCCCGAGACAAGGAGCCCGCGCTTCTCCAGTTGGCCGAGCGCTTCGCGCAACGACGGTCTTGATACATCAAGCTTTTCTGCAAGGTCGCGCTCCGAGGCAAGCCGCTCGCCAGGCCGCAGCACCCCCTCGAGAATCATGCGCTCGATATGGCCGGCGATGGCATCGGCCAAGCGAGGAGGCCGGATTTCATCACGCATGAATCGACTCCGTCTGGATTGGCCAGAGCTTTGCCATGGTCCCAATCGTGTGTCCAAGCTTTCTGCATGGATAAGAAATTATCCTATTACAGGTAGATGGTAGAATAGATTATCCATGTTGACAAAGAGGTAAAAAAAATAGACCATCAATTTTTGAGAGAAACAGCTGCTAAGCGTCGAGGGAGGGAGAACGACACGCGGCAACGGACCGGCATGACCGGCCTGCTGCGATCCGCGCAATCCGGCGCTCATGGGCTCAGCGAACTGGGTATCGAGACCAGGATGGTCGGGTTGGCAAATCTGACGCAGGTGCATTTTCTAAATGCAGCATGCTAAATGCAGCATGCGGAAAAATGCGCTCCGGGCCAATTGGCGCCCGCAAAACTGACACCCCCAGATCGGAGAAACTGAGAAATTCGCGCTTTATCAGGTTCGGCTTTGCCGTCATGATGTGTGGCGTCAAATTAGCTTCAACGAAAACAAGAACCCTTCGTGAGGAAATGCAACAGGGAGACTTTCCATGAATGGATTCAAGGCCGGCATTGTCGCCGCGGCCCTTGTGGCCTCTTCTACGTTTGCGCAAGCGCAATCGATCGACTCCGTCCGCTGGGGCGTGCCGATGGCATTCGGCTCCAATCTCGTGGCCCTCGGCGACACCATGCCATGGGTTGCGAAGCGGCTCGAAGAAGTCTCTGGCGGGAAAATCAAGCTGCGGGTCTTCGAACCGGGCAAGCTCATTCCGGCGCTCGCCGTTTACGATTCCGTTTCCGACGGCAAGGTCGAAGCTGGTTATTCGTGGATGGGCTACGAAGTCGGCAAGCTTCCAGCGTCGGCCCTCTTCGGCGCCGTGCCGTTCGGAATGGACAGCACCGAATTTATCGCGTGGATGTATTTCGGCGGCGGCAATGAGTTCCTGCGCGAACTCTACAAGCCGCATAATATCGTGCCAATCTTCTGCGGGACCATCAGCCCGGAAGCCGCCGGCTGGTTCCGCAAAGAAATCACGTCGCCGGAGCAGCTGAAAGGCCTTAAGTTCCGCGCCGCCGGACTGGGCGGCAAGGTGTACCAAAAGGTCGGCGCTTCGGTAACGGTGCTTCCCGGTGGCGAACTGTTCCAGGCGCTGGAAAAGGGTGTGCTCGACGGCACCGAGTTCTCGCTGCCGGCGATCGACGATCAGCTTGGGTTCTACAAGGTCGCGAAGTTCTACATGCTGCCCGGCTGGCACCAGCCCTCGACCAACCAGTATCTCTATATCAATTCCAAGGCGTGGGATAAGCTGAATGCAACGACGAAGGCGTTGATCGAGACCACCTGTACCGCCGCTGTCACCATTTCGCTCGCCAAGGCGGAATCCCTCCAGGGCAAGACCCTCGCGAAGTTCGAAAAAGAAGGCGTCAAGCTGGTGAAAGTGTCGCCCGAACTTCTCAAGACGTTCCAGAAGGCGACCAAGGAGGTCATGGCGGAAGAATCTGCCAAGGATCCGATGTTCAAGAAAATCTATGACAGCATGACCGCATTCCAGGAGCAGAACCAGAAGTGGGAGGAATACGGTTACCTGCCGCGTGACTTCAAGTAATCGGCCCTAGCCATGGCCTCGACCGAAACCAATCCTGATGGCCCGCCAGTCGGGCCGTCAGGTATCCCGCTGCCTGAGACCCGCCTGTCGCGCGTGCTGGACGGTATCGTGCGAAGGATTGGCGAGTGGTCGTCCTGGATATGGACGATCCTGATGCTGCTGATCGTCATTCAGGTCGTGCAGCGCTACGTGATCGGCCTGGGCTCAGTCCAGATGGAAGAGACCCAGTGGCATCTCTACGCCATCGGTTTCATGCTGGGCCTCGGACTTGCCGAAATGCGGGAACGGCATGTGCGGATCGACGTGCTCGCCGAGCAGTTACCTCTCCGCGCCAGACTCTGGATCGAGATGATCGGCCTCGCGGTGTTCCTGCTGCCGTTCTGCATCTTCGTGATCTGGTGGTCGATCCCCTATGTCATCGAGTCGTGGACGGTCGGCGAGGTTTCGCGGGCGCCTGGCGGATTGCCCTACCGGTATCTGCTCAAGGGCATCATCACCATTGCCTTCACCCTGCTGGCAATGACCGCGGTATCGCGGCTATCGCGGGTATGGGCCGCGATGCGGCGCGCGGGCGGTTCAGGGCAGGCGTAATACGTCGATAGAATCGGGTTAGGCGGTCGCTAGTCGGGGGGTGTCGTGGAAGCCTACGAAATTCTGGTCATCATCTTCCTCTGCTCGTTCATCGGCCTCCTCTTCACTGGCTATCCGATCGCCTGGATTCTCGGCGGCTTGTCGCTGCTGTTTACCGCACTCAGCATTTTTCTCGATCAATATTTCGGTATTGACACCTTCCTGCTGACGCGCTGGGAGAGTTTCGCGATCATTGTCGACCGCATCTTCGCCCAGATGGCGAACTGGGTGCTCGTGTCGCTTCCCATGTTCATCTATATGGGCTTGATGCTCGACCGCTCGGGCGTCGCCGACCGGATGATGGTGAATTTCATCCGCGTCTTTGGCCGGCTGCGTGGTGGCCTTGCGATCACCGTCGTGGTGATCGGCATTCTGCTTGCCGCCTCCACCGGCATCGTCGGTGCCTCGGTCGTGCTGCTGGCGACATTGTCGATTCCGATCATGCTGCGGGAGAATTACTCGAAATCGCTATCCTCCGGCGTCGTCGCCGCCTCCGGCACGCTGGGAATCCTCATCCCGCCGTCGATCATGCTGGTCATCATGGCCGATCAGCTTTCGTTGTCGGTCGGCGATCTGTTCATGGGGGCGTTGTTCCCCGGCCTGATCCTCGGCTCCTTTTATCTGATCTATGTTCTCGGTATTGCTTATTTGCGGCCCAATGTTGCGCCCGCCCCCAAGCACACGGAGAAGCTCAGGGGGCGCGAGCTGTTGGGTGTCGTTCTCGCGATCGTGCCGACGCTCTTCCTCATCCTCGCGGTGCTCGGCAGCATCTTCTTCGGCATTGCAACGCCGACCGAAGCGTCAGGCGTGGGCGCCTTCGGGGCGACATTGCTTGCGGCGGCCAACAAGCGCCTTGACCTCCCGACCATCAGGCAGGTTGGAATCGAAACCACGCTGACCACCGCTTTCATCTTCGGCATTTTCATCGGCGCCACCGCCTTTGCGCTGGTGATGCGTTCGCTCGGTGGCGACGAATTTATTGCTCTCCTATTGAAGGGTTTGCCGTTCGGTCCAAGCGGCATTGTCGTCTTCATTCTGTTCGTCGCCTTCGTGGCCGGCTTCTTCCTCGATTGGCTTGAGATTTCGCTGATCATGCTGCCGCTGGTGGCGCCGGTGGTGAAGGACCTCGGCTTTGACACGACCTGGTTCGTGATAATTTTTGCGGTCGGGCTGCAGACGTCATTCATCACGCCGCCAGTCGGCTTTTCGCTGTTCTATCTCAAGGGCGTGGTTCCGAAGGAGATCACCACCAGAGACATCTATGTCGGCATCATTCCCTTTGTCGTGCTGCAGATGCTGGCCTTGGCGATCGCCTTCGAGTTCCCGCAGGTGGTGCTGTGGCTGCCGCGGGTCATGTATAGCTCCGGCGGCGGCGGTTGATCGCATGATCAATCGCGCCCGCTCAGGCGCCCGCTCGCGGCCTGGCCATTGCGGTGTCGTCGGTCGGGCGCGTGGTCGTGACATCTAGAGCATTCCGGCGAAGTGGAGACCGGTTCGCCGCAGAAAATGCGACCACTCAAATAGAATTACAGCGAATTCCGATTCTATCAGAACGGAATTCGCTGTAGTCGCCACGTTCGCTGTCTTGGAAGGATTAGACCATGGCCCGAACGACCAAGCGTGTCGGCCTTTTGGTAACCTGTCTTGTCGATCTGATCCGGCCGTCAGTCGGCTTTGCTGCGGTCAAGCTGCTGGAGGACGCGGAATGCACCGTCGAGGTGCCGCCGCAGACATGCTGCGGCCAGCCAGCGTTCAATTCCGGCGACCGCGCGGCGGCGCGGGCGATCGCCGAGCAAGTCATCGCCGCCTTCGAGCATTGCGATTATATCGTCGCGCCGTCCGGTTCCTGTGCCGCCCAGCTGCGCGTTCATTATCCCGAGCTGTTCCAGGGTGATCCAAACTGGCAGCCGCGCGCCGATGCCTTTGCGGCAAAAACCTACGAGCTCACGCAGTTTCTGGTCGACGTGCTCGGCGGCGAGCGCCTCACTGCGCGCTGTGAGGCGATCGCGACCTATCACGACTCCTGTTCGAGTCTGCGTGAATGCGGCGTGCACGACCAGCCGCGCAAGCTGCTCGCGTCCGTCGAAGGGCTGCAGCTGACCGAGATGGCCGAGACCGAGACTTGCTGCGGTTTTGGTGGAACCTTCTGTGTCAAGTTTCCCGACATATCCGACGTGATGGTCACCAAGAAAGCCGCGAACGTGGCGGCAACCGGCGCCGATCTGTTGCTCGCCGGCGATCTCGGTTGTCTGTTGAATATTGCGGGAAAGCTTTCCCGCGAGGGCAAGACCATCGCTGTGCGCCACGTCGCCGAGGTGCTTGCAGGCGCGCTTGATCAGCCGCCGATCGGCGTGCCGGCGAAAGCGGGCCGTGCGCCGGTTGCGCAGGAGGCGGGCCGGTGATGCACCAACCGACCTCTGCGCGCTTCAAGGCGAATGCGAAGGCGGCGCTCGCCGATGCCGAGCTGCAGAAGGCGCTGCATTTCGTGCAGACCAATTTTCCGCAGCGGCGGCGCGATGTGGCGGCAAAGCTGCCCGAGTTCGAGGCGTTGCGCGATGCCGCGCGCGACATCAAGAACCACACACTGGCGCATCTCGACCTCTATCTCGAAGCCTTCGAGAACAACGCGACGGCGCGCGGCAGCCAGCTGCACTTCGCGGTCACTGGCGACGACGCGAACCGCATCGTGCTCGATCTCTGTCGCCAATACGGCGCGCGGACCGTCACCAAGGGCAAGTCGATGGTCGGCGAGGAGATCGGCCTCAACGCCTATCTCGAGGCCAACGGCATCGACCCAGTGGAGACCGATCTCGGCGAATACATCATCCAGATCCGGCATGAGTTGCCCTCGCATATCATCATGCCGGCGGTGCACCTGCGCAAAAACCAGATCGAGGCCGATTTCCGCCGCGTTCACACCAGCCTGCCGAAGGATCGCAATCTCGACGAGCCGGCGGCGCTGCTCGCGGAGGCGCGCGCGACCCTGCGGGCGAAATTTCTCGCCGCCGATGTCGGCATCACCGGCGCCAACTTTCTCGTCGCCGAGACCGGCAGTGCCGTCATCGTCACCAATGAGGGCAATGGCGATCTCACCGCGACGCTGCCGCGCGTGCATATCGTCATCGCGAGCATCGAGAAGCTGGTGCCGACGCTGGAGGACATGGCGCAGTTGATGCGCGTGCTGGCGCGCTCGGCGACCGCGCAGGAAATGTCGGTCTACACCACGCTGATGACCGGGCCACGGCGCGGCGGCGATCCCGACGGACCGGCCGAGCATCACATCGTCATTGTCGACAATGGCCGTTCGGCGATGCTCGCCGGCCAGTTCCGTGACATGCTCCGCTGCATTCGCTGCGGCGCCTGCCTCAATCATTGTCCGATCTATCATGCCGTCGGTGGCCACGCCTATGGCTGGATCTATCCGGGGCCGATGGGGGCCGTGCTGACACCGAGCCTGATCGGAGTCGACAAGGCCGGCCAACTGCCGAACGCCTCGACCTTCTGCGGCCGCTGCGAAGAGGTGTGCCCGGTGCGCATTCCACTGCCCCGGTTGATGCGGTTCTGGCGCGAGCGCGAATTCGAGCGGCGTCTCTCGCCGGCAACGCAGCGCGCCGGCTTAAAGGCTTGGGCATTCCTGGCGCGCAGGCCGCGGCTCTACCGCCTCATGACCGCGCCGGCGATGCAGGTGCTGGCTTGGCTCGGCCGGAAATCCGGGCGGTTCGCCTCACTGCCGCTCGCATCCGGGTGGACCAAGGTGCGCGACCTGCCGGCGCCGCAGGGTAAGACTTTCCAGGCGCAATGGCGCGAGCGAGGCCGGCAATGAGCGCGCGCGACACCGTCCTCGCGTCGATCCGTCACGCGCTGGGCGTCACCGGGACCGAGGCGCCGCGACGCAAGGAGGTCGCCGACCGTTTGCGGGACCATCCGCGCGGCGTCATCCCGCAGCGCGGGCAGCTTCCCGACGGCGAGCGCATTGCGCTGTGCCTTGAGAAGATCGAGGCGGTCGCCGGCACGACCGAGCGCATCCCCGCGCTGTCAGAACTGCCGGCGGCGGTCGCCAATTACCTGCGCGCCAATAATCTCCCGCTTGCGGTGAAGCGCGGCAGCGATGCGCGGCTTGCCGCCGTGCACTGGGAGTTCGAGCCCGTGCTCGCGGTCTCGGTTGGCGCTTCGGACGGCAACGACGTCGCCGCCATATCATACGCTTATGGGGCAGCAGCGGAGACCGGTACGCTGGTACTTCTGTCGGGGCCGGACAATCCGACGACCCTCAACTTTCTGCCCGACTACCATATCGTGGTTGTCGACGCCGGCGCGATTGCGGCGGACTACGAGACCGTGCTGGCGCGGTTGCGCGAGGAGCATGGGATCGAAGGCTTGCCGCGCGCGATCAACCTCGTCACCGGGCCATCGCGTACCGCCGATATCGAGCAGACCCTGATCCTCGGCGCGCACGGGCCGCGGCGGCTCCATGTCATTGTGCTGGAAGGATGATGGTGCGCGCGGAGGCGCCGCAGCGGTCCGTGAACCTTCGGAGGGATTTCCGCGTTGGTATGACCATAGGCCTCAACGCGGGAGACCGTCATGGCCAGCGCACCCCGCGCGCCTCCGCGCAAGCACAAAACAACCGACCGCGATCATAAGGAAGAGCGCGAGGAGTTGGACCACGAGCTTGACGAGGCTTTGGAGGAGTCGTTTCCCGGCTCCGATCCGGTCTCGATCAGCCAGCCGACGGGAAAGAAGCCTGAATAATCAGCCGGTTCTGCGGCCTGGACAGCGTCCCGAAACGAAGCAGCCCGTTATCCTTAAGAAGGATCGGCCGCGCCGCGCAGCTTCCGAATTTTGCCCAAAAGTGCTTTAACTGTCCCCGCCGCCCGCCGCATCGCGCCGGGTTGTTTTGATTTATTGTCGGGCAGGGAAATCATGGCGCGCAAATATTTCGGCACGGATGGCATTCGCGGCCGCGCCAATGGCGTGATCACCGCTGATCTCGCTTTGCGGGTCGGGCAGGCGACCGGCCTCACCTTCCGCAATGGGGAGCACCGCAACCGCGTGGTGATCGGCAAGGATACGCGGCTGTCCGGCTATATGATCGAGACGGCGCTGGTCGCCGGCTTTACCTCGGTCGGCCTCGACGTGCTGCTGCTCGGCCCGATGCCGACGCCGGCGGTC
>CAZTTL010000101.1:8492-11490 GCA_964616635.1 uncultured Rhodoplanes sp. | reverse complement strand
ACGTCGGGCGGGAGCGACCAGCACTCCGGACAGACCCAGCGCAACCCCGACCAGGCGCCTCCGAAGCTCGCCTATTGGCATGTCTGGGCGGACGATGACGGCGGCACGCACCAGACCCGCTGCGAGCTGACCGACTTCGCGCAGCAAAGCATGAGCGGCGCGGCGCCACAGTGGAACGATAGGCTGGCGGTATCGCCGGCGACAGTGCTGATTGCGATACAGCCGGTCGGCTGGGTCGGCGACTGGCACCCCAATCCAAGACCACAATGGATCATACCGCTATCAGGCCGCTGGTTTTGCGAGACGACAGACGGCACTCGCGTCGAGATGGGGCCTGGCGAGATCTCCTTCGGCGCGGACCAGAACACCAAGCCTGATGCGGAGGGCCGCAAAGGGCATCGCTCGGGAACCGTCGGTGACGTGCCGGCGGTGTTGATGATCGTCCAGCTCGATGATGATGTCTGGGTTGGCGCGCGCCCTGGAGTCTTCAGATGAGCCTGCGACAGGTCGCCTCGGCGGTCGGACTTGCAGGGATCTTGGGGCTGACACTCAGTCTTCCAAGCGTCGCTGCTGCGCCGATCAGCGGGCAGCCGTCAAAGGACGCGTCTCCCAAGCAATACTATTGGGATGTATGGACGGACGAGCACGGTGTGACGCATCAGACCCGCTGCGAGCTCACCGAATTCCACATGCAGAGCATGGGTGGCCGGGCTGCGCCGCAGTGGAACGATCACCTGGTCACATCGGATGCGACCGTGCTGCTCGCCACGCTTCCGGTCGGCTGGATCGGTGACTGGCACAGCAACCCGAGACCGCAATGGATCGTCCCACTGTCAGGCCGCTGGTTCGTCGAGACGATGGACGGCGTGCATGTCGAGATGGGGCCCGGTGATATTTCCTTCGGAGCTGACCAGAATGCGAGACCCGACGCGCACGGGAGGTCAGGGCACTGTTCCGGCACTGTTGGCGATGTTCCGGCCGTCATGATGATCGTGCAGCTTAATGACAACGCGTGGGTCGCGGCCCGTCCCTGCGTATTTAAATGACTTGGCTGGAAAACCTGTGCGCCGAACGCGCGAATGGAAGAAATGAGGCGCTTTATGGACGGTTTCGAATTCATTGATCCACGCTTCCGCCACTTCGTTCTTCCGAACGCGCCGCTGGAGAAACTGGGCGAGGGCTTTCGCTGGCTCGAGGGGCCGGTCTGGTTCGGCGACCGCAACTGCCTCCTGTTCAGCGATATCCCGAACGACCGGATCATGCGCTGGAGCGAGGACACGGGGGTTACGGTGTACCGCCGCCCGGCCGGCTTTCCCAACGGACAGACGCGCGACCGCGAGGGCCGGCTGATCACCTGCTCGCACCATAACCGCTGCGTCATGCGCACCGAATTCGACGGCACGGTCACCGTCCTCGCCGACCTCTTCGAGGGCAAGCGGCTCAATTCGCCCAACGATGTCATCGTGAAATCGGACGGGACGATCTGGTTCTCCGATCCGCCCTACGGCATCCAGACCGACTATGAGGGCGGCAAGCAGGAGCAGGAGCAGAAGCCCCGCGTCTATCGTCTCGACCCGCGCACCGGTGCGCTGAGCGTCATCGCCGATGATTTCGACGGGCCGAATGGCCTGTGCTTTTCTCCCGACGAGCGCCGGCTCTATATCGTCGAGACTGGCCTCCTGGCGGCTGATGATCCGGTGAAGAATATCCAGGTGTTCGATGTCGATGAGAGCGGCGCTGCGATCCGGAACGGCCGCGTATTCCATACGATTTCGCCCGGCAATGCCGACGGCATCCGCAGCGACGAGGATGGTAATATTTGGAGCGCCGCCGGCGACGGCGTGCATTGCATCGATCCGTCGGGCGCATTGCTTGGCAAAATCAAGGTGCCGTACACGGTCTCGAATATCACCTTCGGCGGGCGCTATCACAGCCGCCTGTTCATCTGCGCCTCGCAGACGCTGTTTGCGATCTTCACCAACAAGCGCGGCGCGCAGCGGCCCTAAGCGAGAGCATGATCCCGAAAAGTTGCAGACTTTTCGGACAAGATCATGCGGCCTTAAGCGAAGAGCATGATCCCGAAAAGTTGCAGACTTTTCGGACAAGATTATGCGGCCGCAAGCGAAGAGCATGATCCCGAAAAGCTACAGGCTTTTCCGACAAGACCATGCAATCAAATAAAAAATAGGGCGTGAGCGACCGGCAAAAAAACGGGCATGAGCGACCGGATTGTGAAGCCGGCCGCGGCGTGGAACCGCGGGGCAGCCGATTCCTTCAGACCGGGCCTGATGCCCCGCGATCCGGCGCGCCGCTTGCGCCTGTGAGTTGACACGCGGAAGTCAAATTCTTGCTCCAACACACGGTCACTCAATGGCGGGTGGCCGAGGAGGAGTGTCGTGGCGGAAGAGACAGGCCAGTTCAAGCACAGGGTGTTTCTCGTCTTCAGCAAGGCTGACGTGCCGGTCGCCTATGCGATTCAACGCGCGCTGCAGGACATTCAGGTGCCGGCGGAGCTGATCGGCAAAGACACGCCGCGTGGACCGGTTCCGGCCAATCTTGAAGCGATCTACCGCTATGGCGACGATCTTGCCGACATGGAGGTCGAAGCTCTGACCGAGCCGGCGATCGCCGCGCTCGCCCAGTCGGCCTTTCTCGTCGTCCTGTGCTCGCCGGATGCTGCCAAGAGCGACCATGTGAACGAGGCGATCCGTCGCTTCAAGCTGATGGGCCGGCGCGACCATATCATCCCGATGATCGTCGCCGGCGAGCCCAAGAATACGGACAACGAGTGCTTTCCCGCCACGCTGCGCTACAAGCTGATCGACGAGGGCAGACTTTCGATCGAACCGGAGGACCCGGTTGCCCCGCTCGTGATCGATGCGCGCCCGGATGGCGAGGGACAGGAGCGTGCGACCCGCAAACTCGCGGCGGCGCTGCTCGGCATCGATGAGGCGGACTTGCCGGCACCGCCGGTGCCGCCGGAGCCGGTCGCAGTTGC
>CAZTTL010000101.1:5479-8392 GCA_964616635.1 uncultured Rhodoplanes sp. | reverse complement strand
GCGGAACCGGACCCGATGGAGTCCGTTGCGGCGGCCGAACCGGTCGAGCCGGCGGCGGCAGCCACGGAGCCGGTCGTGCCTGTCGAGCCGGTCGCCACGGCGAAGACCGCCGAGCCCGTCGATGAATCGGTGAAAGACGAACCGACGAAACCTGCGGAAATCGCCACATCCGACGAGCCGCCGCGCAAACGGCGACGCTCGCGCCTCGGTATGGGGATTGCCGCGGTGCTGCTGCTGATCGCGGTTCTCGCCGGCGCCTTCATGTGGGGGCGGCGCGAACTTGAAACGAACCCGCCGCTGCTCGACCAGACGCTTGCGACCGGCACCAATGCGGCAACGCGCATGCTCGCCTTCGCCGACCGTTTCGGCCTGCCGCGTTCGGCACTGCAAGGCCTTGCCGATTCAAGCGAATGGACCTTGCGCGAACTCGCCCAACTCGGCCCCGATACGCCAATGCGGCGCTACCGCGAAGCGGCGATGTATCTTGCCCTCGCGCGGCAGGACGAGGCGATCGGGCGCCCCGACGTCGCCGGGCAGCGCACCGATAAGGCCAAAGCCTTGCTCGCCACCGTGAAGCCTCAAGAGCTTGATCAGGCTGAGCAGGCCCGTGACGTTGCCCTGGCTCAGCTTGCGGTCGGCAATGCGCTGGTGGCGCGCGGCGCCAACGAGGAGGCGCTGGCCGTTCTCCGCCCCAGCCTGGCGGTGATGGAGCGCCGCAAGGATGCCGCGGCCGACGATCCCGAACGTCAACGCGATCTGTCGCTTGCCGCTGTCGCGGTCGGCGATGCGCTGCTCGCGAAAAGTATGCCGGACGCCGCCATGCAGCAGTATCGCGAGGCGCTGACGTTGCGGCAGCAGCTCGTGACGCGCGAGCCCAAGGACGAAGCCGCCCGCCGTGATCTCTCGCTCGCCTATGAGCGGATCGGCGATGTGCGGGCGGCGAAGGGCGAGACCGCCGATGCCCTTGAGGATTATCGCAAGAGCCTGGCGCTGCGGCTTGCTGCTGTCGATCCGGGCACGTCGGGCGACTGGCAGCGGCAGCTTTCGGTTACCTTCAACAAGATCGGCGACATGCTGGTGGCGCGTAACGTGCTCGACGAGGCGCTCAATAATTACCGCGCCGGCCTTGCGCTCCAGCTTGCCGTGCCAATTTCGGATAGTGCCGCGCGGCGCGACCTCTCGATCTCCTACGAACGGATCGGCGACCTGCTGCGCCTGGAGCGCAACTGGGACGATGCGCTCGCCGCTTACCGCAAGAGCCTCGCTATCCGCGAAAATCTGGCGGCGGCCGACCCTGCCAATCCACGCTGGGCGCGCGACCTCTCGGTGTCCTATGAGCGCATCGGCGACGCATTGCTGGCGCGCGGGGAGACTGACGACGCGATCGCGGCCTATCGTACCAGCCTGTCGCTGCGCGAGCGGTTGGCGCATACCGAACATGCCAATGCCGTCAGCGAGCGTGATGTTGCGGTGGCGTATAACAAGCTCGGCGACGCGCTGGTGGCAAAGGGTAAGACCGGGGATGCGGTAAAAAACTATCGCGCCGGCCTCGCCATCCGCGAAAGGCTGGCGGCAGCCGCACCCGGCGATGCGCAACTGCAGTGGGACTTGCTGGTGCTGCAATGGCGGCTGGCGAGCACCGGGGATGAACCCGTCAAGCGCTTCGGCGAGATCGTGGCGATGCTGCGCGACCTCGCGGCCAAGCGCAAGCTCAGCGTCGAGCAGGCGCGCTGGCTTCCCGCCGCCGAGCAGGAACTCGCGCGGGCGAAAAGCCAGTGAGATAGCTGCCGCGAATGCGCCGATAGACGACTTTCCCTCCCGCAAGCCCGCGTGGGGCAGGGGGGCAGGGGCCGGTCCTTTGCTCAGGCCACTCCCGGGTCAGACCATGTCGAAATCGCTGTCGTCGCCGAAGTCGGCATCGGAATCGTCGTAATCGCCATCGTCCTGGTCGTTGCCGGCATCGTGGTCTTGGTACCCGCCTTGCGAGCCGTCATCGACTGCGCCGACCCGCTGTCCGCCACCGCTGCTTACGTCCTCTGCGCCCGCCTGCCGCGCAAGATCGCTGTCGGCGGCGTTATTGCCGCCGCCCCAGGGTGAAGCGCTGCTGCCGCCGACTGCACTTGAATCAAGCGCGCCCTGGCCGGTCGCCGGGCTGGCATGGGCCGATCCCATCATGCCGCGGATGGAATTGAGCAACAGCGATCCGCCGATGGTGCCCGCCGCCGCGGCCGCCGCTGTCCCCAGGAAGGAGCCCCCGCCACCAAACGCGCCGCCGGACGGCGCAGCGCCGGGGCCGCCATATCCGCCGCCGAATGGCCCGCCAGTCGGACCGCCGCCCGGCTCTTGCCTGTAGCCTGGCGGTACGCCCGTGGCCGGACCGGCACCCCAGCGCTCGTCACGACGGTCCATGTCGCCGGCGCGCACCGAGGGGACGGAGCCGCCGCTGCGGCGGTCGTCGGTGCCGAACATGGTATTGCGCATTCTGTCGAGAAAGCCGCCGCCTTCGGCCGGGCGCTGGTCGCCTTCGAGCTCGGCCTGCAATTCCTCAATGCGGTCATTGGCGCGCCGCAGCGCCTCGTCCTGAACGAGCGCGGTCTGTACCAGGGCGTAAACCGCGTTCGGCGCGCGCGTCAGCCCGTCACGGATCGCGCGCTCGGCCTCCGCGTCACGTGGCTCACGCTCGAGCTGTGCCAAGCGGTCGAACAGTTGCTCGATGAGCTGGCGTTCCTGCGGGGTCATCGGTGCTCCTCCTTTGCGCCGATCCCGGTCGCCGGCGCTTGCGCGGCCCCTATATGGTGGGCCGTCGGGCGTGCGGGAATGGCTGCGGCAAGAACAAACTGGGACAGGCCGCCGCAGGCTTCAGAGTTGTCGCATCGTGGTGTCGCGAAACCGGTTCCCACTTTCGCGCACGAT
>CAZTTL010000101.1:3247-5379 GCA_964616635.1 uncultured Rhodoplanes sp. | reverse complement strand
TTGTCGCATCGTGGTGTCGCGAAACCGGTTCCCACTTTCGCGCACGATGCGATGGCCCGATGCAGCGTTCAGGCGAGGGCGACGCCGGCGCGGGCGAGCGCCGCGGGGAATGCGTCGGAGGCGAGGAACGCGAATTCCTTTTCCCGCAGGGTGGTTAGCGAATCGAGGCGCTCCAATTCGGCATCGACGAAACCGGGGTGGCACATGACGACGCTGCCGTCCGGCAAGCCTTGGAGAAAGGCGGGGAAGCTCGCGGCGAACGCGGCGTCCGGATCAAAGCGATAGGTGCCGGCAAAGGCTGGATTGGTAGCAACGCCAAAATTTTGCGCCCGCCTCTGAAACCGCCGGCTGAGGAGATCGATCAAAATGCCCTTGCGGTCGTTCAGTCGCTGGTGCAACGGCGCGACCTGCCGGCACTGGCGCACCCAGGCAGCCGGGTTGGTGCTTTTCACGACGGCCAACACGGCGTCACCGATGCGCGGCAGCAGATGGACGTGATGGTGGCCGTCAACGAAATCGGGCGGATGGCCGAAAGCGGTGATGAAGGCTTGCATCTGCGCTTCCACCTCGCGAGCCACCGAAGCGCGGTCGAAGCGCGGCCAGAACGCGTGCACCAGCATGTCGCCGATCGGCAGAAAGCTGCCGTCGGCCGCGACCGGGTGGAAATTCGTCAGCGGTCGGAACGGCGCCGTCATGGTCAGGTGCAGTCCGATGGCGGCGCGTCTTTTGTCGCCGTTGAGCAGATCAAGCTGCAGGGCGGCTTGCCGCCCGAAACTCGGCGGCAGCACCATCACGCTCGTCGCGTTGAGCCGGTCGCGCGCGATCAACTCGCGGATCGCTTTGCTGACGCCGGGGGCGAGCCCGTAATCGTCGGCGCACAGCCAGATGCGGCGGCGCGGTTTTTGTGCCGCGCTAGGCGGAGAGGGGGCGTCGTCGGTCTCGGGAGCGGTTTGTGAGGGCCCCCTATCGGGCGCTGCGCCGGGTGCCGCCCGGTCGCTCATGGGCGCGGCTCCAGGCTCGGTGCCAGCGGGAGCTTATCGCTGGCATCGGCGACCTCGGCGATGGCCGGGGGCTGGGCTTCCTTCACGCTGTGCTCGGCAACGAGATAAACCGGCCGCGCTTTGGTCTCCGACAAAATCTTGGCGATGTATTCACCCATCACGCCGATCATGATGAGTTGCACGCCGCCGAGCACCATCAAGCCGACAATGACCGAGGGAAAGCCGGGCACCGACACACCGAAGAACAGCGCCTCGACCAGCATCTGCAAACCGAAAATCAGGGCGCTCGCGGCCAGCACGAGGCCGAGCAGGCTCGCAAGCCGCAGCGGGGCCACCGAGAACGAGGTGAGCCCTTCGATCGACAGCCCGATCAGCGCCGACGCGTTCCAGCTCGTCTTGCCGTGCTGGCGCCCCGCCGGCTCGTAATCGACCCGGAACTGGCGAAAGCCGATCCAGCTCGCCAAGCCCTTGAAGAAGCGGTTGCGTTCGGGAAGCCGGCGCAGCGCCGCGGCGGCGCGCGGCGACAGCAGCCGGAAGTCGCCGGCATCCTCAGGGATTTTCTGCCGCGCCCCCCAGTTGATCACCGCATAGAACAGGCGGGCGCTCAGCCGGCGCAGCGCCGGTTCCCGCTCGCGGTGGACTTTGGCGGTGAAGACGACGTCGTAGCCGTGGTCGATCCAGTGACCGACAAGGGTCTCGACCAGGGTCGGTGGATGCTGCCCGTCGGCATCCATGAACAGCACGGCGCCGCGCCGCGCATGATCGAGCCCGGCCAGCAGCGCCGCCTCCTTGCCGAAATTGCGTGACAACGCCACGACCTGCACGTCGAGCCCGTCTGCCGGCAACGCGGCGGCGGTCGCAAGCGAGGCATCGCGGCTGCCGTCATCGACATAGACAACCTCACAAGCCAAGTTCCAACGCTGCCACAAGGTGCGGGCGACCGCGACGATCTTCTCGTGGAGGGCAGCAAGGTTCTCGGCCTCGTTATAGACCGGCACGACAAGCGACAGGCCGGCTGCTGCCGCGGTGAGCTGGGTCGGCGGGCTGGAGACGGGTCGCGGTGGTGGCTCGATCGAGGTCATGCTGCGAACTTTTGCAGTCCCACGGTTTTTAAGCAACTCTTTGTCCGTG
>CAZTTL010000101.1:0-3147 GCA_964616635.1 uncultured Rhodoplanes sp. | reverse complement strand
TCGTCACAAGACTGTCGTGATGTCTTTCGTCTCGGTTGACTCGGGCGCGCATGCTATGCGGAGCCGATGAATGAACGATCTGCTCCTGCCCATCCCCAGGCGGTGAAGGCGCCATCAACGCCGGCGCCATCAACGCCGCCGCGGCTGCGCGTGCTGCGCAAGGCCACGGTGTTTGCGTTTATCGGCCTGCTCAATACCGGGGTCGATGCCGGCGTGTTCTTTCTGGTCCTGGCGGCGCTGAGCGGGTCGGTGACGGCCTCGGCGATCTTCGGCGGAGCCGGCAGGCTGTGCGACTGCGGCAGCGCGCACGATCTCATGCTGATTGCCTCTAATATGACATCGTGGCTCGTCGCCGTGACGGGCTCCTATGTGATGAATTCGACCATCACCTTCGCGGCCGAGTCAGGTCGCCGGCTGACGCTGCGTGCTTACGCGACCTTCGTTGCTTCCGGCGTGCTCGGACTGATCGGGAACACGGCGGCACTCGTTTTCGTCGCCCAGGTCGCGCCGGTCTGGGTCGCGAAAATCTGCGCCATCCTGGTGAGCTTCATCCTCAACTTCACCATGTCGCATTACGTCGTCTTCCGCGCCCACCGGCCGCGGCGGTGAGCCGCGCAGATGCGCCGCGCGGCGATTCTCGTACCGCGCTTCTTAAGCCGCTCCGCTTCCGGCCGGCGGCATCAGCGCCTGCTCGAGCTTTTCATAAAGCGGGTTGTCGCGCGCAAAGACATAGTCGAGGCGGGCGACGACGACGCTCGACGCGCCGTGCTCGCGCAGGAAGGTCGCGACCGCATGCACCTCGCCGGGCGGGCAGTGGAGCGTCAGCATGCCGGTGGAGGTCGGGCCGCCGAACGGCGTTTCCACCCCGAACTTTTCCCGGGCCGCCGCGAGCAGCTTTTCGTCGCAGCCGGGGAAGCGCGTGCGCAGCTCACGAAACGCGGCGGCGCGCTGATAGGAGGCGATACGGTCGAGCACCAGCCGCGCGGTTTCGCGCTCGGCCACGCCCCAGCTCGCGCCGCGGGCGGCGATGAGATTCGCCTGCGAACGCAACATGGTGCCGTCCTCGATCACTTTGAGGCCGTTGGCCGCGAGCGTCGTTCCGGTGGTGGTGATGTCGACGATCAGCTCGGCGGTGCCGGCAGCGGGTGCGCCCTCGGTGGCGCCGGCGCTTTCGACAATGTGGTAGTCGACGATGCCGTGGCGGGCGAAGAACCCCCTTGTGAGATTGATATACTTCGTCGCGACCCGCATCCGCCGGTCATGCTTGAGGCGGAAGGCGGTGGCGACATCGTCGAGATCGGCCATGCTGCGCACGTCGATCCAGGCCTGCGGCACTGCCACCACCACATTGGCGGAGCCGAAGCCGAGCCCGGCGATCAGCACGACACGGGTGTCGGCATCAGGAATCGTCTCGCGCACCAAATCCTCGCCGGTGATGCCGAAATGGACAGCGCCGGTGGCAAGCTGCTGGGCGATCTCCTGCGCCGAGAGAAACGCAATCTCGACGCCGGGCAGGCCGGCGACCGCGCCGCGATACTCGCGGGCGCCGCGCGGCTTGACCAGAGCGAGGCCGGCGCCGGCGAAGAATTTTTCCGCATTCTCCATCAGCCGACCCTTGGCCGGCACGGCGATGACGAGTTGTTGGCTCATCGTCCGCCTCCCAGCAGCGCCAAGCGCTCGATCCAGGCGGCGAGCCCGACGGCGGGGATCGCCCCGGCGCGCCCGAGCCGCGCGAACAGCCCGTCATAGCGCCCGCCGGCGACGAGCTGGCCCGCGGCACGCTGCTGCGGGTCGTGCAGTTCGAAGACGAAGCCGGTGTAGTAGTCGAGGCCGCGGCCGAAGGCGGTGGCGAAGCTGATACGGCGGGTGTCGATGCCGCGCGCAGCGATCAGCCGGGTGCGCGCTTCGAACAGGTCGAGCGCCGGGGCCAGCGTGAGACCGGCCGCGTCCGCCAGCCTCCGCAGCTCGGTCGCGGCGCTATTGAGATCACCGGACACAGCAAGAAAGCGCTCGATCACGGCGCGGCTCTCCTCGGGCAGCGCGGCGCTCGCGCCGAGCTCGGCCTGTTCGAGGAAGCGGTCGGCGATCTCGCCGACCGAGCGGCCGCCGACCGTGCTGATGCCGGCGATCGAGAGCAGGTCGGCGACGAGCGCTCGCGCGCCCTTCGGGTCGGAATTGGCAAGCGCCGCCAGCACGCCCTGATATTCCGGCCGCTCATTGGTGCCGGCAAGGGTCAGCCGCTCGAGATCGTGAACAAGCAAGACCTTGCGGTTGAAGTCCTTGGTGAGCCGCCGCTTCCACGCGGGAGGCAGGCCGAGCGCCACGATCAGCGCGGCGAACAGGCCGACATCGCCCATGCGGATGTCCGGCGCGGCGAGACCGTAATGCGCCGTTGCTTCGAGGCCGAGGGCGAGCGTTTCGGCGTCCGCCGCTGCCTTGTCCCCGCGCCCGAACGATTCGATGCCGGCCTGCAGGAACTCGCCGGTGCCTTCGCCGCCCCTTTGGCGAAACACCGGGCCGAGATAGCAAAAACTCGCCGGCCGTCCGACCTGTTCCGAGGCGAGATAATCGAGCGCGACGGGTATGGTGAGATCAGGCCGCAGGCAGAACTCGTCGCCGGCGAGGTCGCTGACGAGATACATGCGGCGGCGGATATCCTCTCCCGACAGCGCCAGGAACGGATCAGCCGGCTGCAGGATCGCCGGGCGTACGCGGACATGGCCCGCACGCTCATAGGAGGCGAGGAGCGAGTCCGCCCGGCCGTCGTCCGCGGTGTTTGGCGCCTTGGTCATGCTGATGCCAGAGGGGAGGGAAGCGGTCGCGGCCCGCTTTAGCACGTCTTGCCCGCACTTTCACCGCCCGGTCAGGCAAGCTTAACAAAGTGCGGCCCCAGAAAGCGTGAGCGCGTCCAGCCGGCCAGTCGGCTGAACGCGCTCCAGGCGGCCTGTGTCATGGTGCAGGCCGACTGCTCGCCTTTCGTCGCGCTACAGCACCACGACCTTGGTGCCGACCTTCACGCGGTCATAGAGGTCGATCACGTCCTCGTTGCGCATGCGGATGCAGCCGGAGGACACCTGGGTCCCGATGGTGCTGGGCTCGTTCGAGCCGTGGATGCGGTAGAGCGTCGAGCCGAGATAGAGGGCGCGG
>CAZTTL010000100.1:0-11525 GCA_964616635.1 uncultured Rhodoplanes sp. | reverse complement strand
CGAGCTCGGCGTGATTGATGTTGGCCGGGATGATGGCGCGCCCGCGCGCGACTTCTGAACGCACGAATTCCGGTGTGACGAAGGGTGGAATGTCGGCCCCAAAACTTTCGCCGTCGGCAAGCGCCGCCTGCGCCCGCTCGAGCATCTGCCGGCGGCCAAGATTCTCGCGCTCGGCGATGTAGATCATCTCCTTGGTGATGACGCCGGCGCGCGCCCATTCGAGCTGGGTGAGGGGATATTGCGATCCGCCGGCAGCCGTGCGGTCGACCTCCACCCCTGACCCCTCCCCACAAGGGGGAGGGGAAAAGCTCGGAGATGCGACGGTTGCGGAGACTGCTCCCTCTCCCCTGGGGGGAGAGGGTTGGGGTGAGGGGGTGCTGGCGCTGGCAGGCTGGTGGGGGGGGGGGCCCCCCCGCGGCCACCCCCCCCCGCCACCCCCCCCCCCGGGGGGGGTTGTGGTGGGGGGGGGGGGGGTGCTGGCGCTGGCAGGCTGGTTCCCCCTCACCCGGCTCGCTTCGCTCGCCGACCTCTCCCCCGCGGGGAGAGGTGAGGACGGGGCGGTCGGCGAGGAAGATTCGGAAACAGCGCGCAGCGGGCGCGGGGTGTTGGCAAAAGCGCGGGCGAGATGGGTTTCCGAGACATTGCCGTTGTCGACCGGCTTGATCGGGCGGCCGTCATACTCCTCGACGCCACCGCGTTCGCGCACCCAGGCGATGCGCGTGCGAGGCAAGCCGGCCTCCACGTCAATCGCGGCATCCGGATCGGTATAGGGGCCGGACGGGTCGTAGACGCGCACCGGCGGCTCGGCGGGGTCGGAAAGCGCGACTTCGCGCAGCGGCACGCGCAGGTCGGGTGCCGCCTCCGGGGTCGCATAAACCTTGCGCGAGCCGGCGATCGGCCCGGTCGTCACCTTGGGAGTCGAGACATTCGGGTCGTGGATGTTCATCTTCTTGTTCCTGGTGGAGAGTGCCGTTGTCTAGCGAACGTAGCCGAAGAAGCAGAGCACGGCGCCGAGGATGATCCATGCGACGCCGCCAATGGTCATGGCCATCGGCTTGTCCAGCATCGCCTCGCCGATGGCCCTGACCTTGTTCGGCAGTACAATGCGCACAGCGCCGCCGATCGTTGCAGCCCAGCCAAGAAGCGTGATGATGACGCGCCAGTCGGCCGACCAGACATTATGATAAAGCACGATCGCCAGCCCGGCGGTCATGGCGAGCACGCCGGTGACATAGATCAGCGGAGGGTTGCGGAGGAAGTCCTGCGCCATTGCGCGGTAGGCGCGCGCGTTCACCAGCAGACCGATGGCGGCGACCATCAGCAGCGGCCCGATCAGCTTCGCGAGAAAGATGGATGTCTGCACGCCGTTGTCCTGTCCCTTCGCCGGCATGACCCGGATCAGGTTCAAAGGGTCTCCGCGGTGCCTGCTCTCGGTTCTGGCAACAAGTGCGGCGCAGGCCGGCGGTATCTCAGCTCCCTTCCGGAGCTCCCCTCGGAACAGGCCTTTATGTATTCGTCATACAGGTGCTGTCAACGCGGCTCATTGTGCCTGAAGAGCTTCGAAACGCGCCGCGAACGCAGCCGGATAGCCGCCGAAAGCCCCAGCGACGTGGTCCGCAAGCCGTAAGCGCCCCTCAACGCGCCTCCTCGGGGGCGAAGGTTGCGCGCACCAGATCGCGATAGAGCAAAACCTGGCGCGGCAGGATGGTCGGATCCTTGAGCAGTCGGCCGAGAATGAGCGCGCCTTCGACGCAGGCTGCCGCCATGTCGGCCATCGCCTCGAAGTCGACCGGCTGGCGCGGCGGGTAGCGCTGCGCGATCAGCTCGAGGCGCTCGCGAAAACGGCGGCGCCAGGACAGCACGCTTTCCGCGTTGAGGTCGCGGACATCTTTGTTGAAGAGCTGGTCCTGATAACAGAACGAGGCGGCAAGGCAGCCGGGATGCGCTTCGGGCAGGTTCGCCATCATCTCGGCAAACAGCCGCAGGCCAACCAGGAAGCCGTGCAACGAATCCTCGTTGAGCTCGTCGCCGCGGCGAAAAATATCGTCGAGCAGCTCGCGATCCCGGGCGATGTAGCGCAGCATCATTGCCTTGGCGAGCTCGCCCTTGTCCTTGAAGTGATAGAAAAAGCCGCTCTTGGTGATGCCGACCGCGGCGATCAACTCTTCGATCGAGGTCGCGGCAAATCCTTTCGCCAGCACCGCGGCTTCAGCGACTTCGAGGATGCGCTCGCGAGTGTCGCGCGGCTTGCGGGGAGCCGGGGCAGCCTGTTCCAGCATGGCTTACTGTACCATGAGTCAAGTTATTGACCACGCGCTGCCACGGCAGGCGTTACTATGCCGCGTATAGATGATTTTACGTGCTGTATTTGTTTGAGAAAATACGGCCTGCGCAGCAAATCTGCTGCCTGCACCACGAGACGGCTAGGCTTTTTGCATTGTATTTGCGAACTCCGGTGCCTGTTTGCAGCACTCAGATCAAACAGCGCAAGTCAAAGCAGCGAGCTGCCGGAGGCCCCGATGAGCAAGTACCGCAACAACCTGCCGCAACTCTCCGACCGCCTGTTTCTCACCGACAGCGGGATGGAGACCACTTTGGTTTTTCACGATGGACTCGACCTGCCGTGCTTCGCCTCGTTCGACCTGATGCGCACGCCGGAAGGCGTCGCGCACACGCGAGCCTACTACGAGCGGCACATCGCGATGGCGAAGGACAACGGCTTCGGCTTCGTGCTGGAAAGCCCGACCTGGCGCGCCAATCCTGATTGGGGCGATAAGATCGGCTACTCGCGTGAAGCTCTCGCCGCAGCGAACCGCGCCTGCGTCGCTCTGATGGCCGATCTGCGCGATCGCTATGAGACGCCTGACATGCCGATGGTGATTTCCGGCAATATCGGGCCGCGCGGCGACGGCTATCGAATCGACAAAGCCATGAGCGCCAACGAGGCACAGAATTATCACGGTTGGCAGATCGGTGTTTTTCGCGACACCGAGGCTGACATGGTCAGCGCCTTCACCCTCAATTATGTCGAGGAAGGGCTCGGCATCGCGCGCGCGGCGAAGACGGCAGGGCTGCCGGTAGTGCTGTCCTTCACACTGGAGACCGACGGCCGGCTCCCGAGCGGCCAGACGCTGAAGGATGCCATCGCGCAGGTCGATCGCGAGACCGGCAAGGCGCCGGCCTATTACATGATCAACTGCGCGCATCCGACTCATTTCGACGACGCGCTGCGTCGTGGCGAGGGGTGGCTGGTGCGCGTGCGCGGCATCCGCGCCAATGCCTCGAAGCGCAGCCATGCCGAGCTCGATGAGGCGACCGACCTCGACATCGGCGATCCGGTAGAACTGGGCCGGCACTATCGCGATCTGCGCGCGCGGATGCGGCATCTCACTGTGCTCGGCGGCTGCTGCGGCACCGATCACCGCCATGTCGAGCAGATTTGCCTAGCCTGCGCGGAGACAGACCTCGCGGCGTGAGCCCCAAACGTTGCGGCTCACTCCTCGTGCTTTGCCCCCTCCCTATCCCTCCCCTGCGTGCGTGGGAGGGTGCGGAGCGCAAGGATGCGGGAGGGGGTAACTTGCACCAGATTCGAATTGCGTCAGCTGAACGTCGCATTGGCAACGGCAGGTGCGCCGGCGAGCCGCAGCCAGGCGCGCACACGGGCGTCGGGGTCGTCGCTCTGGGTCACGTCGCTCACCACCGCGATCGCGTCGGCGCCGGCGGCAAAGACCGCGGCTGCCCGCTCCAGCGTGATCCCGCCGATCGCGACCAGCGGAATGTTGCCGACCAGCCGCTTCCATTCGCCGATGCGCGCGAGCCCCTGCGGGGCGAAGCGCATCACCTTCAGCGTGGTCGGATAGATCGGGCCGAGCGCGACGTAGTCGGGATCATAGCGCAGCGCATTGTCGAGCTCGGCCTCGTCGTGAGTCGACAGGCCCAGCGTGAGCCCGGCGCAGCGGATCGCGGCGACATCGGCATCGGCCAAATCTTCCTGGCCGAGATGCAGGTGAGAAGCGCCGGCCTCGATCGCGGCCTGCCACCAGTCGTTGACGACGAGTTTGGCGTCCGTGCCCGCGGTGGCCTGCAGCGCCGCGCGCACCGTCGCCACTGCTTCGGCAGGCGTAAGGTTTTTGGCGCGCAACTGGATGGTGCCGACGCCCAGCGCGGCGAGCCGTTTCACCCAATCGATGCTGTCAACGATCGCGTAGAAGGGATCAGGATACGGCATGCCAGAACGGCGTCCCAACGATGGGGGTTGACGGCGAGGCGAAATCACGCGGGCCCATCAGTCCAGACTTAAGCGCAAGGCGTCCGGCTTCGACTGCGAGCCGGAATGCGTTCGCCATGCCGACGGGATCGGCGGCTTTCGCGACCGCCGTGTTGAGCAGCACCGCGTCATAGCCAAGTTCCAGCGCTTCGGCGGCGTGAGACGGGGCGCCGAGCCCGGCATCGACGACCAGCGTGACCTCGGGCAGGCGGGCGCGCAGCAGCTTCAGCGCATCGCGATTGACGAGGCCGCGCGCGCTGCCGATCGGTGCCGCCCAGGGCATGATCACGCGACAGCCGATATCGCGCAGCCGAAGCGCCACCGTCAAATCCTCGGTGCAGTAGGGAAAAACCTCAAAGCCGTCCTTGAACAGGATCGCCGCCGCCTCGACCAGGCCGACGACATCGGGCTGCAAGATTTCGTCGTCGCCGATCACTTCGAGCTTGATCCACGGCGTGTCGAACAGCTCACGTGCGAGCTGCGCTGTCGTTACCGCTTCTTGCACGCTGCGACAGCCGGCGGTGTTGGGCAGAACGGTCACGCCAAGCTCGCGAATGAGCGACCAGAAGGCATGGCCGACGCGCCCGCCCGATGACTCGCGGCGCAGCGATACGGTGACGATCTCGGCACCCGAGGCGCGGATCGCGTCCTGCATGATCGCCGGGGAGGGGTAAAGCGCCGTGCCGATGAGGAGGCGAGATTTAGATTCCCGGCCGTAGAAGCTGACCACATCAGCCTCCTTGCCGCGGCGAGATGATCTCGATCTCATCGCCGGTTTCGAGATTGGTCGCGGTCCAGCGCGCCCGCGGCACGACGTGCGCATTCACCGCCACGGCGACATGCGTGCCATCATAGTCAAGCTCGTCGATGAGGCTCCGCAGATTGGTCGCTGCCACCTCCGTGCGCTCACCGTTGACGATCACCTGCATTGCATCACCTCATGATCGACGTCGCCGCGCTGGACATAGGCGACGGTTGCTTCCGCCAGCGCCGGCGCCAGCAGAAAACCGTGCCGGTAAAGTCCGTTTACCGTAATGCGATTGTCGCCGATGGTGATGCGCGGGCGATGGTCGGGGAAGGCCGGGCGGAGCGCGGCACCGAGTTCGACAATGCGCGCTTCGCCGAAGGCTGGATGCACCGTGTAGGCGGCCGTGAGAAGCTCGAGCGCGGAGCGCACGCTGACGCGAGCGTCCTCGCATTCGATTGAGGTCGCGCCGATCAAATAGCGGTGGTTCTCGCGCGGCACGATGTACAGCGACCAGCGCGGATGGATCAGGCGCACCGGGCGGGTGAGATTCACATCGCGGGTCTCGACGGTGATGATCTCGCCCTTCACCCCACGCAGAGCGGGACAGGTGTCGGCGCGCGCAGCAAGCCCGCGACAGTCGATCACCAGGCCATCGAGATCGTCGAGATTGCACGGCTCTATCGCCTCGCCGAAGCGCAGCGCCGCACCCGCCGCGCGCAGCATGTCATGCAAGCCCGGCAGCACCTGGCGGGGATCAACATGACCTTCCTGCCGGAAGAACAATGCTTCGCGGAAACGGCCGGCGAGGTTGGGCTCCTGTTCGGCGATCGCGTCCGCGTCGAGCCGCGCATGCCCGGTCGTGAGCTTGCAAAAACGCTCGAAATCGGCGCGGTCGAGCGCATGCGCGACGACGAGCGAGCCGTTGAACGGCGTTTGCGGCATCACGGCCCGCCAGACATCGAGAGAGCGCAGGCCGAGACGGGTAATCACCGGCTCCGCCGTCTCGGCTTCGCAGAACGGCGCCAGCATGCCGCCGGCCCAATAGCTCGTGGCCTGCGCCATCGACGCATCGCCGCGCTCATAGAGCGCGACCGCACAGCCCGCTTGCGTGAACAGAAGCGCTTGCCAGGTGCCGGCAATGCCGGCACCGAGCACGCTGACGCGGCGAGGGAATGGCGCGGTTTGGTGAGGCTTGGGCATCCTTCCGTCCCTTCGCCGGCATGACCCGGATCAGGTTCAAAGGGTCTCCGCGGCGCCTTCGCAACGCAAAAGCCAGCGGGATCTCAGCCCCTTCCGGGGCACCCCTCGGAACAAGGATCAATGTAAGGCGGCGACCAGCGCTGTCAAATGCGGTGACGAGCTAGGATGCGCACTCGACGGATTGAATTACGGTGCCAGGGGACAATCTTCACTGCCCCCTGCAAATCGGCAGCGGCCGCGGCTTCCACCCCGGCGGTGGCGCATGGTCTTTCCTGTATTGCGCGATGGTCGGCTCGAGGGTTTCTTTTGGCCAGAATTTCGGAGAGCGGATTGCTCGCAAGCAGGAAGCGTTCCAGTAAAGTCCGGCGCGCGACGGCGACCGGCCGGCCTTCACCGCTTGCGCGACGGCATCGATGTCGCCTGATTCAGGATAGATGTAGAGTGTTGTCGGCTTGTCCTTCACCATCGCGAAGATCTGCTCGGAGTCCGATGGCGACCAACTGGTGCAGCCATTGCTGCGGCCGCCGGTGTAGTTCGTCAGCCTTCCGTACGGAACGTAACCATCATCATCCGCGTAGGGGCTGTCCGCATCTTTCCGACGACACGACCACCTCAGCACGACGGCCGGATGCCCACCGATGGCGCGCTCTCTGGCGTTTGCGGTGTCGCCTTCCCCTTCAAACTGCAAGAACGAGCGCAGAAAAGGCGCCATCTTGCCCGCGACGCGATAATACCCTTTGAACGACGTTCTCGTCTCGGCCGTCACATAGCCTCCGCCCGTGGTCAGCTTGGAACCCTCCGCATTGCTGAAGTTCTTCGCGCATTGCCTTCCGTTTGCGAAATTCGCGATGCCTCGCAAATGGCGCCCACTGCCGTAGCCTGACGAAATCGCGCGGAACGACTGGTCGGCCTCGCAGATGATGTAGAATCGCCGCCCCAATCGGCCACGGCGCGATGTGCTGGGGCGCGTGGCGTCCATGGCGAAGTAGCAGGGATTGCTGACCGCGCCTTCGCGCACTTTTTTCAGGTAAAGCGCGCGCGCCCTCTGCAAAACCACCGGTGCGATTTGACCTTCGCCGGTGCCGACATGGGCCTGCAACCAGGCCGGAAGGCCCGAGGTTTGCGCCGCTGCAGAAAAACGGGGCGAACCCAACAAGGCGATAATGATCATGACGACAATGTGGAGAAGGAGCGATCTCAACTGCATTGGGCGATCCTCCTGTCGAAGCATCTTGAACGCTGGCTTAGCATCGGTTGCTCAAGCAAAAAAGGACCATACGGCGGATGCCGGTTCAAGCCTCGAGGCGTGAGGGTCCAACCGTGTGCTTCACCGCGAGCCCGGAGCGTTCCGATAGGGGTGCGGCATCCAGCGGCTCGGCTGCCGAGATTCCGATCAACAACCCGGCTACCGTGGTCCTCGCAATGGGTCGCCGGCGGCCGCGGGTCATCTGCTAACAAGAAGGCTGGTCCTTTTGGACCAGCCAAGTTTGTTACGAACTTTGGAATTCGCTCAGCATCACGACAACGCAAGCTGACGACTTGCGAAGAGGCTACCCACGGCCGCCGTTGGCGCCGCCGGCATACGATCGCATCGGCAGAACGATCACCTTGGTACCGACTTTCACCCGCTTATAGAGATCGATCACGTCCTCATTGGTCATGCGGATGCATCCGGACGAGACCCGGGCGCCGATGGTTTCCGGCTGGTTAGTGCCGTGAATGCGATAGATGGTCCCGCCGAGATACATGGCGCGGGCGCCGAGCGGATTATGCGGGCCGCCGGCGACGAAGCGCGGCAGGTAAGGCTGGCGCCGCAACATCTGCGGCGGCGGCGTCCAGTCCGGCCATTCGGCCTTGCGCGTGATCGACTCGGTGCCCGACCAGGTGAAGCCCTCGCGGCCGACACCGATGCCGTAGCGAACGGCTTGGCCGTTGCCGAGCACGTAATAGAGGTAGGTGTTTGGCGTATCGATGACGATGGTGCCGGCCCCGGCGCTCGTGCGGTATTCGACGACGCGCCGCTGGAAGCGCGGCGCCAGCCCGCCTTTCGCTGGTTCCGCCTCGGAGTCACTCGGGACCGCCACTGCGGATGCCTGCGGCGGAGTAAACAGCGCCACCAACGGTGACAGCGGAAAGAGGAGAAATGAATTGGCACAGGCCCCGGTGCTGATCAGGGCACCGGCCGCAGCGAGCAGGATAGCGGTCGATATCTGTCCAATCCGATTCATGGGCTCCCCCTTTACGCGCTGTTATGCCGGAGGACCCCTTCAAACGGCTCGAACATCGGGATGTGAATTTTCTGCGCATTTTATTTGAATTGTATCGATCGCGCCGCTTGGCTATCGGGCGCGGGAACGCGCACCCGGAGGAAATCTTGACGCTCCGCATCCGTACCTTCCAGCACGGCAAGATCGAGATCGCCTATCTCGACGAAGGCGACGGCGAGCCGATCGTGCTGGTGCACGGGTTTGCCTCCAACAAGGAAGTGAACTGGGTGCAGACGCGCTGGGTTGCGACCCTCAACGGGGTGCGACGACGGGTGATTGCGCCGGACATGCGTGGTCACGGTGCCTCCACCAAGCTCTACGATCCGGCGGACTATCATACGGCGCTGATGGCTGCCGACGTGCGCGCCTTGCTCGATCATCTCGGCCTCGGCTGGGCGGATATTCTCGGCTACTCGATGGGAGCGCGGATCGCGGCCTTTCTCGCGCTTGACGAACCTGAGCGGGTCCGCTCGGCGATCCTCGGCGGGCTTGGCATGCGCCTGATCGACGGGGCAGGCATGCCGGACGGCGTCGCCGCCGCGCTCGAAGCGCCATCGCTTGCCGATATTAACGATCCGTCGGCCCGGGTGTTTCGTGAATTCGCCGACGAGACCGACGCCGACCGCAAGGCGCTTGCCGCATGTATCCGTGGCTCACGCCAAACCCTGACGCGCGCCCAGGCAGGCCGCATCGGCGTTCCTGTGCTGGTCGCGGTCGGGACCAAGGACGATGTCGCCGGCTCACCGCACGAGCTTGCGGCGCTCATCCCTGGCGCGCAGGCGGTCGATATTCCGCGGCGTGACCATATGCGCGCGGTCGGTGACAAGGTGTTCAAGCAGGCGGTGTTGAGCTTCCTCGGCGAGCGGCCATGAGCAAACAATGAGCCTGAGCGGAGGGATCGCTCAGGCTCATGATACGGTGTGCTCGGGACGTCGACAGAAGAGAGCCGAGGCCGCCCCGCTCGCGGCTATTCGCCCTGCGCCACGGCGGGGATGTCAATCCCGCCCTTCCACCCCAACAGCGCCATCAAGCGCTGATTGTCGGCGACGGCACCGGTGAGGTCCTCAGCACCGAAATCGAAGGCATAATCGATCATCTGTTGTTCAACGCGCAGCCGGACCGGCACCCATTCCGCGGAGCGCTGTTTGGGATCAGGGCCGTTGAACGCAGCGCGAATACCGAGGTCAGATGGCTGAAGCTCGTCCCGCGGCCCTGCATAGCGATTCATCGTTGCAATGAACCGGCCAGCCAAGCCGTAGTCGCTGTCGCCCGCCCATTGGACCGGCCCAGCCGGCGATTCCCGAGATCCGGTGAGGACGGGAGCAAAGAGCTCGGGGCTGTATTGAAGGCTCCCCGGCATCACCGGCAGGACGGTGGCGGAGCTGAAAACCGTCCCGGAGAAGGTCTCGCCTAACATGAAAACGGGTTTGGCACGGAAAGCGAGCGCGTCCTCAAAACTCGGCTTACCCGAAGGCGCGAGAGCGCCTTGCTCGGTCGCAGGTTCGGCAGATGCGACGGAGCAAGTGAAAACGATTATCGAAGCGCTAATAAGCAACCGCATCATCGGCCCCTCCTGACGCAATGGTTCTCATCGAATCCGTATCCCCATAATCAATCAGGGGGCACTTTGGTTCAATTGACACGGATCGGTCGCTCTCCGAGGCGCTTCAATTGATCGTGAGGCGTGGCCAGCGATGTTGCCGCCGCGTCCGCTGATAGAACGCAAGCCATCGAGCGCCGCGGCCTGCCGGTGCGAGCGATTGCGGCCGAACGGCCTCGGGCACGCCGGCGTTCTTCGCCAGCACCGATGTGCTAATTGAGTCGTGGCGTGATCGCCGCGGAGTGCCTGCCATGGTTCAGAAGCAGCCTTTGTCCACGACCCTCGACCGCGTCGACCCGGTCTGGGGCCGTATTCGCGCCGAGGCGGAAGAGATCGTGCGGCGCGAGCCCGAACTGGCGTCCTTCATCTATGCGACGGTGCTCCATCACAACCAGCTCGAAAGCGCCGTGGTGCAACGGATCGCCGAGCGGCTAGCCCATGGCGATCTCAGCGCGGAATTGATCCGCCAAGCCTATACGGACGCGCTCGTCGATTCGCCGCAGATCGGCGAAGCCTTCCGCGCCGATCTCGTCGCCACCTATGACCGCGATCCGGCGACCGCGCGGCTGATCGAGCCGCTGCTTTACTTCAAGGGGTTTCACGGCATTCAAATCCATCGTCTGGCGCATTGGCTGTGGGGGCAGGGGCGCAAGGACTTCGCCTGCTACCTGCAGAGCCGCGCTTCCGCGGTGTTCCAGACCGATATCCACCCCGCAGCGCGCATCGGGCGTGGCATCTTCCTTGATCACGCCACCGGCCTGGTCGTGGGCGAGACCGCGGTGGTCGACGACGCCGTCTCGATGCTGCACAATGTGACGCTCGGCGGGACCGGCAACGAGAGCGGCGATCGTCACCCGAAAATCCACCACGGCGTCATGATCGGGGCGGGCGCTGCCATTCTCGGCAATATCGAGGTCGGTGAATGCTCGCGGATCGCCGCCGGCTCGGTCGTGCTCAAGCCGGTGCCCGCGCATGTCACCGTCGCCGGCGTGCCGGCGCGGGTGATCGGAGATGCCGGCTGCGCCGAACCGTCGCTCAGCATGGACCAGATGCTTGAAGACCTCGGCCTGTAAGCATTCGGAGCATTTTTCGTGGCGGCGTCCACAGGCTTGGCCCGAAGGGTCGATGGGTTCGCCACGCGAATATGCTGCCATTCTCACACACCAGGCAGATTTTGTTCGTGAAAACAGAATTTGCCTTTGCGCCTGCCGCGCTATAGTGCGGCCGGCGAAAACTGGCGGGAGGAATTTGCGTGGACGCGCTCGAAATCCGGAAGCTCGAAGGCTATCTGCGGCGGCTGTTCGGCAATGCGCGCTTGCGCGTGGTGCCGCGGCCGAAGAAGGACGACTCGGCGGAAGTCTATATCGGCGAGGAGTTCATCGGCGTCCTGTTCGTCGACGACGAGGACGAAGAGCGATCCTACAATTTCCAGATGGCGATCCT
>CAZTTL010000099.1:0-11548 GCA_964616635.1 uncultured Rhodoplanes sp. | reverse complement strand
CCTCGACGGCTTTGGACGGCTATCCGCTGACGCGACGGGCAAAGGATTCAAAACAGTGAACCCTCCACCGCCTAAAGGCGGTGGCTTCGGGTTACGGCTGAAAGCCGGATCGGTCCGCCATGCGGCGGACTCAGATCATCTCCCAACGTCTCTGCTCAGCGCTGAAATTCGGCTCTTCATCAACCAGATGGTATGATACTTGCGGTTCCCAACGGTATGCCTCCCGCACCTGTACGCTCCGCACAGTCAATTTAATTTGCGGGGTCTCCCTCCGCGATCCCAAGCCGCCTAAAGGCGTGGGGTTTACTGATCCCCTATCGGGGACTCTAAAATAAACGCTCCAACCGCGGCAACACCGAAAAGTCCAAGAGCTCCCCGATCAATTGAGCTGGGCGTAGTAGCCAATCGCACTTTAGCGCGGATTGCCCTACCTTGGGGTATTAAAGGTCAAGAGATCATAGCGCCACGGCGAACGCGTAGTGCCCATCTTCATCGACCGTGGCGCGCCACTTCGACCCGGCTCAGGTCGATTTTCTTGTTCAACGATAGAGGCTGACCAATCTCGCAACGAGCAGAGCGATGTAGAGGTTGCCCGTTGCGGCCTCCAGCGTCGTCCAGATTTGGGCGAACTGATTGACCGGCGTGATATCGCCAACGCCAAGCGTCGTTAAATTGCTGAGGCTGTAATAGAGGAAATGATGGAAGTTGAATGGCGGTGCGTGAAGCACAATGTCCGCCCTGAATGCACCTTTGTCCAGTTCGTACATGATCCAATAGGTCATGGCCCACGTGACGCCGATGAGGAAATAGATCGCCGCCGCACCACACAGAATATCGGCGTCGATTTTAGGAGACAGCACCAATCGGCGCAGCGCTATGCCGATTGTGTAAACCAGATAGATCGTCAGAAGCCCCAATACCGGGAGGTAGATGATGCGGTGTTCGAGCATCAAGCCAGTAAAGATCACCGCACCGCATGCAATTGAGAGTCCCGCAGCGATCCATCGCAAATGACGGGCTTTGCTTGTGGCAAACACCGTCGCAAACAGCAGGACGGACAGCAGGATCGCAACCGCAGCACGATCAAATATTCCGTTGCCGAGAAACGGCGACGCGATAATCAAGGTCATGACCGCGAGCAACAGCCCGAGAAAGCGATAGCCGACGAACCGCGATATCAGCTGCGGTCTACCTCGCATACTCAGCGGCATGGGCCCTCAATTCGCTCTTTGCGTTGGTTTGTGTTGTTTGGCAGCCGGTCGGACGTGCCCCTTACCATCTGCACCCGAAAATCCCAAGTATCTGCGCTCCCAACCCGAGTCGACTTTTGCCTTGTTCTGAGGCATCACCGAGGCGTCTCGTCAATTGAGGGGGAATGCCGTGTCGAGGCGTGCATGACTTTCGTCATCGATCCACGGCGCGGCGATGCCGAAGACGACGCGTCGAGCACCAAACAGCGATCGCTGCTGTCGCTCGCCGGCAGCCTGCTGGCCGAGATCAGCCTGCCCAAGCTGATCGTCGCCTGGGTCCTGCTTATCGGCGCGCCGGCGGTGCTGGTTGGCGTCGCGCCGCTCGTCCTCTCGATCTTGATCACCACCGCATCGAGCAAAGTGGCCTATGCACTCTCCGGGATTGGCTCGCTCCTGCTGTTTGCGGTGATTCTCGGCTTGAGCTGGTTCGGCGGACGCCGTCTACTGCGGATGGTCGAGGAGAGCTTCTGGTCGCTCAACTCACTTGCCGTGCAGCCGGCCTATGTGCTGGTCCGCGAGCTTCTGCGCCACTTTGCCGAAAAGCTTCTGCCGGCGCGGGTGAGTGTCAGGCGGCGCGAGGCCTTGCGCGCCAGAATGGCCGCGGTGGCGGGTCTCGCGATTTTCATTCCCGTTGCCGTCGTGGTCACGCTGGTGTGGCCGAAAACCCAATGGCTCGGGACATTTGCCGATGTTGCCTCGGTGCGTCGGCTCGCCACGATTGCCGTCGCCAACACCTTTGTCGTCATGGCGAGCTACTTCGCCATTGCTGCGCTCATCTGGGGTGTGGCGGACGCCGTCATGAGCCCGCTGCGCAGTCTCAAGATCGTGCCGGAGGATGCCGATCCGGTGCGCAGGTGGCGCATCGCGCATCTCTCCGATCTTCATACCGTGGGCGAGCGTTACGGATTTCGCATCGAAAGCGGTCGCGCCGGCGCGCGCGGCAACGAGCGGATGCAGCGGCTGTTCGCGCAGCTCGACGCGATCCATGCAGAGAACCCGCTCGACGCGGTCTTCATCACCGGCGACGTCACGGACGCGGGACGTTCGGCGGAATGGGCGGAGTTCTTCGCGGCGCTCGCGCCCTATCCGCGACTGGCCGAGAGCCTGCTGATCCTGCCCGGCAATCACGATATCAATGTCGTCGACCGGGCAAATCCCGCGCGCCTCGACATGCCGTTCAGCGCCAACAAGCGTTTGCGCGAGGCGCGCATGATCTCGGCGATGGTGGCCCTGCAAGGTTCGCGCCTCCATCTGGTCGACCGCGCGCGCAAAACGCTTGGTCCGACGCTTGAAGACGAGCTTGCGCCCCACCGAACGGCGATTGCCGCGTTTGCCGACAAGGGCTCGCTGCGGCTGTCGCGCCGGATCGCGGAGCTATGGACTCGCCTGTTTCCGCTGGTGCGGCCGCCCCAGACGAAAGACGGCCTCGGGATCATTCTCCTGAATTCGAACGCCGACACCCATTTTTCGTTCACCAATGCGCTCGGCCTGGTATCGGCCGACGAGATGCGCGGGGTCGACATCGCCTGTGCGCTATTTCCTTCCGCCCGCTGGCTGATCGGACTGCATCACCATACGTCCGAATATCCGCGGCCGGTGCAGCACCTGTCCGAGCGCATCGGAACGGCGCTGATCAACGGAACCTGGTTCCTGCGCCGCCTGCAGCAGATCGCGCCCGGCGCCGTGGTGATGCACGGCCATCGACATATCGATTGGATCGGCGAATGCGGCGGCCTGCGCATCGTTTCGGCGCCCTCGCCGGTCATGAACACGACCGACGACCGCACCACCTATTTCTACATCCACACCTTGGCGAGAACCTCGCGCCATCCCCTGCTTGAGCTGCTGCCGCCGCAGCGGATCGATATTCCCGGCAGCCGCCTGCAAGACATCGACAGCCCGCGAATGACGACGCAGGAGGCCTGAGCGGGAACGTCAACCGGCTCCTGCAGTGGTTCGGCCGGAATCAGGTGGCCTTGCTGCCGGTGCCCGCGAGCACCTCGGACACCCAGCGGCTCGCCGGATACTGCTCGCAGACGGCCAGGATCGCGATCACGATCGGCACCCCGATGAAGGCCCCGGAGATGCCCCAGAGAAAGCTCCACAGGAAGATCGCGAACAGCACCAGGAACGGCGAGAGCGACAGCGCGCTGCCGGCAATCCGCGGCTCCAGATAGCTCCCGACCACGAACTGGATCACGTTAAGGCAGACAAAGACGAACAGCGCCATTTCCCAGGATTCGAACTGGGCGAAGGCAAAGAGCGTCGGGGCGATCGTAGCGATGAAGGAGCCGAGGAACGGGATGTAGTTCAGCGCGAAGGCGATGACGCCCCATTCCGCCGCGAGCGGCAAGCCGATGAGCAAGGCGAAGCCGTAGACCAGCGCGCCCGTCATCACGCTCATGACGGTGCGAACCCGCATGTATTTTTGCAGTTTGGCTGCCGCCTGGCCGGCCGCGGCGACGAGGCTTTCACCGATCTCCCGGTTCCGCAGTCCGCGGAGCTTCGCGGCAATCGTATCGACCTCGAGCAAGCCGAGCAGAATGTAAATGAGCGTGACGATGGCGAAGCTCAGTATCCCTTGCAGGCGCGATCCAACCCGCTGGAGCGTCGCGACAACCCAGCTGCCGTTGAACACCTCGCCGAAGACCCCGGTGATGGCGAAGCCGTGCTGTTCGAGCCAGGCCGCTGCCTGCTGATAGATCGCTTGAAACCGGCCGAGATCGGCAAGGAGCCAGCGCGCCGCCCGCCCAAAGCCCCATCCGATCAGCGCCGCCAGTATGCCAACGACGACGATCACCAATAGGCAAGTGATCAGCGCCGCGATGAGCTTCGGCATTCGCGCCTGCAGATAGGCCTGCAAGGGCCAAACCAGCGCGATCGCGAACAACGCAAACACCACCGGTGCCAGCACCGTACGGGCAAAATAAAACGCCATCAGCACGAGGATCGCGGCGCAGATGCCGAGCAATGTCAGATATCCGCGATTGCCCGTCATCGTGGTGCTTTTCGGTCCGGTAGATCATCGCGGGCTTGTAGCTGCCCGCCGGCTCGCCAGGAATTCATCGGTCGCACTATGCCGAACCGAATAGGCTTCTGGCAATTCGCTTCCGGACAACCGTGCACCGGGAATACGGATCTGCCGGTTGGAACCATCTATGCGCTCGTGTTCTCGCCGGCGCATTGTGTTAGCGGTCTACCCGGCAAAGAAAGCGTTGGCGAGCTTTCGTCAGTAGGCGCAATGTGAGCGCATGCTCGATCGCAACGAGGAGGTCGCGTCATGGCCGCAACCGCCGCATCAACCGGGCTGGGCACCGCCGCACCACAATTCCGGTTGCCCGCCACCGATGGGAAGACCTATGCGCTGCAGGACATTGCAGGGCCCAAGGGAACGGTGATCGTCTTCATCTGCAATCACTGCCCCTATGTCAAAGCTGTCATAGATCGGCTCGTGCAGGACGCCAGGGTGCTGATGGCCGAAGGCATCGGCTTTGCCGCCATCTGCTCGAACGACGCCGTCAACTATCCCGAGGATTCCTTCGCCAACATGAAGCGTTTCGCCGAGGCGCATGCCTTCGTATTTCCCTACCTGCATGATGAAGACCAAGCGGTGGCGCACGCCTATGATGCGATGTGCACGCCGGACTTCTTCGGCTACGACGCCGCGCAGAAGCTGAGATATCGCGGCCGCCTGGATGAGGGCCGCACCACGCCGCCACCGCCGAATGCGCGCCGCGAGCTCGTCGAGGCGATGCGCGCGATCGCGCAAGGCAAGGCGCCAAGCGCCCAGGTTCCGTCGGTCGGCTGCTCGATCAAATGGAAAGCTTAAGCGCAGGTTGCAAACAAAAAACGCAGCGTGCTCGGGCGCTAGCGTGATCTCATTTTCGTGCAAGCGATACGCCCTTCACCTGCGCGAAGACCGGCATGCCCTCGGCGAGCTTGAGCTGCTCCCATGAGCGCCGCGTTATCCGCGCGAGGAGCCGTGGTCCGGCGCCGTCGGCGGTCAGCGTCAGCACGACAATAACTTCATTCTGCCCGGTCGGTGTCCTCGAAAGAATGCGCGCCGGCAAAATGTTCAGGATGCTGCTCGCTTTCGGCGGCTCGAGCGTCAGACTGACGTCGCTTGCCGCGATCCGAATGCGACGGCGCTCGCCAGCGGCAAGGTCAGACGCGGGAATGAGCAGCCGCCCGCCCTCGATCCGCATGGTGAGAATGCCATAAGTCGGATCGTAGCTCTCTGCCGTCGCGTCGAAGCTGACGGCGGCATCGCGTGCGGTGGCAAGCGGCAGCGCGGGATCGCTTTGCAGCCTGTTCAACGGTCCCGCGGCAGCGACCGCTCCGGCCTGCAGAAGGATGAGATGGTCGGCGAGGCGCTCGAGCTCGGTCGTGTCGTGCGTGACGTAAATGACCGGAAGCGCAAGCCGCTCGTGCAGCCGTTCGAGAAAGGGCAGAATCTCATCCTTGGTCAAACGGTCGAGCGCAGACAACGGCTCGTCCATCAGCAGCAGTTTCGGCTGCGAGAGCAACGCGCGGCCGACGGCTACGCGCTGACGCTCTCCACCAGAGAGATTGTGCGGCGAGCGGTCGAGCAATTGCTCGAGACCGAGCAGGTCCAACACTTCGTCAAACGCAATGGTGCCCGCCCCGGCGACCCGTGGATCGCGCGGCGCGCCGTAGAGCAGGTTGCCCCTGACCGAGAGGTGCGGGAACAGGCTCGCCTCTTGAAACACATAGCCGATCGCGCGCTCATGCGGCCGCCGAAAGCTCGTTCGGTCCTGCCACACATCGCCGTCGACGGCGCAGAAGCCATCCGCCAGCCGCTGGAGTCCGGCGATGCAGCGCAGGATCGTGGTCTTGCCGCATCCCGACGGTCCGAACAGGGCCGTGACGCCGAGTGCGGGCACGGTGAAGGCGGCATCGAGGCGAAATCCCCCGAGCATGCCGCGGAAGGCGGCTTCAATCGTCTTGGGGGCGGCGCCTGTCATGCGCCTCCACGCGCCACGCGCTTTTCGATCAGGGTCATGCTGAGAATGACGGCGAAGGCAAACACCACCATGCCGGCCGCGAGGATGTTGGCTTCGCGCCATTGCGAGGTTTCGACATAGTCGTAGATCGCGACCGACAGCACTTTGGTGCTGCCGGGAATATTGCCGCCGATCATCAGCACGACGCCGAATTCGCCGACGGTATGGGCAAAGCCGAGCACCGCGCCGGTGAGAAATCCGGGGCGCGCCAGCGGAACGGCAACGGTCCAGAAGGCCCGGGCGGGCGAGGCGCGCAAGGTCGCCGCGACCTCCAAAGGGCGGTCGCCGATGGCCGCAAACGCGTTGCGGATCGGCTGCACCACGAACGGCATCGAATAGACGACCGAGCCGATGACCAGGCCTTCGAAGGTGAAGGCCAGCGTGCGCGCACCCCACAGTCCGGCAATTGCGCCGCCCGGTCCGTTCGGGCCGAGCACGACCAGAAGGTAGAAGCCGAGCACGGTCGGCGGCAGCACCAGCGGCATGGCGACCAGCGTCGCCACCGCCTCCTTCCACCAAACCTTCGAGCGGGCGAGCCACCACGCAATCGGCGTGCCGAGCAGCAGCAGGATGAGGGTCGTGATCGCGGCAAGCTCGACCGTCAGACGGACCGGCTGCCAGATATCGGGAGGCAAGCCCTGCATGCGGGGTCAGCTCCGGCTGGTGTCGACGCCATAGCCGTATTTTTCGATAATGGCGCGCGCCTCAGGTCCCTTGAGAAAGGCAAGGAAGGCAGCAGCGGCCGCGTTGCCGGCCCCTTTCTTCAGCAGCACGGCGTCCTGCCGGATCGGCGGATAGAGCGTCTGTGGCACGAGCCAGCGCGAACCAGAGGGCTCCCCGGCGATCTGCGAGAGCGCAATAAAACCGAGCTCGGCATTGCCGGTATCGACGAACTGGAAGGTCTGCGCGATGTTGTTGCCCTGGACGATCTTCGGCTGCAGCGTCTCATAGACCTTGAGCGCCTTCAGCGCTGCGACTGCGGCGGCGCCGTAAGGGGCCGCCGTCGGGTTGGCGATCGCGAGCTTGGAAAAAGCGCCGGCCTTCAGCGTCGCCTCGCCCTTCACGAGGTCCTTCGTCTTGCTCCACAGGACAAGCTTGCCGATGGCGTAGGTGAAGCGGCTGTCAGCCACGGCCAACCCATCGGCAACCAGCTTTTTGGGGCGGGCCTGGTCGGCCGACAGCATGATCTGGAACGGCGCATCCTGGGTGATCTGCGTGTAGAGCTGCCCGCTCGAGCCAAAGCTGAGCACCGCCTGATGGCCGGTCTTCTGCTTGAACGCGGCCGCGATCTCCTTGGCGGCATCGGTGAAGTTGGCGGCGACGGCGACATTGGTGTCGGCCGCATCGGCGTTGCTGCTGACCAGCGCCGCAATAATGGCAACGAAGCCAAGCCGCAGCAGTCCACCGAGTTTCATGCGATTCTCCTTGCTGATCAGTCGATCGCGATGATGACGTGTGCCGCGTCGAACAGCGCGCAGGCCGGCTTTCCGGGAGCGAGGCCGAGGGCTTCCGCGCTGCGCGCGGTGATCGTGGCGGCGATCGTCTTGCCGCCGCCGATATCGAGCACGACCTCGGCGCTGACCGCCGATGTCTCGCAGCGCGCCACCACGCCCTGCAGGCAATTGCGGACGGAAACCGCAGGCGCCTCCGCGCCCGGCGCGATCACGACGAAGGGTGCCTTGATCAGGACGACCGCTTCACGGCCGACGCACAGGCCGAGCTCGCTCAAGCTCTCTTTGGTGATGAGCGCGTAGATCGTCTTGTCGGACACCGTAACGGCAATCTCGGCGGCCAACCTATCCGACCGGATGGCCGTGATCGTGCCCCGCAGGGCATTGCGCGCGCTTGTTCGCATGAAGAACCCGGAGAAAAGACTAAATGGTGAGATTCCACTGCCGGCGAGGTCCGGTTCGATGGCGCGCAGCGCGCGGCTCATTTCCGCTTCGAGCCGTCCGAACGCCTCGATCACGCGGACGCCGGTCGGCGTGAGACGGGCTCCACCGCCCGCCCGTCCCCCGGTTCGGGTTTCCAGCAAAGGATGCCCGAACAGATTCGCCATGGCGTCCAGCGCATCCCAGGCCGCCTTGTAGGTGAGGCCAGCCGCCTTGGCGCCGGCGGTGATGCTGCCTTCGCGCGCCACCGCCTGAAGCAGCCGGATGCGATCGCGGCCAACGCTCGGAAGGTGCTCGCTGCGCAGCGTGACGCTCGCTTCAATGGCCATTAATTGGGCTCGCCTTACGTCATATAGTCTGGCTATATAACGTATAGCCGCCCTCGGGCGGGAATTTCAAGTCGGAGATCGCATCATGAGGATCAGCGCCCGAAATCAGCTCAAAGGCACCATTGTCGACGTCGTCAAAGGCGCCACCACGTCGCATGTGCGCATCGATGTCGGCGATGGGGCCGTCATGACGGCATCGATCACCAACGAAGCGGTCGACGACCTCAAATTGACGACCGGCCAACCCGCGATAGCCGTTGTCAAATCCACTGATGTCCTCGTTGCCATCGAGACCTGACGGATGTGATCGGGGCCAAGCAAAATCCAGGCCGCATAGCCGACGTACTGTCGATGGCGACGCAGCGTTATCGTGGATCGACCTTGGTGTGCCTTCTTGTTCTCCGCAAGCGTGGGGCGCGTATCACTCACACAGGAGCGGTCGCCATTTTCACATAGCTTACCATCCTGCCCGGCGCGTCCCAGAATTCGGCATCCTTCGGGGTAACGGCGAGCAACCGGATAGCGGGATCATCCGGACCATCCCACCAAGCCTCCGCGGGCAGCGACCACAGTTCCTCGATCTTGGTGCGGTCGTTCGAGACGGTGGCCTGCCCGGAAATAGACACGAAGGTCTGGCCGGCGGGATCGACAAAGACGAGACACGCCCGCGGGTCACGCGCAACTTCCTCGTCATTGTGGCGGCGCGCGTCGGTCAAAAAATAGACAGCATGGTCATCGCGGCGAGCAAAGGACACCATCGGGCGGCAGCGAACATCGTCTCCGTCGTGCGTGACGAGCATGCAGATCGGAATCCTCTCGATGAGATCCCAGACTTTGTTGGCATCTTCGCTCGGCATCAGCGCCTCCGGTGGGTCTCTCCTTCAACGGATCGCCTCCGGTCATGTTCCGTCATGCGCAACGGATGAGCACCGTTTATCCGTTGGACAGCCGCTGACGTCGCCAAAAAAAGGCCGGGACCAAGCCCGGCCGTTTGCATGACGCAGCAAGAACGGCGTCAGATCTTCTGCCGCTCGACCATCAGCTTCTTCAGCTCGGCAATTGCCTTGGCCGGGTTGAGGCTCTTCGGGCACGCCTTCGAGCAATTAAGGATGGTGACGCAGCGGAACAGGCGGAATGGATCTTCAAGCGCATCGAGCCGCTCGCCGGTTGCCTCATCGCGTGAGTCGATCACCCAGCGATAGGCATGGAGCAGTGCGGCCGGGCCGAGATAGCGATCCGGATTCCACCAGTATTCCGGACACGCGGTCGAGCAGCAAGCGCACAGGATGCACTCGTAAAGCCCGTCGAGCTTTTCGCGGTCCTCGCGGCTCTGCTTCCACTCTTTCTCGGGTGGCGGCGTCTCCGTCTGCAGGAAGGGCTGGATGAGGGCGTGCTGAGCAAAGAAATTGGTGAGGTCGGGAACCAGATCCTTGGCCACCGGCTGGTGCGGCAGCGGATAGATTTTCACCGGCCCCTTCGTCTCGTGCATGTCCTTGGTGCAGGCGAGGGTATTCTCCCCGTCAATGTTCATCGCGCAGGAGCCGCAGATACCCTCGCGGCATGAGCGACGGAATGTAAGGGTGGGATCGATGTTGTTCTTGATCCAGAGCAGCCCGTCGAGAACCATTGGCCCGCAGTCGTCGACATTGACCGAGTAGGTGTCGATGCGCGGATTTTTGCCGTCGTCGGGATTCCAGCGATAGATGCGGTACTCCCGCACATTCTGTGCCCCTTGCGGCGCCGGCCAGACCTTGCCTTCGGTGACGCGCGAATTTTTGGGCAGGGTGAATTCGACCATTTCAGTAAACCCTCGCCTTTGGCTCGATATAGGGCACTTCGTTCGTGAGCGTGTAGGTGTGCACCGGCCGGTAGTCGATCGTCACCTTGCGGCCGTCGCTGTCGAGCCAGGCCAGCGTGTGCTTCATCCAGTTCTGGTCGTCGCGGTTCGGGTAGTCCTCGCGCGCATGCGCGCCGCGGCTTTCGGTGCGGTTATTCGCAGCATTCATCGCCACCACCGCCTGGGCGATGAGATTGTCAAATTCCAGCGTCTCGATGAGATCGGTGTTCCAGATCAGCGAGCGATCGGTCACCTTCACATCGGCAGCGCTGGCGGCCACCTCGTCGATCAAGCGCACGCCCTCGGAGAGGATCTCCCCGGTGCGGAACACCGCGCAGTTGGCCTGCATCACCTTCTGCATACGCAGGCGCAACTCGGCCGTCGGCGTGCCGCCATTGGCATTGCGGAACTTGTCGAGCCGCGCCAACGCCTTGTCGCCCGCATTCGCTGGCAGCTCCGGCTGGCTTCCATTCGGTTCGAGAACGGCGGCACAGCGATCCGCCGCCGCCCGCCCGAACACGACGATATCGATCAGCGAGTTCGAGCCGAGCCGGTTGGCGCCGTGCACGGAGACGCAGGCGGCCTCACCGACCGCCATCAGTCCAGGAACGACACGATCGGGGTCACCTTCCTTCTTGGTCAGCGCCTCAGCGTGATAGTTTGTGGGGACACCGCCCATATTGTAATGGACGGTCGGCAGCACCGGGATCGGCTCCTTGGTGACATCGACCCCGGAGAAAATCTTCGCGCTCTCGGAGATGCCCGGCAGTCGCTCCGCCAGCACCTTCGGATCGAGATGATCGAGGTGCAGGAAGATGTGGTCCTTGTTCTTGCCAACGCCGCGGCCTTCGCGAATCTCGACCGTCATCGCGCGGGAGACGACGTCACGCGAGGCGAGGTCCTTGGCGGACGGCGCGTAACGCTCCATGAAGCGCTCGCCCTCGGAATTGACGAGATAACCCCCTTCGCCGCGCGATCCTTCGGTGATCAGGCAGCCGGCGCCATAGATGCCGGTCGGGTGGAACTGAATGAATTCCAGGTCCTGCACCGGTAGCCCGGCGCGCAGCACTATGCCATTGCCGTCGCCGGTCTGGGTATGGGCGCCGGTGCAGGAATAATAGACACGGCCATAGCCGCCGGTGGCAACTATCGTCTTTTGGGCGCGGAAGCGGTGGAGCGAGCCGTCCTCGAGGCAGAGCGCCACCACGCAGCGGCA